>NZ_JAOTQT010000054.1:0-3378 GCF_025685725.1 Burkholderia sp. BKH01 | reverse complement strand
AGGGAGCCTGACGATTACCTACTTTCACACGGGAATCCGCACTATCATCGGCGTAGAGTCGTTTCACGGTCCTGTTCGGGATGGGAAGGGGTGGGACCGACTCGCTATGGTCATCAGGCAAAGAGGGTTGTTCTGCTGGCGTGGCCAACAGAACCAATCTGGGAAGAAGCAGTAATTTAGGTTGTGTGTATCACACACGAGAATCCAACCCGTCCGACGCGCTGTAATCAGCGCGAGACAGACTTGTTATAGGATCAAGCCTTACGGGCAATTAGTATCAGTTAGCTGAACGCATTACTGCGCTTACACACCTGACCTATCAACGTCCTGGTCTCGAACGACCCTTCAAGGGGATCTAGTCCCCAGGGATATCTCATCTTAAGGCGAGTTTCCCGCTTAGATGCTTTCAGCGGTTATCTCTTCCGAACATAGCTACCCGGCGATGCCACTGGCGTGACAACCGGTACACCAGAGGTTCGTCCACTCCGGTCCTCTCGTACTAGGAGCAGCCCCCTTCAAATATCCAACGCCCACGGCAGATAGGGACCAAACTGTCTCACGACGTTTTAAACCCAGCTCACGTACCTCTTTAAATGGCGAACAGCCATACCCTTGGGACCGGCTACAGCCCCAGGATGAGATGAGCCGACATCGAGGTGCCAAACACCGCCGTCGATATGAACTCTTGGGCGGTATCAGCCTGTTATCCCCAGAGTACCTTTTATCCGTTGAGCGATGGCCCTTCCATACAGAACCACCGGATCACTATGACCTGCTTTCGCACCTGCTCGACTTGTCGGTCTCGCAGTTAAGCACGCTTATGCCATTGCACTATCAGCACGATTTCCGACCGTACCTAGCGTACCTTCGTACTCCTCCGTTACGCTTTGGGAGGAGACCGCCCCAGTCAAACTGCCTACCATGCACTGTCCCCGACCCGGATCACGGGCCAAGGTTAGAACCTCAAACAAACCAGGGTGGTATTTCAAGGACGGCTCCACCGAAACTAGCGTTCCGGTTTCATAGCCTCCCACCTATCCTACACAGATCGGTTCAAAGTCCAATGCAAAGCTACAGTAAAGGTTCATGGGGTCTTTCCGTCTAGCCGCGGGTAGATTGCATCATCACAAACACTTCAACTTCGCTGAGTCTCGGGAGGAGACAGTGTGGCCATCGTTACGCCATTCGTGCAGGTCGGAACTTACCCGACAAGGAATTTCGCTACCTTAGGACCGTTATAGTTACGGCCGCCGTTTACCGGGACTTCAATCAAGAGCTTGCACCCCATCATTTAATCTTCCGGCACCGGGCAGGCGTCACACCCTATACGTCCACTTTCGTGTTTGCAGAGTGCTGTGTTTTTATTAAACAGTCGCAGCCACCAGTTTATTGCAACCCCTTCACCCTTTGCGCGCAGGCGCATCAAGCTACAAGGGCGTACCTTATCCCGAAGTTACGGTACCAATTTGCCGAGTTCCTTCTCCCGAGTTCTCTCAAGCGCCTTAGAATACTCATCTCGCCCACCTGTGTCGGTTTGCGGTACGGTCATCGTTAGACTGAAGCTTAGAGGCTTTTCTTGGAACCACTTCCAATTGCTTCGCTCCCTAAGGAGCTCGCGCCACACCCTTGAATTCCGCGCCCGGATTTGCCTAAGCGCCTTCTCCAATGCAGCGACCGGGACTTCCAACACCCGGACAACCTTCCGCGATCCGTCCCCCCATCGCATCTAACAATGGTGCAGGAATATTGACCTGCTTCCCATCAGCTACGCATTTCTGCCTCGCCTTAGGGGCCGACTCACCCTACGCCGATGAACGTTGCGTAGGAAACCTTGGGCTTACGGCGAGGGGGCCTTTCACCCCCTTTATCGCTACTCATGTCAGCATTCGCACTTCCGATACCTCCAGCACGCTTTTCAACGCACCTTCGCAGGCTTACGGAACGCTCTCCTACCATGCGAGCAAAGCTCGCATCCGCAGCTTCGGTATATAGCTTAGCCCCGTTACATCTTCCGCGCAGGACGACTCGATCAGTGAGCTATTACGCTTTCTTTAAAGGGTGGCTGCTTCTAAGCCAACCTCCTGACTGTTTTAGCCTTCCCACTTCGTTTCCCACTTAGCTATATTTGGGGACCTTAGCTGGCGGTCTGGGTTGTTTCCCTCTTGACACCGGACGTTAGCACCCGATGTCTGTCTCCCGTGATTGCACTCTTCGGTATTCGGAGTTTGCTATGGCGGGGTAATCTGCAATAGACCCCCCAACCATGACAGTGCTCTACCCCCGAAGGTGAGACACGAGGCACTACCTAAATAGTTTTCGGAGAGAACCAGCTATTTCCAAGTTTGTTTAGCCTTTCACCCCTATCCACAGCTCATCCCCTAACTTTTCAACGTTAGTGGGTTCGGACCTCCAGTACGTGTTACCGCACCTTCATCCTGGCCATGGATAGATCACTTGGTTTCGGGTCTACGCCCAGCAACTGAACGCCCTATTCGGACTCGCTTTCGCTACGCCTGCCCTATACGGTTAAGCTTGCTACTGAACGTAAGTCGCTGACCCATTATACAAAAGGTACGCCGTCACCCCTTGCGAGGCTCCGACTGTTTGTATGCATGCGGTTTCAGGATCTATTTCACTCCCCTCCCGGGGTTCTTTTCGCCTTTCCCTCACGGTACTGGTTCACTATCGGTCGATCACGAGTATTTAGCCTTGGAGGATGGTCCCCCCATCTTCAGACAGGATTTCACGTGTCCCGCCCTACTTGTCGCACACCTAGTTCTTTCATACTGTTTTCGCCTACAGGGCTATCACCTGCTATGGCCGCACTTTCCAGAGCGTTCGGCTAACAATACAAATAAAGAGTGCAAGGCTCATCCCATTTCGCTCGCCACTACTTTGGGAATCTCGGTTGATTTCTTTTCCTGCGGTTACTTAGATGTTTCAGTTCACCGCGTTCGCTTCACATGGCCTATGTATTCAGCCATGGATACTCCAAAAGGAGTGGGTTTCCCCATTCGGACATCTACGGATCAAAGCTCGTTTGCCAGCTCCCCGTAGCTTTTCGCAGGCTACCGCGTCCTTCATCGCCTGTGATCGCCAAGGCATCCACCACATGCACTTGTTCGCTTGACCCTATAACGAGTCTGTCTCTTCGACAGTCGCTACAGGTTGAGTTCTCGCGTTGTGCCGTATTCCAATTGAGTCAAACTTAGAGTTCGAATCATCTTGAGATACATCGATACAATCACAACCCGGATAACTTTCACGTCCATCTCAAGACGCTTCCGCTATCCAAATTACTTGCTTCTTCCAGATTGTTAAAGAACGACAGCCGATATGGTGTTACTCATATCACTCTGACTGGCTCAATCGCCAATG
>NZ_JAOTQT010000053.1:0-4319 GCF_025685725.1 Burkholderia sp. BKH01 | reverse complement strand
CGGCAGCGGCGCGCCGTGCCCGCCCGCGCGGCCGCCGCGCGCGGCATGCCGTACGGCGTCGCGCTCGCGCTCGGCGGCGCGCTGGCCGTCTGGGCGCCGTTTCCGCACGCGGTTTCGCTTACCTAGCCGGGGGACGCACGCCGCCATGCCCAAACCTCTGAGAATGGCCATGCTGATCGTCGCCGCCGGAATCGGCGCGTTCATCCTGCGCGAACTGTACGTCGCCGCGTCGACGCCGTCGGCACCCGGCGAAGCGGACCAGGCGCGCGTGCGCGTCGCGGCCGCCGATCTGCCGGAAGGGCTGCTGCTGCGCGACAACGATCTCGGCTGGAAGCGCATGCCGCGCGCGCAGGTGCCGGCGGGCGCATTCGTCGAGTCGCAGCCGGGCGCCGATCTGAAGGGCGCACTGCTGCGCAACCGCGTCGGCGCCGGCACGCCGATCCGCACGGACAACGTGATTCCGGCCGACGCGCCGGATTTTCTCGCGGCCGCGCTGCAGCCCGGCATGCGCGCGATCTCGGTGCCGGTCGACGACGTATCGGGCAACGCGGGGCTGATCCAGCCGGGCGACTTCGTCGACGTGGTGCTCACGCAGCAGATCGGCGGCTCGGCGACGTCGCCCGGCACCTTCGAAGCGGAGACGGTCGTGCGGCGCGCGCGCGTGCTCGCGGTCGGCTCGGAATTCCAGCGCGCGAAGGCGCCCGCGAGCGCGCCGGACGCGACGGCGCGCGCACGCACGGTCACGCTCGAGGTCGCGCCGCGCACCGCGCAGGTCGTGCTGGTCGCGACGCGCCTCGGCTCGCTGTCGCTCGCGCTGCGCAGCTTCGCGACCAGCGACCGGCGGCAACCGGCGGGCGGTGACGAGCAGGAGCCGGATACGCAGCCGGTGTGGGCGGGCGACGTGTCGCGCGCGGCCCGCGAGGCCTCGCGGGCGCCGTCCGCCCGGGCGGACGGCGGCGCGCGGCCGACGGGACAGGGCAACACGGTCGTGATCTATCGCGGTTCGTCGATCGACGACGGATCGCGCGGAGGCGGCACGCCGGGCCTGCCGCCGCTGCCGTCCGGCCTGCCTGGGATACCGGCAATGCCGGCACTGCAGGGCGGCGGCAATGTCGCGGCGGATGCGGCGGCGCAGTTGCCGAGGGCGGCGGTGCCGCAATGACGGATCGACGGAGCGGCCCGGCCGCGCGGCGGCCGGCATTTGACGGGATGACGGGAACACGCATGGCGCGCATCGTTCGCTGGATCGCTCTCTGGTGCCTGGCCGGCCTCGTCGCGCCCGGCGTTGCGTTCGCGCAGGGCGCGCGCGCGCCGGACGCCGGCGCGGCGCTGTCGATCGCGACCGGCAAGGGCGAGCTGCTGTCGCTGCCGGAACCCGCGGTCGCGATGTTCGTCGCCGATCCGACCATCGCCGACATCCAGGTGCCGTCGCCGCGCACCGTGTTCGTGTTCGGCAAGAAGGCCGGCACGACCACGCTGATCGCGCTCGGCGCGAACCATCGGCCGATCCTGCGCAGGACGGTGATCGTGCAGGTCGACACGGCGTCGCTGCAGGCGGTGCTCGACAGCCGCTTTCCGCAACTGAAGCTGTCGGTGTCCGGCGCGCCGGGCTCGCTGATGGTGTCGGGCAAGGTGCCGGGCGCGGCCGACGCGGACGCCGTGATGCAGTCGCTCGGGCCGTACCTGCACGACAAGGAAAGGATCGTCAACCGGCTCACGCTGTCGCGCCCGATCCAGGTGAACCTGCGCGTGCGGGTGACCGAGGTGAGCCGCAACGTCACGCAGCAGCTCGGCATCAACTGGAGCGCGCTCGGCGGCGCCGGCAACTTCGTCGGCGGGCTGTTCAACGGGCGCACGCTGTTCGACCCGACCAACGGCCTGTTCAATCTGTCGCCGACCGGCGCATTCTCGGTGCTCGGCGGCTTCCGCGCGGGGCGCTGGTCGATCGACGTCGTGCTCGATGCGCTCGATCAGGAAGGGCTGATCACGATGCTCGCCGAACCGAACCTCACCGCGATGTCGGGCGAGACCGCGAGCTTCCTCGCGGGCGGCGAGATTCCGATCCCCGTTGCGCAGAGTGGCAACACGGGGGCGATCACGGTCGAGTACAAGCCGTTCGGCGTGTCGCTCGACTTCACGCCGACCGTGCTCGCCGACAACCGCATCAGCCTCAAGGTGCGGCCGGAGGTCAGTGAGGTCGATTCGAGCAACAGCGTGACGACGGGCGGTATCAAGGTGCCGGCGCTCACCGTGCGGCGCGTCGAGACCACCGTCGAGCTGTCGAGCGGGCAGAGCTTCGCGATCGGCGGGCTGCTGCAGAGCCAGACGGCCGACACCGTGTCGCAGATCCCGGGGCTCGGCCGGCTGCCGATCATCGGCCGGCTGTTTTCGTCGAAGAACTTCCAGGACAACAAGACCGAGGTGGTCGTGATCGTCACGCCGTACATCGTGCAGCCGACCGGGCCCGGCCAGCTCGAGCAGGCGATCGACACCGTCGCGCGGCCGAGCAGCGATCTGGAGTTCGCGGTGCAGCGCAACCTCGGGCTCGACCTGCTGTCGGGCGACACGCCGCGCCTCGTCGGCGCCGCGGGCTTCGTGTACTGAACCGGAGGAGCGCTCATGCGAGTTCGAACCACCGTCCTGGCACTGCTGCCGCTGGCGCTGGCGGGCTGCATGTCGGCGCCGCCGCCGCTGAACCTGCCCGACGCGCGGTCGATCGGCTTCGACGGCGTGCAGGCGGTGCCGCCCGACTGCGCGAAGCTGATGCAACCGTCGCATCTCGTCGACGCGGGCTTCGGGCGGCCGGGCGTGCCGTTCGGCTGCGCGACCTACACGAACCTGGCGGCCATGCTCGCGCGGCCGCAGGATCTCGTCGCGCCCGTGCCGTACGGCGGCGCCGACGCGGAAGTCGCGGCCGGCGCGGTGCGCCGCTACGTCGAGGATCGCGTGAAGCTGCCGACGCCCGGCAAGACGCTGACGACGACCGGCTCGCCCGGCCATTGAACCGATTCCCGAGGCCATCGCAATGCCGCCCATGAACGTCCTCGATCGCCAGAACGCCAAGCGCGCCGCGTCCGCCGGAGCGACGGATCTCGTCGCGGTCGTGTCCGATCCGGGCAGCGAGGACGTGATCCGGCGCGTCGCGCAGGATTTGTCGATCACGCGTGCGCACCTGCAGACGGGCACCTGCGACGACGCGATCCGGTTGCTGCAGCAGCACGAGCGTTCGCCGCGCCAGCTGGTCATCGACGTGTCGGATTCGGTGCTGCCGGTGTCGGACCTGATGCGGCTCGCCGACGTGTGCGATCCGTCGGTGCGGGTCGTCGCGATCGGCACGCAGAACGACGTCGGGCTGTTTCGCAACCTGCTCGGCATCGGCGTGCAGGACTACATCGTCAAGCCGCTGACCGTCGAGCTGATGCGGCGCGCGCTGACGGCGACGGAATCGGTCGTGCAGGTGCGCACCGGCAAGATCGTCAGCTTCGTCGGCGCACGCGGCGGCGTCGGCGCGACGACCATCGCGGTGAGCCTCGCGCGCTGCCTGGCGGGCGAGAAGCGCCGCCGCGTCGCGTACATCGACCTGAACCTGCATGGCGGCGGCGCGAACTCGATGCTCGGGCTGTCCAGCAACAACGGGCTGGTCGAGTTGCTGAACATGGAGCAGCGCCCCGACGACGCGCTGTTCGACCGCATGTTCGTCACCAAGGGCGACCGCCTGCACGTGCTGTCGGCCGAGCTCGCATACGGCGCCGACGTGCCGCTGAGCGACGGGGTGGTCGCGCGCCTGGTCGACATGCTGAAGGACCGCTTCCACTACGTGCTGTTCGACGTCGGCAGCGGCGCCGGCAAGCTGTTCGAGGATGCGCTCGAGGCGTCCGATCTCGTCTACATCGTCGCCGACCGCTCGGTGCATGCCGCGTACGAATCCGCGCGGCTCGCGCGCTTCGTGCAGGAGCTGCCGGGCGAGCGGCAGTTGTCGATGGTGCTGAACAATCCGCTCGAGCCGGTCGCGGGCCGCGTCGAGCCGGCCGATTTCGCGGAGGCGTTCGGCGGCGCGTCGCTGCTCGAGCTGCCGCACGAGCCGCAGACGCTCGCGCTCGCCGAGAACCTCGGCGAGCCGATCGACGACGCGAAGCGCCGCGGCTTCCTGGACGGGATTCGGCAGCTCGCGAACGGCATCACCGGCGAACCGATGGCCGTCGCCGAACCGTGGTACGCACGCTTCGTCAAGTGGAGGAAAGGATCGTGACGTTCGGTAACCGCAACCGTCAGCCGCCGGACCCCGCACCGGCCGCAGCGCCCGAGGCGCCGCGCGCGCC
>NZ_JAOTQT010000052.1:0-4429 GCF_025685725.1 Burkholderia sp. BKH01 | reverse complement strand
GTTGGCTCGCCACGCATTCGTTGTACGCGGCGGGACCAGCGTAAAGCCTTCGCGATCCACACACACTTTGGATCGACTGCTGGTCATCCGCAGATACGGCAGAAAGGTCTGTCGCTTCGGGGGGGCTCAAGGTTGCCGGTTGCGTTGCCAAGCACTTGTTGCCGTATGCGGAAGAGTCGTTGGAAGGCCTTAGGGGATCGCATGCGGACTGAACCTGGTGCGCACCGTCCCGCGTTACATGTCGATTAAGGTCCGGCTCAGAGCCAGCTTGCTCAAAACCCATGGGAGTCGAAGCCGAGTTGTCTGGGCTCCCTGTTTGAGCAAGTACCTGCTCGTTCGCTAACGACACATTCGCATTGTTCGACGCGTTCGCCAATGCGTTCGGATTGATCTTGTGATCAAATCTCGTCACTGACGGGATCTCGGAGTTGCTTGTATACGAACTCGAAGCCGCGCCGACGTCGCTTGGCGAACTTGTTCGCCCAACCTCTCCATTCGACGTCTTGGCAGTAGCAACATCTCTGTCAGGCGCTTGGGGCGAAGTAGGTTGCTTTTCGGAGTTATTGAATAGCCAAATTAAGATGCCAACAATGACTATGCCCCATATGCTTCGTCCAAATCGAGGCTTTGTGGCAGGGACTGGCGGTGTATCCGTTCTTGTATGGACACCGGATGCAGAGCCATATTGAGGGGAGCGCGCCCCACTTTGTCTGGGTGGCTCCCCTACGTGGTCACTCCGCGACGACACCGGTCTAATCGCCTCGCTTGCAATTGTCGTACGTTTTGGTGCTTCGACTGCATTGCGCTCGGTCAAAGCTAGAATTTCTTTATCGACTTCGTCACAAATTGCTTCGATTGCCTGCTTAGCTTGAGCAATAGAAATTTCGAAAAATTCCTGTCCCCGTTTCCCTCGGCGCTGACTTGCCAGTTTCGCAAACACGCGTTGTTCCGCCCTCCCGCAGTCCTTTGTGCGACGTTCGAAGATGCATTGGAAGGCCCCCGGAGTTCCTGTATTCGCATCTAGATTGAGGTCCATTGCACGCGCAGCGCCTGAGCGGCGGGTGCAACCAATTTTGACCCAGCCTTCTCGAAGACCAGAATTGGTCAGGATATAAACAACTCCTGAGACACCATGGTTTTGTTGAAATCCACCGCTCGTTCGCCGGATTTTTTTGTAACCCATCGCAGTTCATGCTCACAGTTCGTTGTCCAGTGCGGGGACGCTTGTGGTGCGATATTGCCGTATGACTGATCCGGTATCCACGAATCCCCCCCAAAAACCCCCGAACAAGTCGGGGGCGCATGAATACCGACGCAGTGCCGCTACCGGACCCTGCGCCTGCGTACGACTACGATGAAGAATGCCGCTTTCATGCGGGACGGCTCCTGAATGCCTGGTCGTCTGCCAGCAATACTGGACGATAGCAGGCGGACGACGCCAGCCACGTCAACGCCCTAACGCACACGCACCGACACGAACTTCCGCGCGTAGTTGCGCTGGATCAGCAGCGCGATCACGCTGCCGTTCGCTTCGAGCGACTGCACGTCGTCCGGCGTCTCGAGCAGCGTGTCGTTGATCTCGAGCACGACATCGCCCGGCTGGATGCCCGCCCTCGCTGCCGGGCCGTGCACCGCGTCCACCATCATCCCGACCGCGAGCCCCGTCGAGCGGCGCTCGTCGTCGCTCAGCGCGTGCATCGTCAGCCCCAGGCGATCGCCGCCTTCGCCCGCCGCCGGCCCCGGCCGTGCAGCGGCCTTCGGCGCAACCATGCCGACTGTCGTGCCCGCGCTGCCGGCCGCGTCGTCGGCGCCCGTGATCGTCAGCATCACCGGCGCGCGCTTGCGAATCACCCGCAGCGACACCTTCTCGCCGGGTGACAGCGCGGCGGCCAGGTCGTTCAGTTCGGCCGAGCGGCCGATCGGCTTGTCGCCCAGCTTCACGATCACGTCGCCGGGCTTCACGCCGGCCGCGGCGGCCGGCGAGCCGGGCGCGACACCGTTGACGAGCGCGCCCGCCGGACGCGGCAGCCCGAACGCCGCGGCCAGCCCGATGCCGACATCCTGCACATCGACGCCGAACGCGTTGACTGACGGCGCGCCCTGCGCCGGCGCCTGAGCCTGCGCCTGTTGCGCCTGCATCTGCGTCTGTAGCTGCGCGCGCACCTTTGCCGCGAACGCGATCGGGATCGCGAACGTCATGCTCGCGTAGCGGTCGGCGCCCGTATAGACCTGCACCGCGATGCCGATCACGTCGCCGGCGCGATTGAACACGGGGCCGCCCGAGTTGTCGGGATTCGGCGCGATATCGGTTTCGAAGAACGGAAACGCGCTGCCGTCCGGCAGCCGGTGCGACGTCGCGCTGACGATCCCGGCCGTGACCGTGTTGCCCGATCCGTCCGGCGCGCCGATCGTCATCACCGGTTCGCCCGCACGCACCTTCGCCGAATCGCCGACACGCACGAACGGCAGCTTCGTTGCGCTGACACGCAACACGGCGACGTCGCTTTGCGGATCGACGGCCAGCACCGTCGCCTTGAATTCGCGGCGGTCGGTGAGCCGCACCGTCACGTCGGTCGCATCGTCGACCACGTGCGCGGACGTCAGGATCAGGCCGTCGGCGCTGACGATGAATCCCGAGCCGCTGCCCGATACCGCGCGCAACGCCGTGTCGGGCGGCGGCGCCTGCGATCCTAGCGCAGGCGCAGGCGCAGGCGCCGGCGCACCGCGCCGGAAGAACGCGGCAAGCGGATCGTCGGGATCGAGCATCGCGAAGGACGGCCCGCCGGCCTGCTGGTCGGGCGCGGCGGTCATGATGGTCACGACCGCCGGACCGTAGCGATCGACGATCGCCGGAAAATCGACCGGCATCGCGTAAGGCGCGGCGGCCGGCCTTTCCTTCATGGCAGGTTTGACGGGCGGTGCGAGGGTCCCCGCAATGGCGGCTGGCGGCGGTAGCAAAAAACCGGCAAATACGCCCCCGATCAACGCGGTGCGAAGCACGGCGCGAGCAAGCGTCTGGCGAACCACGGTGCACCTCCCCCGGCAGTCGCGGCGCCGACTTGCGCGAGACGCGCAGGCACCCGACAAGCACCGGTACACGCCTCCATTTATAGTCCACGCGGCCCGATGAAACATACGAATCGAAACCCGCATGCCGGGTGATTCAGCGGCCGCGGAGCCGCGACGGCGTTCGTTTCGAACAAAGCGCGCGATTCGTCAATCCGCACAAGTCCGGCGACCGTTCAATCCCCGCCTACCCGCTCCGCGATCGTCGACAACGTCCGCAACATCGGCTCGAACGCATCGGCCGACGTATTGCCGAAACCGAGCACGAGCCCGTTGGCCGCCGACTCTGCATGAATCGAAAAACCCGACAGCGGAAACGGCCCGATGCCATGCGCGCGCGCCGCGTCGACGATCGCGCGGTCGCGGTAACGCGCGGGCAGCCGCAGCGCGAGATGCAATCCGCACGGCCCGCCCTCGACCTGGTGCGGCACGCTCAGGCTGCCGTCGAGCGCGGCGAGCAGCAACCGCCGCCGGTCGCGATACAGCCGGCGCATCCGCCCCAGATGCCGGCCGTATTCGCCGGTCTCGATGAAGTCGGCCAGCGCGAGCTGCACATGGCGCGTGCCGCCGCGCAGCATCTCCGGCAACACCGACCGCACGGCGGCCAGCAGCGCCTCGGGCAGCACCAGAAAGCCGATCCGCAGCGCCGGAAACATCGTCTTGCTGAACGAGCCGAGGTAGACCACCGGCGAATCGGGCGCGAGCCCGTGCATCGCGCCGATCGGCTCGCCGGTGTGGCGGAATTCGCTGTCGTAGTCGTCCTCGATGATCCACGCGCGATGCCGGCGCGCGGCATCGATCAGCGCGAGCCGGCGCGAGATCGACAGCACGGCGCCGGTCGGGAACTGGTTCGACGGCGTCGTATAGACGAGGCGCGGCGTCCGCTCGCGCCAGTCGTTCTCTTCCGCCCGCAGCCCTTCGGCGTCGACCGGCATCGGCACGACATCGAGGTCGGCCGCCTGCATCGCCGTGCGCGCGCCGCGATAGCCGGGCTCCTCGACCCACACCGTCTCGCCCGGGTTCGTCAGCAACTGCGCGCACAGCGCAATCGCGCCCTGCGCGCCTTCGGTGATCACGATCTGCTCGGGATCGCAGCGCACGCCGCGCGTCACGGCCAGGTGCCGCGCGATCGATTCGCGCAGCGCGCGTTCGCCGAGCGGATCGCCATAGGCGAGCAAGTCGCGGGCGGCACGGCGCAGCGCGCGGTCGATCGCGTGCCGCCACGCATCCACCGGGAAATGCGACAGCGCGGGCACGCCCGGCCGGAAGCCCTCCGATTCGCCGCTGCCGACGAGGCTCGGGCGAATCCGGCCGAGCCGCTGCGCGACGGCCGGCGGCGCGGCACGCCGGCGCGGCGGCGCCG
>NZ_JAOTQT010000051.1:0-9717 GCF_025685725.1 Burkholderia sp. BKH01 | reverse complement strand
GTACTTCGGGTACTTCGGGTACTTCGGGTACTTCGGGTACTTCGGGTACTTCGGGTACTTCGGGCACTTCGGGCACTTCGGGCACTTCGGGCACTTCGGGTACTTCCGGTACCTCGGGTACCTCGGGTACTTCCGGCACGTCAGGCACCTCGGGTACTTCCGGTACGTCGGGTACTTCCGGCACCTCGGGTACTTCCGGTACGTCGGGTACTTCCGGTACGTCGGGTACCTCCGGCACCTCGGGTACTTCCGGCACCTCGGGCACCTCCGGCACGTCGGGGACTTCCGGTACCTCGGGCACCTCCGGCACGTCGGGCACGTCGGGCACCTCCGGCACCCCCAGCACCAGCGTCACCCCGCTCGGCAATGTCCTCCAGCAATCCGGCAACCTCGTGACGGCACTCGGCACGACGGTCGCGAACGGCGGCGCGCAGATCGGCGGCGTGCAGATCCCCGGCACGAACCCGACGACGGCCACCAGCGTCGGCAACGCGGTCACGAGCCTCGGCAACGGCGTGCAGTCGCTCGGCAACGGCGTCGCGGCCGGCCTCGGCTCGATCGGCGTGTCGCCGAACCCGCTCGGCCCGACGCTGACGTCGACCACCGGCCTGCTGACCGGCGCCGGCGGCGCGGTCAACAACCTCGGCAACGCAGTGACGAGCCTCGGCACCGGTCCGCTGTCGCCGCTCGCGCCGGCGACGACCCTGGTCGGCAATCTCGTCAACACGGTCGGCAATGCGGTCAACTCGACCGCATCGGCGCTGAATACCGCACTGAACAGCGCGCCGGTCCAGCAACTCGAGACGCAGCTCGGCAGCGTGATCAACCCGATCACGAACACGCTGACCGGCGGCGTCACGACGCCTGGCGCCACGCAGACGCTCGGCGGCGCAACCATGCTCGGCGCTCCGCTCAGCGGACTGCTGAGCACGCTCGGCAGCGGCCTCGGCCTCGCCGGTTCGCAGATCGGCAGCGCCACCGGCAACCCGGTCGGCACGAGCGCCGGCAACGGCGTGTCCCAGCTCGGCAGCACGGTGGCGTCGGCCGGCGGCCTGCTGTCCAGCGGCAGTTCCAGCAGCGGCACCAACCCGCTCGCCCCGATTACCGGTCTGCTCGGTACGCTGACGGGCGGGCTCGGCGGCGGCAGCAGCTCGAGCGGTACGGGTGGTACCGGCGGCACCAGCGGCACGACCGGCGGCCCGCTCGCCCCGGTCACCGGCCTGCTCGGTTCGCTGACCGGCGCACTCGGCGGCGTCGGCTCGAGCGGCACGAGCGGAACCGGTGGCACGAGCGGCTCCGCTGGCTCGGGCGTCGGCGGCCTGCTGGCGCCGGTCACCAATCTCGTCAACTCGCTGACGCCGCTCGGCGCAAGCCTCACCGGCACGGTCACGACGCCGGGAGGCAACGTGACAGGCACCGTCGGCGGCCTGCTGACGAGCGGCCCGGTCGGCACGCTGACGGGCGCGCTGACGACGCCGGCCGGCTCGGCGGGTGCCATCGGCACGGCCAGCCCCGGCGGCGCAACCGGCACGGCGGCGACGCCGGCCGGCAGCGGCACGGTGGCGGCCGGCCTGACCGGCAGCTCGAACGGCGGTGCCTCGGGCGGTGCAGCCAACCTGCTGTCGCCGGTGACGAACCTGCTCGGCGGTCTGCTGGGCGGCGGCACCAAGAAGTAACGCTTTACCTACCAGAACCACAGGCCAATGGCCGGGCACCCATCAACACAAAGCCCGGCCGACGGCCGGCGTCACCCGCCAAGCGGGGGTGCCGGCCGTCATCCCGACGAGGATCCGATCATGAATTCCACGCTCGACGGCATCGCCGCGGTCCAGGACCGCCCGCCCCGTTCCGCCACGCCCTTCCGCGCCGGCCTGCTCGGCATCGCGGCCGGGCTCCTCGCGCTGTGGTCCACGCGCGACCAGCCGGCCCTCGACGCCGCGACGCGCGCGATCATCGCGAGCCTCGCGATCATCGGCACGATCGCGCTGCACGAAATCCTCATCTCGCGCGTCTACCTGCGCCCGAGCGCGGGGCTGTCGCGTCAGGCCGTGCGGCCGCTCGGCCTCGCGCGCGTCGCGACGCGGCTCGGCGCGCTCACGTCGATCTACGCGGGCATCGGGATGCTGTATTGGCTGCTGCCCGAATATCACGGTGATTTCTACCGGCCGTTCTGGTCGCTGCTGCGTGCGCTCGCTCCGTACGTGATCGTCGCCGCGCCGTTCTATTTCATGTGGATGGACCGCCATCAGCGCGAAACCGACGACGCGTACCTGCTGTGGGGCCGCTTCCTGTTCCGCCGCGAGCGGCCCGCAAGCTGGCAGCCGGTGCGCGAGATGCTCGCCGGCTGGGGCGTGAAGACGTTCTTCCTGCCGCTGATGACCGTCTACCTGTCGAAGGATGCCGACCATCTGACCGCGTCGCTCGCGCACGCGATGAATGCGCCGATGTCGCTCGCGACGTTCTCGTTCCTGTACGACCTGTCGTTCACGATGGACTTGATGTTCGGCACCGTCGGCTACCTGTGCACGTTCCGCATCCTCGACAGTCACGTGCGCACGGTCGAGCCGACGGCGCTCGGCTGGGGCGCCGCGCTGATCTGCTATCAGCCGTTCTGGTCGCTGATCTCGGGCCACTACATCCGTTACGAGGGCTCGCTGTTCTGGGACAACTGGCTGCTGTCCGCGCCGACGCTGCGCGTGATCTGGGGCGCCGCGATCATCCTGCTGCTGATGACCTACGCGCTGTCGACGATCTCGTTCGGGCTGCGCTTCTCGAACCTCACCAACCGCGGGATCATCACGTCGGGCCCGTACCGCTTCACGAAGCATCCGGCGTACATCACGAAGAACCTGTCGTACTGGATGGTGTCGGTGCCGTTCGTCGAGCCGCTCGGCTGGCAGATCGGGCTCATGCACTGCGCCGCACTCGTCGCGGTCAACCTGATCTATTACCTGCGCGCGAAGACGGAAGAACGCCACCTGATGCGCGATCCCGACTATCGTGCGTACGCCGAATGGATCGCGCAGCACGGGTTGTTTGCGCGGATCAAGCAGGCGTTCGGGGTGCAGCCGCCGGCGTGACGCGTCGACCGGCGGCCGGGGCGGCGGTGCGTCACGCCGGCCAACGACGCACACGCCGCCGGCTCATCCGCGCCTGCGCTTCAGTACGGCAATGGCCATGAGGCACGCCGCCGGCATGCACAAGCAGAAGGTCACCAATGGCCACGACGTATCGCCCGGCAGCACCAAAGTGGCAAGCGTGCCGACACCGCCGACGATCAGGCTCTGAATGCAGTAATACAGCGCGACCGCCGTTCCCGCGGCATCGTCGAAATCCCGCAGCGCTCCGTTCGCGGTCACCGACGACATCAGGACGATACCGACCGCGACAATCCACATCGGCATCACGAAGGCGACGAACGACGGCGCCATCAGGAGGGTGCACGCGGCCAGCACGATTGCGCCCGTCATCATGACGCCGGCACCGCGGACAAAGCAGCCCCGAATGCCCCAGTTCGACACGAACCATCGCGCAAAGCGCGCGGCAACGATCATCACGATCGCGACGGTGGCAAAAGCTGCACTGAATTCGGTGCGGGAAAAACCGGCATGACCGATGAGCACACGCGGCGCGATCGAGAAGAACACGAAAAAAGCGCCCATGGCAGTACCGAATCCGAGCGCATGGACCCAGAAGGACGGGCTGCGCATGATCGACATAGCCGGTTGCCGTGGCCTGCCGTCGGTCCGTGTCCGCGTTTCGTGCCATCGCGACCACGCGCGGCCAAACGCAAGACATCCCGCCGCACCGAGGGTCACGAAGATCGCACGCCATCCGAAGCCGCGCGCAATGCCCGCGCCGAGCATCGGCCCGAGAGCGGGCACGACCGCGAGGATCGCGCCGAACTGACTGTAGATGGTGCTGCCTTCCGGACGGTCGGCATAGACATCGCGAACCGTCGCGAAGGTCGCCACGAGGGCGGCGGAAGCGCCCAGCGCCTGCAACATGCGCAGCGCCACGAACACGACACCGCCGCTCGTCATCGCGAGCGCCAGGGACGCCGCCGAGAAAAGCAGCGCGCCGCCCAATAGCACCGGCCGCCGTCCGAAACGATCCGACAACGGGCCGAACACCAACTGGCCCAGGCCGAGAAAGACCATGTAGCCGCTCAGTGTCAACTGAACCATGGCGGGCGACGTACGCAACGCCGATGGCATCTCCGGGATCACCGGCAGATACACATCCATCGCCAACGACGCGAGAAGATCGAAAGGAGCCATCAGCAGCAAGGCCGACGGCAACGAGTAGGCCCATGCGGGCGCAGATTGATCGGGCATGACAAACCATCCGCTCGGAAAAGGGAATCCGGCGGCAATCTGCCTGCTGAGTCATCGACGAGAGGAGATCGCCGCAACAACCGGGTGAAGAAGGTTGCTGCGGCTCAGCGATCCGTGGACGGGCCCGCTCCCATGGTCAGATCCTTGTGGGGTTCGTTTGCCGTGAAGTGTATGCGATTTCGCGGTGCGATCGCACGATGCAGCCGGAAGCCGTGGCGCGACACGATCGCGGAGATCCGCAGCGAGCCGCGTGGCATCGGCTCACGCATCCATTGCGGCCAATTGTCGCGAAACGCCGCGATTCCTCGCTTTTCGTCGCTTTTCTCCGCCAGTCCGATTGCCCGCCCCCGGCACCTCGCGTATGGTGCTGGCCGTCCGCGCTCGAACCGTCGCGCGGACACCCGACCGTCGTCCCGCACGACGGCCGTGCGGGCCGTGCCCGCCGCTCACCGTCTCCGCGATGCCGCCCGCCGGCACCGCGCATTGATGAGGAAAGAGGCGTGATCCACAAAGTCCTGATCCTGTTTGCACTCTGCGTCGCGGGCCTCGCCGCGATCGCCGCCGGTTTCCAGCACATCCCCAGCTGATTCGCGGCCCCGGCTCGCTTCGCCGAGCCCGGGGGCCGCACCCATTCCATTTCCGTTGTTGCAATGAACCACTTTCTCGAACCGCCCGGGACGGGCGACCTTTGCCATGCGCATCGACGTACAGCATTCCCAGCACGACATCGACGTTGAACTCGACACGCTCCACGCACGCCTCCACCAGCCGGGCCATCGCCTGCACGGCCTGCCGGCCGTCGCGCTCGGCCGCTCGGGCCTGATCGTCCGCCACCGCGAAGCGGACGGCGAATACTTCCTGTATGTCGAAGATCCGGCCGCGCGCCAGCTTGCCGGCTACACGGTGTTCAACCGCCTTCCCGAAATCCCGCGCCGCGCCGACCGCTACCTGCGTGCGCCACATACGCGGCTGCGCGGCTCGGCGCAACGCAAGGGTCTCGCGACGACGCTGTATCGCTGGGGGCTCGACGCGGGCCTGTGTCTGATCAGCGGCGCGCGCCAGTCGGTCGGCGCCGCGCAGCTGTGGACGGCGCTCGCGCACGACTACCGGCACGGCTTCGTCGATGTCGAGGGCCGCGCGCTGCGTTATCTCGGCGACGCCGTTCCGGACGACGTGCACGGCGCGCTGCATACGCGGCGGTTGTTGCTCGGCAACGGGTGGACGATGACGGAATTCGCGCGGGTGGCCGGGATGAGCGATGCCGACCCGGCTCGCTGAGATTCCGCGACAATGTTCAGCGCATCGGCGCGGACCGCGTAGCGTCGGCGACGCGCACCGCGCACCACGAGCCACGCCGCCCGAACGCCGATGCGATAATCCGTCCGGTCCGCGCGACGCGGCAGCGCACCACGCCAACCGAAACGCTCATCGATGACCACCGATCCCCGAACCGACGCCGACCGCCGCATCGACATCGTCGCCCTGTGCGGCAGCCTCCGGTCGCAGTCGTACAACGCCGCGCTGCTCGATGCAGCGGCGCTCGTCGCGCCGCGCGGCATGTGCATCGCGCGCTTCGATCGCCTCGCGGAATTCCCGCTGTTCAATCCCGATACCGAATATCCGTCGCCCGCCGCCGTGCGCGACCTGATCGATCGCCTGAACGCGGCCGACGGCGTGCTGATCGCAAGCCCGGAATACGCGCACGGCGTGACCGGCGTGATGAAGAACGCGCTGGACTGGGTCGTCGGGTGCGAAGCGGTCGTCTACAAGCCGGTCGCGGTGCTGAATGCGTCGCCGCGCGCAACGCACGCGGACGCGGCGCTGCGGGAAACACTGTCGGTGATGTCCGCACGCATCGTCGAGCGCGCGTCGATCACGCTGCCGATCCTCGGAAGCCAGCTCGATGCGGCAGGCATCGCCGCGCATCCGCCATTCGCGTCGGCGTTGGCCGATGCGTTGCACGCACTCGGCGCGGCAATTGCCGAAGGCGCGCCACCGCGCTGACGTTGCGCATCCGCAAACGCATCGCAGTCCGGACGAGTCGGACATTGCGCCCGTCGACAGACGCAATGTCCTGCGCGGATCATCGTCCGCGATAGATCGGCCTGTCGGCGGCAACCGAGCCCGATTCGCTCGCGGTCGGCGACATCGTCCCGTATCCGCTTGCATCGGCAGCCGACGTACCCGTCGAGCCGATCTTCGTCAGCGCTTCCGCCAGTCGCGCCGGATAGTGCGGGTCTTCACCGGTCTGACGGTAGCCGGCCGCGTGCAGTGCGGCCAGTTCGGCCGTGACCTCCGCGCGCGTCACGGTGGACTGCGGCGCGGCCCATGCGGAAACGGAAACGGAAGCGGTCGCGGCAACCGTCGCGAGAACATACAGAGCAAGCTTGTTCATTTGAACTCTCCTTGGCATCGACGACGTTGTCGACGGAGAGTGAGTCGATCCGCGAGCGCAAAGATGACACCCGCCGGCGAAATTTATTCGACGCCGCATCGCGATGCCGTGCCACGGCCAGGCGTCGCGCCCAATGTGGACGGCATGATCAGATGAAAACCGATCGGCTGTCAGATTTCGCCGGCTCGCTCGACTACACGCATGTGGCCATGAGCCACCGCCTGTTCTCGTTCAAAGGGTCCGACATGAAAACCAGAATCTGGATACTGATCGCGTCGCATCTCGCGACGGGTCTCGTTGCATTCGCCGCAGGCATCTACGTGCTTCCGATCCTGACGGCATCGGAGGGCGCAAGCGCCGTCGAACTGCAAGTGGCCGCCGAAAACACACGCCATACCGGCCGCTTCGAACGCAACCTGCCGGGAAGCGATCCGCTGCACTGGGCAGACGGCAAGCTGACGATCACCGATTCGTCGATTGCCTTCGAAGGTGACATCGCACCGGGGCCCGACTACAAGATCTATCTCGTTCCGGAATTCGTCGACTCCAAGGCGTCGTTCCTCGCGATCAAGGCGCGTGCGGCGCGCGTGGGCGACCTGAAGACATTCGGCAATTTCGTCGTACCGCTTCCCGCCGACGTGAATCCCGCGCGGTACACGTCGGTCGTGATCTGGTGCGAACGCTTTTCGAAATTCATCAGCGCGGCCCGGTACCAAAGCGCAGCGAAGTCGGGCTCGGTGTCGATGTAACCGGCTCCCGCCGCAGCGGCCCGTGGTCGCTCGCTACCGGCTCTTGGTCCGCGTGCCCTTCTTCACCGTCTTCGCGCGCGGCGCTTCCTTCTCGGGCTGCGCGCCGCCACCGGCGAGATCCTCGAGCCACGCGAGCGCGTCGACGTACGACAGGAACTGCTGCAGATATTCCGGCGACAGCTCGCGCATCGTCGACAGCGACCGGTGCACGAGGCTGTTCGAATTGAGCGGCCCCGCATTGCGCGGCACCTGGTCGAGCGACTGCCGGTACTGCTGCTCCGTGCGAACTTTCGACCACATCGTGCGGAAGTAGTCGACCAGCTCGGGATCGAGCCCGCGCCGGTCAGCCTGCGCATCGCGCGCAAGCCGTTCGACGAGTTCCGCAATCGCGCCGCGTACGGGCGCACCTGCCGCGGCTTCCGCACTATCGTGCGCAGGCTTCGCTTCATCGGTCCGCGCGACGACCTCTGCGAAGCCCTCGATCAGCGTTGCCAGCCGCGCGTCGAGCAGGCCGCGTGCGTCGCCGTCGAGCACGGCCGCGCGCCGTTCGAGCGCGTCGATCCGGTGAAAGCGCACGGGATCGAGCCGGTCGGCACCCTGCTCGCGCCATGCGTCGAGCGTCGCGCGGGCGGGCGTCGCGTCGTCCGTCACTTCGCCTTCCCTCCGTTCGATGCGCTCTTGCGCGGCACCGGCGCGATCTCCACGCGGCGGTTCTTCGCACGGCCTTCATCGTCCGCATTCGAGCTGACCGGCTGTTCGGAGCCGAACGCGGCCGCGAACACCGATGGCGCCGGCACGCCGGCGTCGATCATCGCACGCGTGACCGTCAGCGCACGCTTGGCCGACAGTTCCCAGTTGTCCGTGAACTGGCGATTGCCGGCATGCACCTGCTGGTCGTCGGCAAAACCGCTGATCATCAGGATCTCGTCGCGCGTCTTCAGGTAGGCGGCCAGCGGCGCGGCCAGCGTCTTCAGCAGGTCGCGGCCCGCGGGCTGCAACTGGTCGGAGTTCAGCGCGAACAGCACGTTGCCGCTGATGCCGATGCGCCCGTTCACGAGCGTCACGCGGCCGGCAGCGAGCGGCCCGGCAAGCGCCTGTTCGAGCGACTTGCGCTGCTGCGCTTCGAGCTGGCGCGCACGCACGGCTTCCTCGAGCTTCGACGTGAGCTGCAGCTGCATGCCGATCACGCCGACGAGGATCAGCACGAACGCACCGAGCAGCACCGACATCAGGTCGGCGAACGCGGGCCACACCGGCGCCGATTGCGCGCCGCCGTCGATTTCGTCGTGCATGCGTTACGCTCCGACAGGCGCCCGCCGGCCGGCGAGCTGCTGCAAGTCTTCGACGATCTGCTTCTGCGTCATCATGCTCAGGTCGATCACCTCGCGCGCCTGCGCGACGTAGTACTCGAGCTGCTCGTCGCTGCGCGCGAGCGATTTCTCGAGCGCGGCCTCGATGCGCTGCAGGTGGGTCAGCAGCTTGTCGTTCGATGCGCCGAACACCTGCACGGCCATCCCGAACGCATCGCCGAGGCTTGCGACCTCGACCGCGCCCGCGGTGACCTGCGCGGCCACCGAATCGAGCTTGCGCGTTTCGGCATCGACGGTGTCGTTGAAGCGCGCGCCGACGCGGTCGAGCAAGTCGGCCGACGTGCTGACGAGCGCGTCGATCGCGGTGCGCTGTTCGGTCGATGCGTGGTTGACCGCGCCAAGCAGCGTTTCGAGCGTCGCGAGCAGGCGGCTGCGTTCCTCGAGCGTCGCGGTATCGCGCACCATGCTGTCGGACAGGCGCTGGCGCAGCTCGGCGACGACGTCGGCCGCGGCCTTCGGTGCTTCCGATGCGGCCTGCACGAGGCGCGCGATCTCGTTGATCGTGTCGCTCGCATGCACCTGCGCCTGCGCGGTGATGTCGTTCGCGGTGCGGGCCAGCGTGTCGCAGATGTCCTGCTGGCGCGTCGCGGCCTGCGCGCTCGTCTGCGCCCATTCGTCGCGCAGCGCGGCCGCCATCGCGGCGAGCGAATCGTTCCATGCGTTGAGGCGTTCTTCGTCGCGTGTGGCGAGTTGCGTCTGCAAGCCGGCGTGCGAATCACGGATCGTCGACAGCAGATCGTTCGAGCGTTGTTCGAACGTGGCGGCCTGCGTGGTGAGGTCGCGCGTCGTTTGTGCGAGTGCGTCGCAGATTTCCTGCTGACGGCCCGCGCTGTGTACGCCTGCGCGTTGCCATTCGTCGCCGAGCT
>NZ_JAOTQT010000050.1:0-13607 GCF_025685725.1 Burkholderia sp. BKH01 | reverse complement strand
GCCGGTTCGCCGGTTCGCCGGTTCGCCGGTTCGCCGGTTCGCCGGTTCGCCGGTTAGCCGGTTAGCCGCGCCCGGCAGGATTCGCGGTGCTCCGGTATGATCGGCAGCCTCGGCCGGCGCCCGGCCCGCCTGCGCACCCGACACGTGCGCCGCGCGCCGCGCCGCCCAACCTCGCCCGCGCAGCCATGTCCACCGCCTCCACCGACCGTCCGACCGACGCCGCCTCGCCCCACTACTCGCGCAGCCTGCTGTTGCTGCTCGCGACGATCGCGGGCGTGTCCGTCGCGAACATCTACTACAACCAGCCGCTGCTCGACAGCTTCCGTTCGGCCTTTCCCGACGGCGCGTCGTGGATCGGCGCGGTGCCGACCGCGACCCAGCTCGGCTATGCGGCCGGCATGTTCCTGCTCGCGCCGCTCGGCGACCGCTTCGACCGCCGCGGGCTGATCCTGATGCAGATCGCCGGCCTGTCGGTCGCACTGATCGTGGCAGCCGCCGCCCCGTCGCTGGCCGTTCTCGCCGTCGCGAGCCTCGCGATCGGCGTGCTCGCCACCATCGCGCAACAGGCCGTGCCGTTCGCGGCCGAGATCGCGCCGCCCGCCGAACGCGGGCACGCGGTCGGCACCGTGATGAGCGGCCTGCTGCTCGGCATCCTGCTTGCGCGCACGGCCGCCGGTTTCGTCGCCGAGTATTTCGGCTGGCGCGCGGTGTTCGCCGCGTCGGTCGCGGCGCTCGTCGCGCTGGCCGCCGTGATCGTGCTGCGGCTGCCGCGCAGCTCGCCGACGTCGACGCTGTCGTACGGCAAGCTGCTCGGCTCGATGTGGCATCTGGCGGTCGAACTGCGCGGGCTGCGCGAGGCGTCGCTGACGGGCGCCGCGCTGTTCGCGGCGTTCAGCGCGTTCTGGCCCGTGCTCACGCTATTGCTCGCCGGCGCACCGTTCCATCTCGGTCCGCAGGCGGCCGGCCTGTTCGGGATCGTCGGCGCGGCGGGCGCGCTCGCGGCGCCCTACGCGGGGCGTTTCGCGGACACGCGCGGCCCGCGCACGATCATTTCGCTCGCGATCGCGCTGCTCGCGCTGTCGTTCGTGATCTTCGCGCTGTCGGGCTCGAGCCTCGTCGGGCTCGTGATCGGCGTGATCGTGCTGGACGTCGGCGTGCAGGCCGCGCAGATCTCGAACCAGTCGCGCATCTATGCGCTGAAGCCCGAGGCGCGCAGCCGCGTCAACACGGTGTTCATGGTGTGCTATTTCATCGGCGGCGCGATCGGCTCGTCGGCCGGCGTCGCCGCATGGCGCGCGTTCGGCTGGCTCGGCATGTGTGCGGCAGGACTGCTGTTCACCGCACTCGCGGGCTGGTCCCACCATCGCGGCGGCCGGCGCGGCTGAGCGCGCGCGGCGGCGCCGGCGTCACGCGTCGGCGCGCGGCGCGGCCGGTTCGCCGGCGGGCGGTGGCGCGAACGCCTGTGCCGGGTCCATTATCACCGCCGGATCCATCACGGCAGCCGGCGTCGGTACCGCAAGCGGGACGGCGGAAGGCGCCAGGATGGGCGCCGCGTCCGGCACCGCGATCTGCTCGGGTGCGGACGCAACGTCCACCGCCGCCACGACCGGCGAACCGACAGCCGCCGCGCGTGCCGCGGGCCGGCGCGCCGGATCGAACACGAACGACAGCCCGACGCTGCCGAGGATCGCGACGGTCGCGACCACGGTCGCCATCGTCACCGGTTCGCCAAGCAGCAGCGCACCGAGCGCGACCGCGACGATCGGGTTCACGTACATGCAGCTGCTCGCGATGATCGGGCTCGTGTGGCGGATCAGATAGCCGTACGCGACATACGCGGCCATCGTGCAGAACACCATCAGGTACACGAACGCGAACACGGGCCCGACGGCCAGTTGCTCGACGCGTTCGCCGAGCAGCCAGGCGACGAGCGTCGACATCAGCCCGCCGAGGCCGATCTGCAGCGACGTGGACAAAAACAGGTCGGACGGCAGCTTGAGCCGCGTCGCGAGATGCGCGCCGCCCGCCCAGAACAGCGCGCCGGCCAGCACGCAGATCGTGCCGAGCGCCGAGTTCGCGGCTGCCGCGCCGCCCGAATTCAGCACGACGATGCCGACCATCCCGAGCGCGACGGCCGCCCACTCGCCCTTCGTCACCGGCCGCCCGGCCACCGCCGCGATCACGGTCGCGAACAGCGGCACCGTGGCCACCATCACCGCGGCCGAGCCGCTGCTGACTGTGCGCATCCCGAGCGCGATCGTGCCCGACGACAGCGCGACGAGCATCGTGCCGACGATCGCCGAGTTGCGGATCTCCAGCAGCGTCGGCCATTCTGGCTTGCGCCGCAGCGCGAAGATGAACAGGCCGATCCCGCCGAGCAGGTTGCGCAGCCCCGACAGCAGCAGCGGCGGGAACGACTGCAGCGCGAAATGCAGGCCGCTGTAGGTCGACCCCCAGACGAAATAGATGAATACGAGCGCCAGCGCGACGCGGCCGCCGCGGCTTTGCGGCAGGCGGATCCGGAACGAAAGGCGGGAGAAGAAATCGAGGAGGCGATCGAGCGGGGTCATCGTGCAACCCGCCCGCACGTCGCGTTGCGTGCTCCGCTGAAAGACGCCGGCAATGCCGGCAAACGGTCCTGGCGGGACCGGGAAGGCAGAGCGAACATGCGGAACGACATGGCAGTGCGAACGGCGACGAAAGAGAACCGGCAAGCGGCGGCAAAGGGGCAAAAAAAACGCGCGCAACCGTTTCGACTGCGCACGCTCGGGATTATGGCATCAAGGATTCGAAAGCATCGTCAGACCTGTCTGAAAGGATAAGGACTGACGTTTCGGCGCGACAATTTTCGGCCGGCGGGCGGGTGAAATCCGGGGCCGCATGCGCTTCCGAGCCATGCGCCGCTCACGATCCGCCGAACCAGTTGTATCCCTGATCGACCCAGTAGCCGCCCGGAAACGTATCGGTCACGAAGATTTCCATGATGTGCTTCGGGTTCTTGTAGCCGAGCTTGGTCGGCATCCGCAGCTTCATCGGGAAACCGAATTCCGGCGGCAGGCGGCGGCCGTCGTAGTCGAACGCCAGCAGCGTCTGCGGATGCAGCGCGGTCGGCATGTCGATGCTCTCGTAGTAGTCGTCCGCACACTTGAAGCCGACGAATTTCGCGTGCGTGTCGGCGCCTGCACGCGCAAGAAACGCGCCGAACGGCGTGCCGCCCCAGCGGCCGATCGCGCTCCACCCTTCCACGCAGATATGCCGCGTGATCTGCTCCGCATGCGGCAGCGCATACAGCTCGTCGAGCGTCCAGACGCGCTTGCCCGTCACGCGGCCGGACAGCACGAGCCGATACGTCGACGCGTCGACGTGCGGCACGTCGTCGATCCCGTAATACGCGTTGAACGGGAACGGCCGCGTGATGTCGGCTTCGGTGTAGGTCGGCGCGAGCCGGTCGGGGCTGAACAGCCAAGCCTGCACGCGATCGTTCATGCGCGACACTTTCTCGAGGAACGTGTTGACCGACGCATCGTCCTGCAGCGTGCAGCCGGTCAGCATCGTCAGGCCGCCGAGCGTCAGCACGCGCCGGTTGAAGAGCCGCCGCGACGGCATCTCGAGCTCGCGGCGCACGTCGAGTTCGAGCGACTTCCGGTCGAGGGACCAGCACGGGCGGTCGCGCTTGTGTTCGGATTCGGACATGATGATTTCCTTCGGCACCTTCGTGCCGTTCAACGGCCGCGCAGCATCGCGAGCAGCGAGCGCGGCACCAGCAGCGCCATCGCGACGTGCACGACGAAGAACGCGACGAGCAGCGACATCGCCCAGAAATGCACGACGCGCGCGTTGTCGTAACCGCCGAACAGCTCGCGCAACAGCGGGAACTGCACGGATTTCCAGATCGCGAGCCCCGACAGCACCAGCACGACGAGATCGACGATCGCGGTCAGGTACGCCGCGCGCTGCACCGCGTTGTAGACGCTCAGGTCGGCATGCGACAGCCGCCCGCCGAGCGCCGCGCGCACGTCGCGCCACACGGATGCCGGCGTGACCGGCAGCATCTTGCGTACCAGGCGCCCGGTCGCAAGCGACATCGTCAGGTAGAACAGCCCGTTGCCGACGAGCAGCCACATCGCCGCGAAATGCCATTGCAGCGCGCCGCCGAGCCAGCCGCCGATCGTGATGCCGTGAGGAAACGTGAACGGCGGATAGATCGGCGACGCGTCGTAGATGCGCCAGCCGGACAGCGCCATCAGCACGGCCGCGAGCGCGTTGAGCCAGTGGCTCGCGCGCACCCACAGCGGATGGATCGGACGTGCGGGCGGCGTGGCGGCCGCGCGCCCGGTGGCGGGAACGGTTTGCATGATGAAAACTCCCGGAATGAGGCGACGGAGCGCGAGACGGGGCCGGAGACCGGCCACGCAACGCATGTGCTGACGCGCGGCGTGGCGCGTGCCCCGCGCGTCGGCCGGCACCGCGTGCCGTCCCGGCACGCAGCGGCGACACGCGCGTCGGCCGCGCTCCGTCCGTTTCCGTCAGTTCGACGGGGCCATCTTGTCGTCCGACTTCGGCTTGCCCATCGAGTCGTGCGACATCGCGTCCTTCTTCATCGCGTGCTTCTTCACGGCGCCCTTCTTCATCGCACCGCCCTTGGCCATCGCGTCGTCCTTCGCCATCGCATCGTGGCCCATCGCGTCCTTCGACATCGACGAACCCTCCTTCGACATCGCGTCGTTCTGCGCATACGCGCCCGTTGCGATCATGGCGAAACCGGCGACACAGGCTGCGATCAGTACTTTTTTCATGACATCTCTCCGAAACATGGGTTTGAGGAGCCGAATAGACGGAGGACGTCGCGGGAAATGACAGCCGTTTCGAAAATATTTTTTGGGGCTGCCAGAAGTGCCGCAATGCTGCGCCGCGCCGTCGTTGTCAGCCGGGCTGCAGGGCCGTGCGGCGGTGTCATGCATCGCGGCTTGCGCGGCAGGCGCGCCGCCCGTAATGCTGCAACTGCACCGCGGCAACCGATCTGCCACCGGTTGAAACCGCCGCAAAGCCAGTGTATCGTGTGCGCTGCTAACGCGGGGGTCCTGCAATGCGCCCGGTCAACAAACCGGCATTGCGGGTGAGAAATACCCTTTGAACCTGATCTGGATAATGCCAGCGCAGGGAAGCGTACGGATTCCGCCGCCATCCTTCTGACGAAATCCGCCGCCTCACCAAGCCTCGTCTCCTGCTTAGCTCGAGCCCCACATTCGTCCAGGGCTCCGGGCAAGCGCCGAAGCGTCTGTCCGGCGCTCACACAGGAGATTGCATGAACGCCAATCCGAAGTTTCTGTCCGCCGACGCCCACGTCGATGCCGCTGCCGTCGCGCCGCTGCCGAATTCGCGGAAAGTCTATGTGACCGGCTCGCAGCCCGACATCCGCGTACCGATGCGCGAAATCACGCAGGCCGACACGCCGACCGGCTTCGGCGGCGAAAAGAATCCGCCGATCTACGTGTACGACACGTCGGGCCCCTACACCGATCCGGAAGCCAAGATCGACATCCGCGCGGGCCTGCCCGCGCTGCGCCAGCGCTGGATCGAAGCGCGCGGCGACACCGAAGTGCTCTCCGGCCTGTCGAGCCGGTACGGCCTCGAGCGCGCGGCCGATCCGGCCACCGCCGACCTGCGTTTCCCGGGCCTGCACCGCAACCCGCGCCGCGCGCAGGCCGGCAAGAACGTCACGCAGATGCACTACGCGCGTCAGGGCATCATCACGCCGGAAATGGAATACATCGCGATCCGAGAGAACCAGCGCCGCGCCGAATACATCGAGAGCCTGAAGTCGAGCGGCCCGAACGGCGCGAAGCTCGCCGCGATGATGGGCCGCCAGCATCCGGGCCAGGCGTTCGGCGCTGCCGCATTCGGCGCGAATGCGCTGGCCGAGATCACGCCGGAGTTCGTGCGCGACGAAATCGCGCGCGGCCGCGCGATCATTCCCGCGAACATCAACCACCCGGAATCCGAGCCGATGATCATCGGCCGCAACTTCCTCGTGAAGATCAACGCGAACATCGGCAACTCGGCCGTCACGTCGTCGATCGGCGAGGAAGTCGACAAGATGACGTGGGCGATCCGCTGGGGCGGCGACACGGTGATGGACCTGTCGACCGGCAAGCACATCCATGAAACGCGCGAGTGGATCATCCGCAACAGCCCGGTGCCGATCGGCACGGTGCCGATCTACCAGGCGCTCGAGAAGGTCAACGGCAAAGCCGAGGACCTGACCTGGGAAATCTTCCGCGACACGCTGATCGAGCAGGCCGAGCAAGGCGTCGACTACTTCACGATCCACGCGGGCGTGCGCCTGCAGTACGTGCCGCTCACCGCGAACCGGATGACCGGCATCGTGTCGCGCGGCGGCTCGATCATGGCGAAGTGGTGCCTCGCGCATCACAAGGAAAGCTTCCTGTACGAACACTTCGAAGAGATCTGCGAGATCATGAAGGCGTACGACGTGAGCTTCTCGCTCGGCGACGGCCTGCGCCCCGGCTCGATCTACGACGCGAACGACGAAGCACAGCTCGGCGAACTGAAGACGCTCGGCGAGCTCACGCAGATCGCGTGGAAGCACGACGTGCAGGTGATGATCGAAGGCCCCGGCCACGTGCCGATGCAGTTGATCAAGGAGAACATGGATCTCCAGCTCGACTGGTGCAAGGAAGCGCCGTTCTACACGCTCGGGCCGCTCACCACCGACATCGCGCCGGGCTACGACCACATCACGTCGGGCATCGGCGCCGCGATGATCGGCTGGTTCGGCACCGCGATGCTGTGCTACGTGACGCCGAAGGAACACCTCGGCCTGCCGAACAAGGACGACGTGAAGGAAGGCATCATCACGTACAAGCTCGCCGCGCACGCCGCCGACCTCGCGAAGGGTCACCCGGGCGCGCAGGTGCGCGACAACGCGCTGTCGAAAGCGCGCTTCGAGTTCCGCTGGGAAGATCAGTTCAACATCGGTCTCGATCCGGACAAGGCGCGCGAATTCCACGACGAAACGCTGCCGAAGGATTCGGCGAAGGTCGCGCACTTCTGCTCGATGTGCGGCCCGCACTTCTGCTCGATGAAGATCACGCAGGACGTGCGCGAGTTCGCGGCGCAGCAGGGCGTGTCGGAAACCGAAGCGCTGAAGAAAGGGATGGAAGTGAAGGCGGTCGAGTTCGTCAAGACCGGCGCCGAGATCTACCACCGTCAATAAGCGAACGAGCGAATTCGGCGATTCGCGCCGGAAACGCATCGCGATGCACGAAGCCCGCTTTCGAGCGGGCTTTTTTTGCGCATGTCGCGTGCCTGCCGATGCACGGGAAACAATTGATTACGAAACCGTGCGAGGCTTAACAAGTCCTTACAGCAGCGGCGCGGGGCGGCGCATAGATTGGGAACATGCGTGGCCGCCAGCCGGTCGCGCGTCCTCCGTTCACTACCACAGGACAACGATCATGAATTCGATTCGGCGTATTGGGGTATGCGCGCTCCTCGTCGCGACGGTGGCCAGCCTGTCGGCCTGCGATTCGATGACGAGGCGCCAGCGCGACACGGCAATCGGTGCGGGTGTCGGCGGCGTCGCCGGCGCGGCGATCGGCGGCAACGCGCTGTCGACGCTGGGTGGCGCAGCGGCTGGCGGCATCATCGGCAACCAGGTCGGTAAATAAGCCGACCGGCTAACCGGCCGCCGCGCGAAGCGCGGCGAACTCCGGCCTGACGGCGTTTTCGCACTGCGGAAGCGCCGTTTTTCGTATGCGGCGCCGCAGCACGCCGCAGCGGCCCGGAAATGATCCGTTACCGTTTCGCACGTCGTGTCATCGGCGCGCGGCCTAAGCTTAAGCATCTGCCGATTGCCGGCTCCGCCGGAGAGACATCATGAACAGGATCCTCGTCGCCGCGGCGCTCGCCTGCACGACGCTCGCCGGCTGCTACTACCCGTACGGTTATTATCCTGGCGGCTATTACACGGCTGCACCGGTGCAGCCGGCGCCCGTGTACGTCGATCCGGGCCCCGCCTACTACTATCCGGCGCCTGCGTATGCGCCGGCGTGGGGCGGTTATTGGGGACCGGCGCTGTCGCTCAATTTCGGCTTCGGCGGACGCGGCGGACGCGGCGGCTGGCACCATCACTGATCGGGCTGCGCGGCCGGTGGCCGCGCCGTCTCGCGCCTGCAACCGGCGAATCTCCCGTTTCTTGTCGTTTCATCGAATCGTGAAACGACGGCGTGGTAACGCGGTGTAAGATCCACCGCATCCCGTCCCTCGCCCCCACGATCGATGTCACCCAAGAACGCCATCCTGCTGACCGTGCTCGCTGCCCTGTGGGGCGCGTCGTTCCTGTTTATCCGGATCGGCGTCGTCGATTTCGGCGTCGCGCCGCTGATGGCGCTGCGCGTCGGCATCGGCGCGCTGTTTCTCACCGGCTTTGCGCTGACGCGCTTCAAACCCGCCGATCTCGGCGCGCGGCTGCGCCGTCATGCGTGGCCGTTGTTCGTCGTCGGCGCACTGAACTCGGGCATACCGTTCTGCCTGTTCGCGTTCGCCGAACTGACGCTGTCGGCCGGCCTGACGTCGGTGATCAACGCGACGACGCCGCTGTGGGGCGCGCTCGTCGCTTACCTGTGGCTGAAGGACAAGCTGTCGCTGCCGCGCGCGCTCGGCCTCGTGATCGGTTTTGCCGGCGTGATCACGCTCGTGTGGAACCAGATCGCGAATGCGCACGGCGACACGGGCGCCGGCGCGACCGCGCTCGCCGCCGCCGCGGCACTCGGCGCGACGCTGCTGTACGGCATCGCGGCCAATTACACGAAGCGCAAGCTCGGCGGCGTCGATCCGCTCGTCAATGCGACCGGCAGCATGATCGGCTCGACCGTCCTGCTGCTGCCGTTCGCGATCGCCACCTGGCCGGCCGCACCGGTCGGCCCGCACGCATGGGGTTCCGTGCTCGGCCTCGGCATCGCATGCACGGGCATCGCGTATTTCATCTTCTTCTACCTGATCGCGCATGTCGGCCCCGCCCGCGCGATTACCGTGACGTTCGTGATCCCGGTGTTCGGCCTGCTGTGGGGCGCGCTGTTCCTCGGCGAACACGTGTCGGCCGTGATGATCGAAGGCTGCGCGATCGTGCTCGTCGGCACCGCGCTCGCAACCGGCGTGATCAAGCGGATTCCCGGTCTGCGGCCGCGTAGCGGCGAAGCAACCTGAGAATCCGGGCGCACGCGCTGCCGGCCGCCGGGCGGTAACCGCCGACGCCGGGCGCCGCCTGTTTCCCGGCGCGCCGGCATTCATCCGACGGGCGCGCCCGCCTGCGGCTGTACTCGCCGCGGGTTTTCCCGCGCCGCTACGCGCGCCATGCGGCTGCACGCACGGTCATGCCGCCGCCATGCCACCGGATTCTGATGTGCTTCCGCGGCGGCCTTCGCTGCGTGGCGGTGATGCGCGGCGCGCACTCGGGCGGCGCCGGTCATTGCTGCGCGCCGGCCATGGCCGCAGCCGCGCGCCGCGTGCGTGTGGAGTTTCCCTGATACGCGCGGCGCCGCATTCCCGTTACACTCGGAACACTTATCCGCAGAAGGCGGTCACGATGCCCCACGTTCCTTCGCGTCCGCCTGCGCATGTGACTGCTTCAGTGTGGCGACGCGCTGCCGCCCCACCGCTCCTCCCTGGGCACCGTTGACATGAAGCCCGCCCGCGACCGATCGCTCGACTCCCTGCTCGAACACCTGACGCCAACGCCCAGCGGCTGGTTCGCCACCTATCGCACCACGACGCTGCGCAGCGTGTTCCAGCCCGTGCTGTCGATCACGCACAAGCGCGTGGTCGGTTACGAGGCGCTGCTGCGCGTCGTCGACGCGAACGGCGCGCTGGTCTCGCCCGCCGCCCTCTTCGACAAGACGCGCGCCGATGCCGACGCGCTGCTGCTCGACCGGCTCGCGCGCTGCCTGCATACGGCCAACTTCGTCGCGCAAGGCATCGGCGACGGCTGGCTGTTCCTGAACGTGACGCCGCGCGTACTCGATTCGGGCCTCGTGCAGCGCGAGTTCGTCGAGGCGCTGTGCCGGCATTTCGCATTGCCGCCGAACCGCATCGTGCTGGAGGTCGTCGAACAGCCGGCGCGCGACGAAGCCGCGCTCGCCCGCACGATCGACATGATCCAGCATCGCGACTTCCTGATCGCGATCGACGATTTCGGCACGGGATTCTCGAATTTCGACCGCGTGTGGCGCGCACGGCCCGACATCGTCAAGCTCGATCGATCGCTCGTCGAGCGCTCGACCGGGTCGGCCGACGATCGCCGCATCATGCATCACCTCGTGTCGATGCTGCACCAGGCCGGCGCGATGGTGCTTGCCGAGGGCGTCGAAAGCGACGACGCGCTGCAGTCGCTGATGGAAGCCGACATCGATTTCGTGCAGGGTTTCCAGTTCGGCCAGCCCGACTCGTCGATCGCGCACGCAAGCGCGGCCGCGCCCGCGATGCTCGACGCTGCGTGGCGACGCTTCATCGCGCGCCGGCACACGCCGGCCATCGCCGAGCAGCCGGGCTTCGACGCGATCGAGCGGCTCGTGCTCACCGGCGCGGCCGCGTTTTCCGCGAGCGGCAACCTGCAGGATGCCGCGCAACGCGTGTTCGCGGTGCCGGCCGCGCGCCGCGTGTTCGTCACGGACGAGATCGGCGAGCAGTTCCTGCCGTCGATCGGCGCGCGACCCGACGATGGCCAGGCGAGCGTCACCCGCCTGTCGCCGCTTTTCCCGGAAACCCACAGCAACTGGTCGCGACGCCCGTATTTCCAGCGCGCGATCGCCGCGCCCGGGCGCGTCGCGCTGATGGGCCCGCACTTCTCGCTGACGGAAGGCCGCGACTGCTACACGGCCGCCGTCGCGATCCGTGCGCAGAGCCGGCTCGTCGTGTTCTGCGTCGACTTCGTGCTCGACAGTGCGGGAACCGTGATGCGCTAGCCGGTCGGCGCGGCGGCGGGCGCTCGCCCGCGATGTCCGTCGAGCGTGCGGCCTTCCGGCCACCCATTCGTCAGTCGACCACCTTCCCTCGTCCCGACTTCACCGTGCTGCGGCGCGACTTGTGCTCGAGCCGTCGCTCCTTCGACGCGCGCGTCGGCCGCGTCGCGACTCGCGCGCGCGGCGTGAACGCGACGCCGGCGATCAGCGCATCGAGTCGCGCCAGCGCTGCCTCGCGGTTCTTCTCCTGCGTGCGGTATTCCTGCGACTTGATCACGACGATGCCGTCGCGCGTGATGCGCTGGTCGGACAGTGCGAGGAGCCGCTCCTTGATGACGGGCGGCAGCGACGACGCACGGATGTCGAAGCGCAGGTGGATCGCGCTCGATACCTTGTTCACGTTCTGCCCGCCCGCGCCCTGCGCGCGCACGGCCGTCCATTCGACTTCGGCCGGATCGAGCGTATAGCGGATCATCATCGCGAAGCCTCCATGCGGCGCCGCGCGAGCGCCTCGTCGACGCGGGCCGCGAGCCCCGAATCGCGCTGCGTGCGCGTCGCGACCGCTTGCGCCAGCACGCGCCGCGGCCCGATCACCTGCACGCGCGTACGTGCCCGCGTTACTGCCGTGTAGACGAGCTCGCGCGTGAGCACGCGGCCGAACGATGCCGGCAGCACGAGCGCCGCTTCGTCGAATTCCGAGCCCTGCGATTTGTGGACCGTCAGCGCGAACGCCGTTTCGTGCGGCGGCAGCGCGGCCGGCGACACCGCGCGCGCGGTGCCGTCCGCGCGCCTGAACCACACGCGCAGCACGCCGTGCGCGTCGGGCAGCGCGATGCCGATGTCGCCGTTGAACAGCCCGAGCGCATAGTCGTTGCGCGTCACCATGATCGGCCGCCCGGTGAACCAGTGCGCGCCGACCGCGAGCGGCACGCGCGCCGCATGCCGCACGTGCGCGGCCACGAGCGCGTTGACGTGCTCCGCGCCGCGCGAGCCGCTGCGGGTCGCGCACAGGATCCGGAACCGGTTGAGCGCGTCGAACAGCGGCAGCGGATCGGGCACCGGCGCGGCCAGCGCGTCGCGCAACGCATCGAGGTACGCACCGAACCGCCGCGCGAGCCGCTCGACCGTCGACGACGCAAGCGACTCGCCCGCATCGTCGTGGAACGACGCGGCAGCCGCGTCGTCCGCGGGCAGCGCATCGAGCGCGGCCTGCACGTCGCCGCGGCGGATCGCGAGCGACAGCCGCCCGATCGGCGAATCGAGACCGAAGCGGTAATTGCGTTCGAGCCACACGACGCAGTCGGCGAGCGGCGCCGGTGCGGGTGTGGCGGGTGTGGCTTCGCCAGGCAATGGCGACATGACCGACGCAAGCGCCGCATCGCCGGCGTCGAACGGCGGCAGCTCGACGGCGTCGAGCCACGCGAGTTCGTCAGCCTCGATCCACGCGGAGGCGCCGCCCGCATCACCGGTATCACCGGCATCGGTCAATGCCGGACCGGCGGACGGAGGTGGCGCGACGTCCGCCGCGGCAACCGCGTCGTCCCGCGGTTCGTCGTCGAACAGCGACGCCTGTCGCGCATCGGCGCGCGGACGCGACGCGCGTTTGCGTGAAGCAGCGGCGGATACCGAAGCGGAAGCCTCGGCCTGGGCCGGTGCCGCAGCGGAAACCGGATTCGCAGCAGGCACAGCCGCCGCCGCTTCGTCCGGCACCGGCAACGCCGCAACGAACGCCGCCTCGTCGACACCGAGCGCCTGCGCGATGCGCGTGCGCGCCGCCGCGGTAAACGCCGGCCGCGCACTCAGCTCCGCGAACACGGCGCCCGCCTCGACCGCGGCCAATTGATCCTTGTCGCCGAGCAGCACGAGCCGAGCTCCCGGCGCGAGCGCATCAAGCAGGTGCGCGGCAAGCGCGACGTCGATCATCGATGCCTCGTCGACGACGATCAGGTCGTACGGCAGCGGATTGTCGCGATGATGCCGGAAGCCGGCTGCCCCGCCGCCGCCCAGCAGGCGATGCAGCGTGTACGACGTATCGGGCAGGCGCGCCGCGAGTTCGGGCGGCAGATCGCCGGCCCGCGCATGCAGCGCTTCCTGCATCCGCTGCGCGGCCTTGCCGGTCGGCGCGGCCAGCGCGATGCGCAGCCCCGGGTGCGCGTCGAGCAGACAGGCCAGCACGCCGACGACGGTCGTCGTCTTGCCGGTGCCGGGGCCGCCGCTGACGATCGTCACGCGGCCGGTCAGCGCGACGATCGCCGCGACGCGCTGCCAGTCGACTTCGCCGGTCGCGGGCCCGAAGTAGCGCGCGAGGTTGTCGCGCAACCGGTCGGGCGACAACCCGTCGTCCGGTACCGCGACGCCGGCCTGCGCAACCAGCGCTTCGGCCAGCCGCCGTTCGTAATCGAAATAGCGCGACAGGTACAGGTGATCGTGCCGGTCGACGATCAGCGGCCGCTCGTCGCCGCGCGCGAGCGTGCCGAACGCCACCACGCCGCTCGCGGCGAGCGCCGCGCGGATGTCGTCGAGCGGCTCTTCGTAGCGCTGCGCGAGCGCGCCGAGCGCGACGCATACGTGGCCGCCCGCAGTCGCGCGGCTCGTCGCGAACGCGGCGCGCGCCGCCCAGCGCGCGGC
>NZ_JAOTQT010000004.1:0-453387 GCF_025685725.1 Burkholderia sp. BKH01 | reverse complement strand
GCGCCCGCCCGCCGCGTCGAGGAACGCGGGTGCGCCGCGCGCGACGCCGTCCGCGCCGCCACCTTGCTGCGAACGCGCGGCCGCCTGCTGCGCGCTCGCGGCGACCTGCGTCGGTACCTGCGTGAGCCGCGTGATCTGCTCGGCGAATTCGGATAACGAAGAGACCGCGCGGTCGAACGACGCCGGCTCGTCGAATAGCGCGGGGAGCTGTTCGCGGCTCTGCAGCTTCACGGCGCCCGCCGACACCCACAGGCCGTTGTCGACGACGACGGGCGACAGCGCGTGCACGCTGTTGTCGCCGTCGGCGGTGCGCTTGAGGAGCGCGCCGGATTCATCCGAATCGCGTCGCACGTCCCGCTCGATGCCGCTGCGCAGCCCGGTGCAGCCGCTCAGCAGCGCGGCGGCCAGTAACGAAATGACGAAAAAGACGCGCATCAGCCCGCTCCCTGCGCGACGACGCGCAACACGTGATTGCCTTGATAGAGAATCGCCTGGACCGGCGTCGCCGTGCGGCCGAGACTCGCGACGAGCACTTGCAGCGCATCCTCGAACGAGCCGCGCAGCGTCGCCTGCGCGTCGATGCTGAAATCGACCGGCGCATCCCAGACGAGCTGCCAGCCCGCCGTGCGCGCCCATCGCAACAAGACGCCGCGGATCGTGCCGTCGGACGCGCGCACGTCCCAGACGGGTGCGTCCGCAACGGGCAGCGACGCGGGCCGCGCGGCCGTGGTCGGCGCGGCCGCGGCTGACGCCGATGGCGATACCGCGCGCACGACGTCGACGCGCGTTGCCGTCAGCGGTGCGTGATCGAAGCGCTCGACAAATGGGCCGCCGATCGCCGGATCGGTGCCGGCGGTCGGGCCGCTCGCCGCGCAATCGGTTGCAAAAAGCGCGGTCGCGATGAACGCGGCCGCGGCGACCGTAGCGCCGTGCATCATGATTGTCCTCGTTACTCGACTGCTGCCGTGCGCCGCTGGCCCCCGCGCTTTGCTGCTCGATGATCCCGGATGCCGCGTCCGACGCCTCGGACCGCCTGCGCGGCCGGAAATGGCTTTCCGAACATGGGATTACCGCAGCGTTACATAATAGGTCTACGCACGCAGTCGCATTATTGAAGTGATTATTGCGCGGCAAATATACCCCGAACAGTTTGACAAAAGCTAGTTTGCATGCAAAATTAAATAGACCATTCAACTTCCTCTTTCACCGCGCGAAATGCGCCGCCCAATCCATTCATTCGAACTGCCAAGATGAACCAGCATGCCGCCGCCGCCCCGCTGCGCGATCTCGCGGGCGAAGTGCTCGGCCTGATCGACCTGAAGCAGATGTTCACCGACATCCACATCGAGCAGGACCGCCCCGTCACGATCAAGACGCCGCGCGGCTGGGTCGAGACGAGCGACGAACCGGTGCTCCTCGACGACATGCGGCCGCTGCTCGACGCGATCGACGAGCATTGGGAAGCCGCGCTTCGTCAAGGCACGCTCGACCGCCCGTTCGTCCTCACGCGCTGCCGGCTGCGCTGCCACGTATACCGCGCGGGCGGCGGCCGCAAGATCGTGATCTCGATGCGCCGGCTGCCGCTCAAGCCGCTGCCGCTCGAGGAACTCGGCCTGCCCGTCTACGTGCGCTCGATGCTCGACAACACGAAGGGCATCATCCTCGTCACGGGCCCGACGGGCTCGGGCAAGACGACGACGATCGCGTCGCTGCTCGAGCACATCAACGCGACGCGCAACACGCATATCGTCACGATCGAGGAGCCGATCGAATACTATCTGGAGCGCCGCCAGTCGATCATCTCGCAACGCGAAGTGCCGACCGACACGCCGAATTTCCCGCACGGGCTGCGCGAGGCGCTGCGGCAGAAGCCGGACGTCGTGATGGTCGGCGAGGTGCGCGACGCGCAGACGGCCGACACGCTGCTGCAAGCGGGCGAATCGGGGCATCTCGTGCTCGCGACGATGCACACGGGCAGCGCGGTCAGCGCGCTCAACAAGCTGCTGTCGTTCTTTCCGGTCGAGCAGCGCGACCGGCACGCGGTCGCGCTCGCCGAATCGCTGATCGGCATCGTCTGCCAGAGCCTCGTGCCGAGCGCGGACGGCGAAAGCCTCGTGCTCGCGAGCGAACTGCTGTTCAACAACAACAACCAGGTCGCGAAGCTGATCGTGGATCCGACGAAGCTGCACCTCGTCAACGAGTTCCTGCGGCGCCGCGAGGACAACATGTCGCGCTCCCTGAACGACGACCTCGCCGCGCTCGCGGCCCGCAACCGGATCTCGACGAAAGACGCGTTACGGGCGACTTACAATCGGATCGAGCTGAATGAAATGATGCAGTCGATTGTTAATCGTTAGGCGCGCATCCGATCCGGTATTTCTCATGCCGATCTAAAATCGGAAACAATCGTATAAACACGCGAAATCCCGTGTTAATCGACTGGTGAAATTCATTTAAAAATCCGATTGTCGTCGCGCGTCTAAATCATGCGAGACCGTCGTTTAATAATGCGTGGAGTTTGCATCAATTGCCGAGCAGGCGCGTCTGCGTGCTGAGGCCGAGGCCGTCCGGCGGCGTTGCCGGCGAATGCGCGCGTAACGTCTCGCGCGTTTGCGTCGCGCGCTTCGCGGCTTCGGGGAAGCTGGCGATTGCGCTTGTCGCGGCCGGCGCGCGTCGCGCCTGCGCGGTCGGCGATGCCGGCGGCGGCCGGCGCACGGGATCGGCGGACGTCACGCGCGGCGTCACCAGCACGAGCCGCTGCGCCTCATGTCCAGCGGCAAGCGGCAGCGCGAGCGCCACGCATTCCCCTGCCGAGAGCGTCGCGCCGGACACGGTTTCGCGCGGCGACGACGCGCCGGCCGAGCGGCTGTCGCGGTCCGCCCAGCGCTCGACGATCCGCATGTCGAGCGCATAACGGCCCGCCTGCGCGGTCTCGCGCGGCGTAACCCGCATCGCGAATCCGTTCCGCTGCGCGTCGAGCGATCGCGCATCGCTGTTGCCCGACGTGACGAACACCTGCCGCAGACGGCCGAAATCCGCGCTGTCGTCGGGGAGCGTCAGCGTCGAGCCGTCGGCGTCGATCGATGCGTCGCCGTGCGCGGCAAGCTCGGCGACGCGCGCGCGCATCGGCGCGCAGCCGTCCGGCGCGGGCGCGATCGCCACGCGCGGGGCGGATGCGCCGGAGGATACGGACGCCTGCGTGTCGTCGCGCCACCGCAACCCGAGCGCGTCGATCTGCGCGTGCGCGAGCGTCGCGCCGAACGCATCGATCCGAATCGACGCGGGCAGCGTATCGAGCTGCGCGACGAGCCGTGCATCGCGCGCCAGCCGCGCGGGCACGTCGCGGATCAGCACGGTGTTCGAGCGTGCATCCGCGTCGACTATCGGCAGCGACGCCGTGAATTCGCGCACGCCGGGCACCGCGCGCGGCGCGACGCCGTCCTGCTCGAGCCGGCGGCGCAGCCGCGTCGCGAGCCCCGGCAGCGACGCATCGCCCGCGGCGCCTCGCACGGCGCGGTCAGCCGCCGCGCGCGCATGCAGCCTGAACGCGCGCGTCTCGGTCGGCACGCGCGCCTGCGCGGCTTCGTCGAGTGCGCGCGCGGCAGCGAGCACGAGCGCGACATAGCGCGGCGGGCCGGCGACCCGCACGATCCGCGCCGCGTCGTCATAGCCGGGCCGCCAGCGCTCGTCGACGATCCGCTGCCGTGCGAGCGTCGCGCGCAGCTCGGCCGGCGTCGCGTAATTGAGCCGCACCGCCGCACGCTCGAACGCATCGGGCGCGACGAGCTGCAGCACCGCGCCGTCGTAGTACGCCGCAAGTCCGCACGTGCGCGCAACCCAGTCGACAAAACGCCGCGGCGGCAGCGCCTCGCGCACGTCGAGCCGGCACGACGCGCCTGCGTCCACGTCGATCGCGACGCCCGAGCGGCGGCTCAGTTCGCTCAACGCGGCGGCGGCGCTCACCGGCCCGACGCGATAGTCGAAGCGCGCGAGCGGCCACGCGAGCGGCACCGCATGCAGCGCCGGCGCATGGCTCGCGAGCGCAAGCGCGATGGCGGCAGCCGACGCGGCCGCGCGCCGCGTCACGATGCGCGATCCGCCGGCTCGGCGTCCGCACCCAGGTTCAGGCGGTAGCCGGTCGCGTACGCCGCATGCACGGTCCAGCCGAGGCCCGCCGCTTTCAGCCGGCTGCGCAGCCGGCTCACGTACATGTCGACCGTGCGGGTCTGCGCGGACGCTTCCGCGCCCCACACGAGCCGCAACAGATCCTGCCGCTGCACGACGGCGCCGGGATGCTCGGCCAGATGCCAGAGAATGTCGAACTCCTTCGCGCTGAATGCGTGCGACGCACTGCCGTCGGACACGGTCAGCGTCGCGCGCGACAACACGCAGCCGCCGAGCTGCATGCGCCCGCTGTCGACCGACAGCGCCGCGAAGCGCCGCAACAACGCACGCACGCGCGCGAGCAGCGTCTGCTTCTCGAGCGGCTTGATCAGGAAATCGTCCGCGCCGGCGTCGAGAATCTTCACGATGTCTTCTTCGTCCGAATGCACGGTCTGGAAGATCACCGGGACGATCGAGCGCGCGCGGCCACGCACCCACCCGAGCAGCCGCTCGCCCGTCATCCCGGGCAGGTCCCAGTCGAGCACCAGCAGATCGGCCCAGCTGTCGCCGAGGAAGCGGCGCGCGTCGAGCCCGTCGTCGAACGCCTCGACGCGGTAGCCCTCGGCCTTGAGCCAGGTAACGAGCAGTGTGCGCTGCACCGGATCGTCCTCGACGACGACGATCTGCTTGGGCTGCTGCACGGTGCGCTGCATGTTCGGTTCGGACATCGCGGAAATAGGGCTCGTCAAGCGAAAAGGAAAGAAAAGGATGCCGGCGCTCAGCCGTCGGGCGTGACGCTCGCGCGCCAGCGCGCGATGCCGTCCGGCACGGCCGAAGCTGCCGCGCCTGCCGGCGCGGGCATCGGCAAGCGCATCACGAACGCCGTGCCGACGCCGCGATTCGATTCGGCGTACAGCGTGCCTGCATGCGCGGCGGCGACCTGCGCGGCGAGCTGCAGCCCGAGGCCGAAGCCCATCGAGCCACGCTTCGCGAGCGGCGCGAAATCGGTCATGCGTCCGTCCATGGCGAGGCCCGGCAGGCCGCCGGCCCAATCGCGGATCGTCACTTCCGCGTGCGCGTCACGCACGTGCAGCCGGATCTCGACGCGCGCGCCCTGTCGCGACGCCTGCACCGCATTGTCGATCAGGTTCTGCAGCGCGCGGGCGACGAATACGCGCGCGCCGCGCAACCACAGCGGTACGGCGTCGTCGAGCCAGAGCTGCAACGCGACGCCGCGATAGACGGCGCCCACTTCGAGCTTCGGCACGAGCTCACGCAGCATCGTGCGCAGGTCGAAGCGCATGAAATGGCGCTGCCGGAGATCGTCCGCCGCCGACGCGACGAGGTAGTCCTGGCCGAGCAGCAACGCGTGCCGCGCGAGTTGCGCGATCCGTTCGAGGCCACCGCACGCGGCGAACGCGTCGGGATCGGCGTCGTGCAACTGGGTCAGCGCGAGTATCGAATTCTGCGGCGAACGCAGGTCGTGCGCCAGAAAGCGCAGCGATGCGACGCGCTCGTCGAGCGCGCGGCGCAGCGGCGTGACGTCGGCGACCGTGACCGTCGCCGCGATCGCCGGATCGTGCTCGACCGGCTGCAGCGTCAGCCACAGGATCGCGTCGTCGGTTTCGAATTCGAATCCTTGTTCGAGCGTGTCGAACAGCGCGGCGGGATCCGCGCCCGCCGCGTCGCCGAGCAGCGCGTGCAGCGGCAGCCCGGCGGCGAGCGTGCGGCCTAACAGCGCGTGCGCGCGCTCGGTGGCCGCGACGATCGCGCCGTCGCGGTCGAGCGCGAGCGTGCCCCACGCCTGCCGGGCCTGCATCACCTCGAGGATTCGGGCGTCGGCCCGTTGCGACACGATCAAGTTCGACTCCGGCGGACGTCGCGGTCCGCGAATGATTGGACGGGCCGCGACGCGGCGGCGCGAGCGCGCAGTGTGCACCGATTCGAAAGCGCGTGTCCAGTGCCGCCGCGCCGCGCCGCCCGCGCGGTCAGAAGTCGTTCTTCTGGTCGACGTCGCCCGCGCTCACCGTCACTTCGTCCGGCGTGAACTCCATGTTGCCGCCGGCGCCGCGCTTGCCGACGTTCGCGTTCATGAACGGATTGCCGCCCGTCTCGAGGCGCTCCAGCTCCTTCGTCGCACCGGAGTTCAGCTTCACGTTGCCGTCCTTGTCGACGACGCCGACCGAATTGCCGCTGCCGTTGTACAGGTTGCCCTGCGAGTCCATCTTCAGGTGTAGCGCCTCGCCGCCCGCCTTCGTGTTCAGCTTGACGTCGCGCATGTCTTCGCCGGGCTTGTCGCCCGTCGACGTCGTCACGTGGTTCGTCGGGGTGTTGTTGCCCGTCGGCGTGTTGCCGTTCGAATCGCCACCGATGTCCGTGTCGTCGCCGTCGCCCGAATCGTCCTGCATCAGCAGCGCTTCGATTTCGTGGAGCAGCTTGTCGATCTTCTGATCGCGGCTGCTCGACGACGTCGACGAGGAGTTGAACTGCGACGGGTGGATAGTCGTCGATGTAATGCCGTTAACGCTCATGATCGTCTCGCTATGAATGTGAATCGACTGAAGGAAAGGGAACAGAACGCGCACGGCGCTCATGCGCCCGCGGTTCGACGACAAGCTTAGGCAGCGCGTACGCGCGCGCCGCGAACCACGCGAAGCGACGTCGCGGCGACCGAAACGATCGGTTGCGCATCGTGCGCCGCCGCCGCAACGCGCGCATCGCTTCGCCACGCACGATGTCGCTTCGCACGCACCGGCCGCTCGCGCGCGTACGACGGCGATCATCGCCGACGGATCATCTCTTCTCGACGCATCGCACCGACATGGCGATCAAATCGTGCAACAAAGCCGCATTGCGCGCGCTGCTCTCGGCCTTTTCGGTCGGGCTGCGCGCGAGCGCACACGCGGACCTCGACGAACTGCTGATCGCGCTGCGCGTCCTGCAGCCGCGCAACGCCGCGGTCGACCTGTGCGACGTGCGGCTGCGGATCAGCCGGCGCGACTGGATCGGCGCGCTGCACATTCTGCGCACGCTCGAAGACCAGGAGCGCGGCACGCCGCTGTGCACGGCGCTGCAGAGTTGGTGCCTGTACGCGCTGCAAGACGACGATTGGCGGCGCTATGCGCAGACCGTGGTGCTGTCGGGGGATCGGGCGTCGACGGTGCTCGTCGGCCGGTTCCTCAAAGTGGATGAGCTCGCGGAGGGCGCCGGCGCGCACGACGGCGACGTCGCCGCACGCATCTCGCAACTGCTGCGGCTCGACCGGTATCAATGGGCGCGGCATGTGCATGCGAGCGGGATGGGGTGAAGATCGGGCGGGTTTGCGGTTTGCGGCGATCGTGGCGAGCCGCACATCGGTCGTCACCGTGTCACGCGAACCCGAATGGAATGCCGAGAGCCCGGATACGCGCGACGTTCGACCCAGCGAACCCGCATCTCCGTCGCGACTTCCGTCAATGATCGGACGCGCCGGCGAAAGTCAGCGAGACCGCACGAAATCCGCGATGCGCGGCGCGACGAGTCGCGCGCAGGCAATCGATGCCCGGCGCGAGCGTAGGCGCGGATCGTCGCGGCCACCCCGCCGCCCTGGCGCACCCGTGCAAGGTCCTCGCTTGTTCACGCCGCCTGCCGCGCCGACGCCTGCGCGTCGCGGGTCGCGACGGCCTCGCCCAATGGCCCCGGCGCCCTGGTGATCGCGAACAGATAGCTGTCGCCCGCGCTCATCCCGCGATTCGGACGCGCCTCGTAGTTGCGCACGACGCCCTCGCTGACGAAACCGAGCTTCGGCATGAACGGCGCGGCGCGGCCCGTCACCGAGCAGAACGCCTCGATCCGGTATACGCCCGGCTGCGCGATCAGCCAGTCGAGAAACCTGCGCAGCATCTCCGACCATGCGCGGGTCCGTACGCGCCCCGGCGCGAAGCTCGTCACGAGCCCGATCTCGACGCGCGGCAGGCGACCGTGCATCTCGAGGGTGCCGATCAGACGGCCGTCGCGCTTCTCGAACAGTCCCCAGCTGAAAAACGCGCCGCTGCGCCAACCCTCGGCGAGACGACCGATGCACGCGCGCGTTTCGTCGACGCCGCGATGCATCGGCCACGGCAGGTCGAGCGTCGTCGCCGGATCGCCGAACAGCGCGTCGAAGGCTTCGCGTGCGTCGTCGGCGGTGAGCGGGCGCAGATGAAGTCGCTCGGTATCGATCAGTTCGGGTGGGCGGATGGCGTTCATCGGCGGCTCCGGTTCAGGGAATGGACACGTCGATTGTCGGGCGCCGACGCGCGAGCGTGCCCCATGCGCGCGAAGCCGCGGCGGCGTATGCGAATCGCGATCCCGCGAGCCGCGTCGCATCGGCGACGTTCGCGCGCGAGTGTATCGCTTCGCACCGCGGTCGGGCGCGGCGCGCCTGTCGACGTACAGTGGCGCCACGTCGCCCAGTGCGCCCATTGCGCGGCAGTCGGGCGCCAAGGTCTATCTTCTTCAGGAGCCGGATTGTGCAGCCAGTATCGATCAAATCCCCCATTCAAACCGGGGGCTCGACTCCGCCTTCGCAGAACCCGCCGTCGATCGGCGCGCCCCTGTCCGGCGCCGCGGCTCCTCAACCGAAGCCGTCAGGCGTGCTGGGAGGCTTGCGACCGCAAGGCAAGTCGACGTCTCGACCCGAGGCCCGTCCGCTGAACGCGTCGGTACTGAAGCGCACCGCCGTCAAGCCGGAAGCGACTGGAAACAACGCGTCGCTACTCGAAGCCACGCCCGCCGAATTGCAGACGGTGGCACATCATCCAGTCCTGCAACCGGTCGTGCTTCATTCCGCACACCCGCACGAAGGCAACCTCATCGACCTGAGCGACCCGCCCTCCACGACGAAGCCCACCGGTACGCCATCGTCGCTGCTCGAGGCAACGCCCGACGAATTGCAGACTGTCGCGCATCATGCGGTCCTGCAACCGGCCGTGCCTCATTCCGCACATGTGCCGGAAGGCAATCTCATCGATTTGAGCGATCCGCCACCGGCACCGCAAGCCGCGCACGGGCAACCGTCGCCGCTCGGGGCCGCGCACGCTCAATCGCAGGCTGCGGGCACCCCGCCTTCGAAACCCGCATCCGCCGCCGCGCATGAAGCACACGGCGCCCACGATGCACAGACGCTTGCCGCGGCCGGGATGCCGAGCATCCACCAGATCCATCACGAGACCGAGCAGACGATCAGATTGCAGCGTGCAATCGGTTTCGCGAACCAGTTGCTCGCGGTGGCGGAGATGATCAACAGCTTCCAGATGAAACTGATCGACATGATCAAGAAGGCTGTGTCGCGATCGTAATGCGTCGACGCGACATCGAAGCAACGCGGTGAGGCATTGGCGCGGCGAGCCCGCGCCCCGGCTTCGCCCGGCCAGAACGATCGCCCAGTGTGCAACAGCCGACCGGCGGCGACGCGCTGTGCGTCGCCCCCGCGTCCTCACCGGTCGAAGGTCTGCGAAGGCGCCTCGTCGAACATCCGCCGATAGCCGTTGACCAGCGTCGACCGATGCTGGATCCCCCAGCGGTTCGCGATCTCAAGCACGCTCGCCGCGCGCGGCCCTTCCGACAGCAGCTCGCCGCGAATCCGCTCCATCCGCTGCCGTCGGATCAGTTCGCTCGGCGACAACCCGAGAAACGTCTTGAACGCCGCCTGCAATGCGCGCTCGGTCACGTCGATGTGCGCGGCGATCTCCCGCACCGACAGGTCGCGCTGGTCGAGCCGCTCCATCAAATAGCGATACGCGCGCCGGTACTTGCCGGGCAGCCGCGCGCTGACGTCGTCGCTCGGCGCCGCCGCGTGCGTGCCGCACCGCGCGACCGCGAGCGAGGGCGCGAGCGCCGCGCCGTCCGAGCGCACGTGCCGCACCGAGGCGAGCGCATAGCGTGCATACAGCGACGACGATTCGCGAATCCGCCCCTGCTGCTCGCACACCTTCGCCGCGCAGTACAGATAGTCGAGGGTCCAGCGCACGTGCGAGCCGCAGCGTCCGGCCGCGTCGCGATACGGCGCGATCATCGCGTTGGCGACATTCGGCGCGTGCCCCGCGAGCGCCGCGAGCGCGACTTCCAGGCACACGCTGCGCTGGTAGTCGACGAGGCCCGTCTTCTCGCACCAGTTCACATGCGCATCGATCCGCGCGAGCGCCGCGTGGTCGCCGGCGGCGAGCGCGCATGCCTGGCGCATGTAGTCGACGCGCATCCGCAGCAGCGGCAGCGCGTCGGCATCGGCCGCCGGCGCGCCCGTTTCCGCGAACGCCGACAACGGCAGATCGGCCAGCGCGGAGCGCCAGTAAACGTGATCGCCGAGCGCGTCGGCGCGACCGATCCGGTATTGCAGCAGCAAGTCCGCGCGCAGTGCGCCGGCGAGCTGCCGCCAGCGCGGATCGGCATCGCGAGCGGCTGCGTCGAGCCCGTCGAGCGCCACCATCGCGTCCTCGGCGCGGCCGAGATGATGCATGACGACGCACGCGCCGACGAGGCTCTCGAGCTTCTGCCCGACGCTCGCCGCGCGATCGTCGACGATCCGCCGGAAGCCCGCCTGCGCGACGCCGAAACGATTCTGGAAGAACGCCTGCCAGCTCGCGTTGCGGCAGGTCGTCACGCGCGTCTGGTCGCGCGAATCGCGCAGCAGCTTCAGCGCGCGGCGGAAAGTGTCCTCGGCCTCCTCGAAGCGGCCGAGCACGAGCTGGATGTCCGCGTACGCGCTGACGTCGCGCACGTCGTTGGCCGGGTCGCCCGGGTCGGCTTCGCAGCGCGCGGCGACGAGCGCGGCCGCTTCGGCGAAGCGGCCGTCGAACACGCGCGCTGCGTAGGCGTCGTTCGACGCCGGATTGGCAAGCGCGGCGGCGGCGGCGAAATAGAGTGTCGAAAACATGGTGGATCCTCTCGGCAAGCGGGTTCGAATACGAAGTTCGGGCTCGATCCGCGCGCCGCGCCACCGCTCGTCGCGGGGCGCAGCGCATGGATGCGTGCCGCTATCGTCTCGTTCGCGTCGGATCCGCGCAGCAATTTGTGACGTTCCGTTACGATTGGCCCGCCGGTTGCGCGTGCCGCCGTCGGGCTCCGCTACACCCGCAGCCAGAAATATTCGCCGGACGCGATACCGCTGAACATCTCGTCGCCCGATTCGATGATGTTCTGCCGCCAGTAGCGGCCGTGCTCCGCATAGTGCGCGAACAGATCGGCGAGCGTCTCGCCCGTCACGTCCGGCGTGAGCGGCAATCGCATCAGCAGCACGATGCTGCCGGTGTCCGCGTCGATCCCGAGCTGCGCCTGGTCCTGCGCGTAGATCAGCAGGTTCGCCTCGAGCAGCAGCCGGTACACCGCGAGCGTGCGGCCCGCGCTGACGATGCCGTAATGGAAATTCACGTACATCGACTCCGGATCCTCGTCGAAGTAGTCGATGCGCACGTCGAAGCCCTCGACGTCGATCGTGCGCGTCTCGAGCACGTAATCGACGTCCGGCAAGCCGACAACCGCGCATACCTCCGCGACGACCTGTGCATAACGTTCCCAACTCATGACAGTTTCACCCCGGTATCCGGCGTCCCCCAAAAAATACAGCCGGCGCTCGCGCGCCGGCCGCCCAACACGATGCCGAATGGCAGCCGGCTTACTGCGCCGGCTTCGACGCGTCGCTGACCATCTTCGTGGCCTGCTTCTTCACGTCGTTCTCCGCCTTCGTCATCTCCTGCATCTGCTGCAGTTTCGTTGCCGCCTTCGAAAACGCGATGCCTGCCATCGTGTCCTTCGTCATTTCGCCCAGTGCACCACCTACCAATGCCGACATGATTACTCTCCAGAAAGTGCGTGATTCGATCACGCGTTGACAAAGTTCCGGCGCCGCCGCTTCATGTCGCGGCCCGCCGCTTTTTTGCCGCGCAGCGTGCGGCATCGTCGGGAACGGCTCGCGCCGCTCCGTCCGCCGCCGCACGCTGCGCGGCGAAACCATGGCCGCTATGCGGCCGCCGCGTTCGCCTCGTGCAACGTCGCGACAATCCGCTGCGCCGCCAGCAAGCCGCGATAGACCTTCTGCATCGCGTCTCGGTCGTAGTCGCTCGCCGCCTGCGCGGTGGCCGCGCTCACCCGCTCGGCCGTCTCGCCGAGCGCCTGGCGGAGCACGCCGATCCGTATCGCCGCGTCAGGCGCCCCGAGCGCCTGCTCGAGCGGTCCGCATTCATCCGCTGCCCGTTCCAATGCTTCGTACATGCCGCTTCTCCCGTCAGTTGAGGTCCGGCGCGCCGTCCGCCGACGCGCCCGCAAACACGTGCTTCACGCCGTCCGGCGTCTCGATGTAGCGCACATCGCCGATCTCGAGCATCCCCGAGTACGCGACGGGCACCGGTGCGTCGCCGGACTGGCGTGCATCGACGTCGATCGCGCGCACGTTCGGCCCGACGTCGGCGCGCACGCGCTCGACCGCCGCGCGTAGCTGCGCGATGTCCCGCACGACGCCCGACACCCGAAAGCGCCCCTGCCCCGCATACGCGACCGTCGCCCCCGACACGCCGAGCGATTCGCCGATGCTCTGCGCATCGTCCTGCGCGACGTCGTACTGGCGCTCGACGCGGTGCGCGGCGAGCCGGTCCAGCAGCTTGCGCGCGGCGAGGTCGTCGGCCGGCGTCGCGACCATCCCGGCGACCGCGACCATCGCGCCGCGCGGCGCCGTGTGCAGCTCCGCATAGCCCGCGCGCCGCAGCTCCGCGCCGATGCGCGTCGCGAGCGCGTCGGCACGCTCGACCGGGGGCGGCACGCCCGGATGGGCGCTCGCCAGCATGGCCCCCATCGCAAGCAGGCCGGCGACCAGCGCGCCGCCTGCCGCCGCGCACGCGGCGAGCTTGCGTTGCGCGCCCCGCCGCGCCGCATCGGCGCCCGGCGGCGGCGCCCACAAGGTCGCGAGCAGCTCGAGATCGCTCGGCCACTCGCCGTTCGCGGGCCCGACGCACAGCGCGGTCTCGCCGAACGGCACCGGCACGAAGTCGAGCATCAGGAGCGGCGAACCATCCGCGTCGAACGCATCGGCGGCCGTCTCGGCCGGCATGGGCGCCGCGCGTCGTGCGCGGGTTGCGCCCTGCGCATCGATCGACAGCAGCAGATCGCCGTCGCGCCAGTCGGTGATGCGAATCTCCGCGTCGTCGCCCGCGCCGATCCGGTGCTCGCCGGCATCGAGCGCGATTTCCGCACCGGCATGCAGGCCGGTCAGGATCCGCAGCAGCTTCATCGGTTGCTCCTTATCCGTGCGTCGTGTGTTTCATTTGCGTCGATCGAATCGATCGCGATCGGTGCATCCGTTCGATCGCGCCGCATCGTTCGTCCATGCAGCCAGAATAGTTCGACGCGGCATCGGGGGTCGTCCGTCGCGCGAATTCGCCGCCGCATTTGCGAAGCGTCGCGTGCGCCGCGACGTTCACGAATGCTGAGCGGCCAACACGCCCTTGTGCAACGTCTCGACGCTTGCATACGCGCGTGCGAGCTGCGCGTTCGTCGACGGGCGCTCCGCGTTGAACACGATGAGCGGCAGCAGAAAATAATGCGTGCTCGCACGCTCGCTACGCGCGGCCGACACGTCGCGCGGCGCACCGCCCGCGCTTCGCATCGCGTCGAGCAGCAACTGCTTCACGCCGCTCCAGCCGATCGGCGTCCACGGCCCGGTGCGCAAGCGGGCAGCGAGCAGGTCCGCGTTGTGATTCAGCAGCGCGGCCGTGATGCGCGCGCTGGGTTCGGTATCGACGCGCCGGCCGAGCTGGAGCAGTATGTCGGCCCACAGATGCCGCAACGCATGCTCGCGCTCCATCGGGTCCGCGAGCGTATGCGCGACGTCGCGCAGCGCGCGCTGAGCGGGCACGGGCGCCGGACGCGCTCGCGACGCGCGCACGCGCGGCAGCGCGGCGACGTTCGCCGAATCGCCGTCGCGTTCGTCCTGCTCGCGCTGCTCCCGGCCGCCGCCCTGCCCGCCCGAATGCCGGTCGTGCTCGTCGTGCGGCGCGACGTGCGCGTGCGGCACCGTCGATTCCTCTCCCGCATCGGACGCTTCGCCCTGGCTGTCGGCGCGCCGGCGCCGCCGCGATCCCGCGGCGCCCGCCTTCGGACGCGGCTTCAGCTTCGCGAGCATCTGGTTGCGCGCGGCGAGCGCGGCCGCCTGATTGCCGTTCGAATACGTGAAGCGCGTACCGTATTTGCCGTAGGTCGTCGCGGTGCGCGCGCGCACCGGCCGGCGTCGTCGCGGATCGGGCTTCGCCGCGTGGATGGTCTGCGCGATCGCGCGCGTGATGCGGCTCATGACGGCACCGCCGCCGCCAGCAACTGCTGCGCGAAATGCAGGATCTCGGCGGCCGCCCACGGCCCGGCGATCGCGACGGTCACCGTCACCGCAACCAGTTTCACGCCGTACGAGATGCTCTGCTCCTGCAGCGACGTGATCGCCTGCAGGAACGAGATCGCGAGCCCGGATGCGGCCGCGACGAGCACGACGGGCAGCGAGATGTAAAGGCACAGCATCATGCCTTGCGAGGTGAGCCGGATCAGGTCATCGATTTCCATCGGACAAGCCTCCTCGGGATCGGGACATCAGGAATAGGTCAGCACGAGGCCGTGCACGAGCGTCGACCAGCCGTCCATCACGACGAACAGCATCAGCTTGAACGGGATCGCGACGTTGGTCGGCTGCACCTGGTTCATCCCCATCGACATCAGTACGTTCGCGATCACGAGATCGACGATGATGAACGCGATATAGAGGATGAAGCCGATGCGGAACGCGTCGGTCATCTGCGCGAGCGTGAACGCGGGCGCGAGCACGATCAGGTCGTCCTCGCGCAGTTGCGCGGCCGCGGCCTTCGGCCAGATCACCGACGCGGAGCGCAGGAAGAAGCGCTTCTCGCGCTCGCGCGAGTGCGCGGCGAGGAACTGGCGGAACGGCTCCTTCGCCGCACCGAACGCCTGCAGCATCGCCTGCGTCGGCTGCGGCGACAGCGCCTGCCCCTGTAGCTGCTGCTGCGCGGCGAAACCGATCGGCGCCATGATGTACAGCGACACGAGGATCGCGATGCCGTTCAGCACCATGTTCGGCGGCACCTGCTGCACGCCGAGCGCGTTGCGCAGCAGGCCGAGCACGACGACGATCTTCGCGTACGACGTGACGACCATCGCGATGAACGGCACCATGCTCATTACGAGCACGGCGATCAGCAGGCCGGTGATGTCGTTAAACTGAACCATCGTCGCCCGCCATCCGGTCGATCCGCACGCCGAGATGCGCGCCCACCGCGACGAGCCTGCCGCCGCCGATCGCCTGGCCGTATGCGACCAGCCGCACCGGCACGTCGCGCACGGCGAGCGGCAGCTCGAGCACGTAGCCCGGCCGCAGCGCGGCCAGCTCGGCGATCGACAGCGACAGCGTGTCGATCTCGACGTGCACGGGCAGTTCGACGTCGCCGAGCGCGGCCGGCTCGGGCGCCGCGAGCGGAGCGTCCTCGTCCGGCGCGGCGGCCGGCAGGTCGCCCGCGACGATCGGCTCGTCGAGATCGTCGGCGGTGTCTGGTGTTTCGGTCATCGTCATCGTGGTTCCCTCGATCAGAACGGTTGCATGCCATTGCGTCGCGCGACGCGCGCCCCACCACGCGTGCAGCGGGCCTGCCCGCACGGCGTCGAGCGCGGCCGGCACCATGTCCAGCAGCACGTCGCCCGGCCGCAGGCCGCGCAGCACCGACAGCGGCAGCGCGCGCGAGCCGAGCCGCACGCGGCCGGGCAGGCGAATGCATGCGAGCAGGCTCGCCGTATCGCCCGTCCGCTCGCGTCGCAGCCGGGCCGCGAGCGCGTCGAGCCATGGCGTCTGAGCGTCGAGCAGCGCGCAGCGCATCGGCGCGCCGTCGAGTGCGAACGACAGCACGCAGCGCGTCGCGTCGAGCGCCGCCGGATGCACGGCGCGCAGCCCGCCGATCGTCACGTCGTCGAGCCCCGCCGCCGCGAACGCGGCGACGAGCGGCGCCAGCAGCGTCGACGCGAGCGCCGTGCGCAGCGACACGCTCGCGTCGCCGGGCGCGTCGGGCGTCGGCGCGGCGACGACGTCGAGCGCCGGAAACGCCGCGAGGTCGATCGCGACGCGCGCGGTCGCGCCGTTCAGTCGCAGGTCGAGCACACCGGGGCGCTCGAAACGCGGCCGCTCGCCCGGCGCCGCGCGCCAGTCGGACAACGCCGGGAAGCGCGCGAGCCACGCGGCGAGCCGCGCATCGGCGACGATGCGCGCGAGCGCCGCGTCGAACGCGTTGCATGCGAGCAGCGGCAGCGCGGCGTCGATGCCGCGCGGCGCGGCGGCGGCGAGTTCCAGTTCGATTGTCTCGGGTTCCATCGTCGCGGTCGGTCGGGTTCGGTTGTACGGGCGCTCAGTCGACGTCGATCTCGATCGTGCGCGGCGCGCCGCGATGGGCGAGCAGCGTGTCGAGTCGCGCGTGCAGCGTTGCGCCATGCGTGCAGAGTAAGTGCCGCGTCGCCGCGTCCGGCGTCTCGAACCGAAGCCGCAAGTCGAAACGCGAAAGAACGAGGTGCAGCACCGTGTCCGGCAGCAGCGCGGCGTCGAGCGGCAGGCTGATCTCCCAGTCGCCCGACGCGTCGTCGCCGCACAGCGCCGCAATCTCGGCCACGAGCGCCTCGGCGACGCGCACCATCCGCTCGCGCTGCGCGAACACCTGATTGACGAACGCATCGGAGCCCGCGCACGCGCGCGCCATCGCTTCGCGCCCGGCCGCGTCCGGCAGCGCGGCCGGATCGCGTTCGAACGACGGCATCGCGCCGTCGTGCCAGGGCATCGACGCGTCGTGTCGCCGCTCGTCGTCGGCCGCGGCGCGCTCGCCGGCCGGCGCGACGCGCGAGCGCCGCATCAGTTGCGCATAGTCGAAGCCGCGCCGCGCCGTGCGCGACGCGCACGCGCCGTCCGGCCCGGCGGCAGGCTCGCCCGCGATGATTCGCACGGGCCTCAGATCGGCGGCACTCATGCGTGGGCCGCCGCCGGCATCGTCACGCGGCCGACCGGCTTCAGTTCGACCTGGTCGCCGAGCTCCTGATACGAGTAGACGGGCAGCCAGCCGAGCCGCGCCTCGATCATCCGTCGCGTGTAGCGGCGCACGTCCATCGACGTGACGAGCGCGACGTCGTCGCGCGGCGTCTCGCCGACGAACGACGCGACGCTGTCGACGAGATAGCGGACCTGCTCGGGCGGCAGCGCGAGGAAGTTGCCCGCGGGCGTCTGCTTGATCGATTGCCGGATATGCTGCTCGACCGGCAGATCAAGCAGCACGGCCGGCAGTTGCCGCGCGCCGCGCGCGGCGCGATACGCGAGATAGCGCGACAGGTCGCCGCGCACGTATTCGGCGAGCATCAGCATGTCCTTCTCCTTCGGCCCCCACGCGACGAGGCTCTCCATGATGTCGCGTGCGTTGCGGATCGGGATGTGCTCTTCGAGCAGGCGACGCAGCACGTCGGCGATCCGCTGCGTCGGCAGCGCCTTCTGCACTTCGGCGACGAGCCCCGGATAGTCGGTTCCGAGCTGGTCGAGTATCCACTGGGTTTCCTGGATGCCGAGGAACAGATGCGCGTTGCGTCGCAACAGCGCGATCGTCTCGTGCGCGATCACCTGCTCGGCACGCCACGCGCGCGCGCCGGCCGGCACCGCCTTGTCGTCGATCCAGTAGCTCTCGGCGAGCCCGCCCGCCGGGCCGCGCTTCGTGCAGCGGCCGGCGAGCGCCGGGTCCGACGCCGCGTCGGGCAGCATCGTCTGGTCGGCCGGCAATTCGAGCCGCGTCTGCGGCACGTCACGCATCAGGATCTCGCACGTCGCTTCGGGCAGCGCGTCGCTCGTCCACAGCGTGATACCGGGAAACGGCAGCCCCTGCTCTTCCTGCAGCTTCGCGCGCTCCTCGTCGAACGCGCGATCGAGCGCGGCGGGCGCGAGCCGCGCGACGAGATCCGGCGACACCCGCACGCCGATCGCGCACGTGAAGAGCGGCGCGCGCGGCAGGATCGACGGCGTGCTGCTTTTCGCGCCCGCGCGCTGCAGCGCGATCACCGGCTCGCCGCGCGCGGTCGTGCGGCGCGCGCCCTTCTGCAGCCGGTAGCCGGAAAACGCGAGAATCGCCGACAGCAGCACGAACAGCGCCGCCGGAAAGCCCGGCACCGCCGCGAAGCCGATCAGCAGCACCGCCGCGAAGTACAGCGCGCGATAGCTGCCGCCGAGCTGCTTCGCGATCTCGGAGCCGAGCGACGTGCCTTCGCCTTCGTCGTGATCGTCCGCGACGCGCGTGATCATCACGCCGGCCGCGACCGAGATCAGCAGCGACGGAATCTGCGACACCATCGCGTCGCCGACCGACAGGATCGAGAAGCGGTTCGCCGCTTCGCCGGCCGTCATCCCGTGATACATCACGCCGATCGCGATGCCCGCGACGATGTTGACGAGCGTGATGATGAGCCCCGCGATCGCGTCGCCCTTGACGAACTTCATCGCGCCGTCCATCCCGCCGTGCAACTGGCTCTCCTTCGCGAGCGTCGCGCGCTTGCGGCGCGCCTCGTCGGGCGTCAGGATGTTCGCGCGCAGGTCCGCGTCGATGCTCATCTGCTTGCCGGGCATCGCGTCGAGCGTGAAGCGCGCGCCGACTTCGGCAACGCGCTCCGAGCCCTTCGCGATCACGATGAACTGCACGGTCGTGATGATCAGGAACACGACGAGGCCGACGACGAGATTGCCGCCGACGACGAGCTCGCCGAAGCTCTCGATGATGTCGCCCGCGTTCGCGTGCAGCAGGATCGACTTCGTCGACGCGATGTTCAGCGACAGCCGGTACAGCGTCGTGAACAGCAGGACCGAAGGAAACACCGACAGCGACACGATGCTGCCGACGTACATCGTCACCATCAGCAGCGTGACGCTGATCGCGATGTTGATGCCGAGCAGCACGTCGATCACCTCGGGCGGCAGCGGCAGGATCATCAGCGAGACGATCGCGACGACCAGCACCGTGATGCCGACCTCGCCGCCGGCGGGGAGTTTGAGGGTTTTCAGCGTCATGACGACCTCGCGGAGGGAACGGCGGCGTCGGTGCGCGCGCCCGCGACCGACTCGACCCAGCGCAGGATCGCGGCCACCGTTTCAAACAGTTCTTCGGGAATCGCCGCGTCGCGCTCGACGCGGTACAGTGCGCGCGCGACGGGCGGATTGCCGACGATCGGCACGCCGAGCGCGTGCGCGTGGCGGCGCAGCGCGAGCGCGCCGTCGTCGACGGCTTTCTCGATCACCCGCGGCAGCGGATGCTCGTCGGGCGCATAGCGGATCGCGACCGCGTAATGCGTCGGGTTGACGACGAGCACGTTCGCCTGGCCGACCTTCTGCCGCGCCGGCGCGCTCGTCGCGATCTCGCGCGCGAGCCGGCGGCGCTCGCCCTTCGTGTGCGGATCGCCTTCGCTCTCCTTGTGCTCGCGCTTCGCCTCTTCCTTCGTCATCCGGTTGTCGCGCATGAACATCATGCGCGCGATCTTGTAGTCGGCCGCCGCGAACACCGTGACGACGAGCGCGACGACGCCGAGCAGCTTCATCAGCACGGTCCACAGCACGCGCGACAACTGCGGCGTCGCCTCGTACACGCTCGCGACGACCAGCGGAAACAGCGACATCATCATCTTCCAGATCACGCACGCGAGCACGACCGCCTTGACGATCATCTTCACGAGCTCGAGCAGCGACTTCATCGAGAAGATCTTCTTGATGCCCGCCATCGGATTGATCGCGTCGAACTTCGGCATCACGGGCTCGAGCGTGATCATGAAACCCGCCTGCGGCGCCTGCGACACGATGCCCGCGACGATCGCGGCGACGACGAACGGCAGCATCGTCAGCGCGGCGCTCGCGGCGAGGTCGTGCAGCGCGGACAGCGTCGCCTGCGGCGTGCGTTCGCCATTCACGAAATCGAGCGCGGTGCGGATCGTGCGCGACAGGCCGCCGGTGAGCATCGATTCACCCGCCGTCAGCACGCCGATCGCGGCGGCCAGCGTCACCGCGTCCGCGACGTCCTTGCTCTTTGCGACCTGGCCCTTCTCGCGGACCTTCTTCAGCTTCCGTTCGGAGGGTTCTTCGGTTTTCTCTTCGGCCATCGCCGCCGTTCCTGTCGAGAGTCGGACATGGCGCGTACGTTAGCGACACGTGGCGGCGGCCGCGCGCGTCGACCCGAAGCGGCGCCGTCCGGCGCGAAGCGCGCGCGGCGCTTCGCCTCGCGCGCGCGCACTTCGCATCGGCGGCCGGGCGGGCGCGGCGCGCTGCTACCTTGCGCTCCATACGCCATTTCCTCAACGACATGCGCCGCTCGCGCGGCGACACGGAGCGCACACCATGGACGAATCCCGGCCGACCTATCTGCGATGCAACCAAGCGGCGCTGAACGAACTGATCGACGCCGCGAACCTCGCGCTCGGCGGCGCGCTCGACGGCCCGACCGCCGACCCCTACGACATCGGCCTGCTGATCGACGCGCTGCGCGTGCTCGCGCCGCAACTGCCCGCCGCCGACATGTTCGACGGCATGCTGCACGTCGCGCTCGGCAACTTCGACGACGCGGTGCGCGTGTTCGCGGAGATCGCGAACGGCACGACGAACGCCATCTACGGCAAGGCGTTGCTCGCGTTCGCACTGCAACTGAAGCGCGATCCGGAATGGCGGCTCGCCGCCGACGAGGTGCTCGCTGCCGGCAGCCCCGCGCAGGCGGTCGCGCTCGTGCGCGCGCTCGAGCGGCAGCACGACGTGATGCTCGCGAAGGAGCACGCGGATCGCACGGGTGTCTGGGAGCTTCCTGAATCGACCGCGGCGGCCAACGGCGACACGCCCGATGCGCCGCCCTCGAACCCGGCGGGCGGCTTCGATGCACAGGCCGCGTTCGCGCATCAGCAATATCTGCGTCTTTGACTAGGAGGCCCGCATGAATGCCCCGCTTTCCCCGGTCGACCTGACCCGCGCGCTCGACGTCGCGTTCTCCGACGCGGCAGCGGCGCCGGCCGGCGCGACCGCCGCGCCGACGCCCGACGTCCCGGCAGACGTCGCCAGCCGTTTCCAGGCGCTGATGTCGAACGCGACGCCGACGCCGCCCGTCGCGCATTCGCGCGAAGCAAGCGCCGTGTCGAAGCTCGTCGAGACGTCGGACGCCGCGATCAAGCAGGTGCTCGACAACTCCGCCTACCTGAGCCAGCACGCGGACGAACTGTCGATGAACCAGATGTTCGCGGCGTCGATCCAGGCGTCGGCCGAGGCGACCGCGATGCAGATCGACCTGCAGGCGAAGATGGGCGTCGTCACGTCGACGAAGGACGCGATCGGCTCCCTGATGAAGAACCAGTGACCATGGAACGACTCCCTTCCCCGATCGCCGTCGGCGGCCGCCGCGCGGCCCGACTTGCCGCGCTGCTCGCATGCGCGGCGCTCGTCGCCGGCTGCCAGCAGGAGCTGTACGGCGGCCTCGCCGAGCGCGACTGCAACGAGATGATGGCTGCGCTGCTGCAGAACGGTGTCGACGCGCAGAAGAAGACGCCCGACGGCGGCAAGACGTGGACGCTCGCCGTCGACGACAAGCAGATTGTCAAGGCGATGGAAGTGCTGCGCGCGCGCGGGCTGCCCGCGACGCGCTACGACGATCTCGGCGCGCTGTTCAAGAAGGACGGCCTCGTGTCGACGCCGACGGAGGAGCGCGTGCGGTTCATCTACGGCGTGTCGCAGGAGCTGTCGGACACGCTGTCGAAGATCGACGGGGTCGTCGTCGCGCGCGTGCACATCGTGCTGCCGAACAACGATCCGCTCGCGCAGGTCGCGAAGCCGTCGTCGGCGTCGGTGTTCATCAAGTACCGGCCGAACGCGAATCTCGCGACGCTGACGCCGCAGATCAAGAACCTCGTCGTCCATAGCGTCGAAGGACTGACGTACGACGAAGTGAGCGTCACGTCGGTCGCCGCCGATCCGGTCGATCTCGTGTCGGCCGCGCAGCCGAGCGCGCAGAAGTCCGGCGGCGCGACGCTCGTCGGCCTGCTGATCGCCCTCCTTGTGTGCGTCGTGCTCGCGGCCGCGGGCGGTGTGCTGTGGTGGCGCGCGCGCAAGCACGGCGGCGTGGGCGCGGGCGTGGGCGGGCTGGCCGCGCGGCTGCGCGGCGGTAACGACGCGCAGGCCGCGACCGCGCCTCAACAGGCCGGCGCGCGATGAGCGGCGGTGCGCCGATCGAGGGCGTCACGGCGCGGGCCGCGTGGCTCGCCGGCTACGACGCGAACGCGCGACGCGCGGCCGACTGGGTTCACGCGAGCTGGCACGGCGCGCTCGCGCCGCTCGTCGCGACGACGCGCGAGCATGCGCCCGCGCTGCGCGCCGCGTGCTCGCTGCTGCTGTTGCGCACGCTTGGGGCGACGTCGCCGTCGCTTGACGGTTTCAATGCGCGTGCTGACCGGCTCGCCGCGCTGCCCGTCGCCGACACGCTGCGGCTGCTGCGCGTGCGCGCGCTGCTGTTTCGGCGCACCGAGCTGCGCCACTGGATCGACCGTGCGAGCCGCGAGCGGCTCGCCGGCTGGGTCGGCGCCGACGGCTGCAACGCGCTCGCGGTATTGCCCGACGCGCCGCGCGCGCGCGATCTCGATCGCCGCGAGCCGGTCGCGCCGCTCGCGCAACTGTCCGGCGACGACATCGCGTGGGAAGGCTGGTGCCTGTTCGAGCGCGAACGGGCCTGGGCGCCGGCGGGGCCGATGCGCATCGTGCGCCACGCGTTGCCGCGTGACACCGCGCGCCCGCCGTGGATCGAACGCGCGGCGGCGGACGCGGACGGCGCGACGCTGCTCGCGCGCCTGCCGTCGCTGTTTCCGGAGTGGTCATGGCTTTTTGGCTGAAGAACCGGCAGATTCCGCTTACCGACGATCTCTGCATCGACGCACCGCACGGCGTGCTGCGCCGCGACGCGTTCGAGACGGTTCAGGCGCTCGACGCCGCGCTCGACGCGCTCGCGGCCGAACGCGACGCGGTGCTGCACGCGGCCCGCGACGAAGCCGAACGGATCGGCGCCGACGCGCGCGCGCAGGCCGTCGCGCTCGTCGAAGCCGCGCGGCGCGAGCACGATAGCGCATACGCGCGCGGCTACGACGCGGGCCGCGCGCAGGCGATCGCCGACTGGCACGCGCAGGCGGCCGACTCGTTCGAGCAGGAGCGGCGCGTGCGCGACAAAATGCGCGAACGGCTCGCGGAGCTCGTCGCCGCGGCCGTCCAGCAGATGGTGCGTGCGGAGGACGCGCGCGGTCTGTTCGCGCGCGCGGCGGAGACGGTCGAGCGCGTCGTCGCCGGTGCGAGCTATCTGACGGTCCGCGTGTGCGACGCCGATTACGACTCCGCGCGCGAGCAGTTCGGGCTGCTCGCCGACGCGTGGCGCCGGCAAGGACGCAACGTGCCGGTCGAGGTCGTCGTCGAGCCGCGCGTCGCGCCCGGCACCTGCGTGTGCGAATCCGACTTCGGCACCGTCGACGCGAGCCTCGACACACAACTGAATGCGATCCGCGCGGCGCTCGGCCGCGCACTCGACGACGCGAGCCGCCCATGAACGCACTGACCGATTTGTCCCGCGTCGCCGACGCGATGGCCGCGCGGCTTGCGATCGAGCCTGCCGTCGGCATGACGGGCAAGGTGCTCGAAGTGATCGGCACGCTCGTGCGCGTCGTCGGCCTCGAAGCGACGCTCGGCGAGCTGTGCGAGCTGCGCAGCGCGTCGGGCGCGCTGCTCCAGCATGCGGAAGTCGTCGGCTTCACGCGCAACGTCGCGCTGCTGTCACCGTTCGGCACGCTCGGCGAGATCAATCGCGGCACGCGCGTGATCGGCTTGCGGCGGCCGCTGTCGGTGAAGGTCGGCAACGGCATCCTCGGCCGCGTGATCGACAGCTTCGGCGAGCCGATCGACGGGCGCGGCCCGCTCGACTACGACGCGCTGCGCCCCGTGCTCGCGCCGCCGCCGAACCCGATGTCGCGGCGGATGGTGGACGCGTCGCTCGCGACCGGCGTGCGGATCGTCGACGGCCTGATCACGCTCGGCGAAGGCCAGCGGATGGGGATCTTCGCGCCGGCCGGTGTCGGCAAGAGCACGCTGCTCGGGATGTTCGCGCGCGGCGCGTCGTGCGACATCAACGTGATCGCGCTGATCGGCGAGCGCGGCCGCGAAGTGCGCGAGTTCGTCGAGCTGATCATGGGCGAGGACGGCATGGCGCGCTCGGTGGTCGTGTGCGCGACGTCCGACCGCTCGTCGATCGAGCGCGCGAAGGCCGCGTACGCGGCGACCGCGATCGCCGAGTATTTCCGCGACCAGGGCAAGCGCGTGCTGCTGATGATGGATTCGCTGACGCGCTTCGCGCGCGCCGGGCGCGAAATCGGCCTCGCGGCCGGCGAGCCGCCCGCGCGGCGCGGCTTCCCGCCTTCCGTGTTCGCCGAGCTGCCGCGCCTGCTCGAGCGCACCGGGATGGGCGAGCAAGGCTCGATCACCGCGCTCTACACGGTGCTCGCCGAAGACGATTCCGGCAGCGACCCGATCGCCGAGGAAGTGCGCGGGATTCTCGACGGCCACATCATCCTGTCGCGCGAGATCGCCGCGCGCAACCAGTATCCGGCGATCGACGTGCTCGGCAGCCTGTCGCGGATCATGCCGCAGATCGCGACGCGCGAGCACGTCGGCGCGGCCGGCCGGCTGCGCCAGCTGCTCGCGAAGCACCGCGAGATCGAAACGCTGCTGCAGCTCGGCGAATACCAGGCGGGCAGCGACCCGGCAGCCGACGAAGCGGTCGCGAAGATCGACCGGATCCGCACGTTCCTCAACCAGCGCACCGACGAGTACGCGCCGCCCGACGCGACGCTTGCCGCGCTGCACGCGCTCGTCCAATGAGGAACCGGAAACAGCGCGCCTTCGAGACGCTGCTTGCGCGGCGCGAACAGCGCGGCGCGAAGCTGCGTACCGAGCAGGCCGCGCAGCGCGCCGAACACGACGCGGCGGCGGCCGAGCTCGCGCGGGGCGAAGCGCAAGCGCACGCGAAGCTCGATGCGGCGAATCGCTATGCGGCGCGCGTCGACGCGATGGCGGCCGGCCATGCGGCGTTTGCGATCGGCGATTACGCGGCGTGTCGCCGGTATCGCGACGTGCTGCTCGACGAACACACGCTCGCAAGCGCGCAGTGCGCTCGCCTGCGTGCGGCGCTGCAGGCCAAGGTCGAGCAGCTCGCCGCGACCGCACGCCGGATCGCGCGCAACGACGCGCAGATCGACGTCGTGCGCGAGCGGATCCGGCGGCTCGCGTGCGCGGCCGAGGCGGCCGCCGAAGACGTACAGGACGAGGAGATCGAGGAAGGCGTGCTCGCACGCCGGCTTGCGGCCGTGCGGGCCTCGACCTGAATCCTGTTCCCGCCAATGACGGCCGGCCCTGCGAATGCATTCTCGACATCGCGGGAACGTGCCCTGGACATGCGCATGACGACCTACGACATCTTTCCGCTGCAGCACCTGGGCGACGAATTCATCGGCTTCATCGTGCTGCTCGCGCTGTCGAGCGAGCGGCTTCTCGTGATCATGACGATCCTGCCCGCGACCGCCGACAACGTGCTGAAAGGCCCGCTGCGCAGCGGCGCGGCCGCGGTCTGGTGCCTGTTCGTCGCATGTGGACAGCAGGCGTTGATCCCGCAGCTTCGCGGCGCGTTCCTCGTGATCGCCTGCGCGAAGGAAGCCGTGATCGGGCTCGTGCTCGGCATCGCGGCCTCCACCGTGTTCTGGGCCGCCGAGGCGATCGGCACGTATGTCGACGATGTCGCCGGCTTCAACAACGTGCAGATGCAGAACCCGAGCTCGGGCACGCAAACGTCGCTGATGGCGACGCTGCTCGGGCAACTGACGATCGCGTCGTTCTGGATGCTGGGCGGCATGACGTTCCTGCTCGGCGCACTGTACGAATCGTATGCGTGGTGGCCGCTCGGGTCGTTCAACCCGGTTCCCGCGCCGCTGCTCGAAATGTTCGCGCAAGCGCGGCTCGACATGCTGATGAACATGATCGCGCGGATCGCGACACCGATGATGGCGATGCTGCTGCTCGTCGACCTGGGCCTCGCGTTCGTCTCGCGCTCGGCGCAGAAGCTCGATCTGATGTCGGTCAGCCAGCCGCTCAAGGGCGCGATCGCGGTGCTGATCGTCGCGGTACTGGCGGGGAGTTTCGTGAGCGAGATGCGCGGGCAGATTTCGCTGGCGGGACTCGCGCAGCAGGTGAAGCAGCTTGCCGGCCGATAGGCGGGCAGCTGCTTCGCACAGCGAGCGTCATCGAGACGGCGGACGTTCGGGGCGGTTCTACGCGGGCATTCGTGCGAAGGATGCGTCGACGTCGCGGAAGAAGCGCGCGCTGCGCGACGCGATCGACCACGACGCCGACCTCGTCAACGCGTAACCTGATGCTCGATCTCGGCATGCGCGGCGTCGAGCCGTGCGTCGTGCTCTATCTCGTCAACCGGTACAGCGAGCGGAAGGAAAGTGCGGAGGAACTGTCGAGACGCGTCAATCAGGCCAGTATCCGACCATCCGGGTTTGGGTGAGTTACGCGTCCACGGCATTCCGATCCACGCACTCGACGTTTCGCATCCGCGTCGCTCGCTTCGCGTATCCGGCCATCACGCCCCGCCGCGACGCGCATCATCCCTCCATCGATCGGCAGTCACCGTCATGCGGTTCCGACGGCGGAGCGGCCCGTCGATTTCGGCGTCGAGCGCCACGGCACCCGACGCAATTTCCTCCTCTTGATCGAAGGTACCGACCATGCCAAAAATCACCGGCGGCAGCACCGCGCCTCTCGACAATCACACCACGACCACTTCGTCGAGCGACGATTCGCAGTCGACCCGGCGTTCGAGCGATCGACCGACGGGCGGCGCGACGCTGAGCGGACTGAACAATCTGTCGACGCCGCATACACGCCGCAACGACGTAACGAACCAGGCGGCCAGCCATATGGAGAAACCGGGCGCGACGTACTATTCGGCGGCCGTGTTTGGGGTCAGCTCGGTGCTGCAGCACGGCCAGCTCGGCATCACGGAAGGCTCGCACAACAGCGTGGTGGGCAATCTCGACGGCATCTCGCAAGGCAAGCAGACGCATACGGGCGCGCACATGAACGAAAGCAAGTCGTTCGGCAAAGACGCGGTCGAGCATTTTCAGCGCGGAGAGTATCGCGACGCCGCGGTCACCGCGGCCGGTTCGGCGATCAACGCCGTGGCTTCGATGACCGTCGGGCCCGCGCGCGATTTCGAGACGGCCCGGCAACATCCGGATCCGAAAATCTCCGTGGCCGCGTCGGCGAGCCTGCATCAGGACTTCGCGACGCTGCCTTCTCCGACGCGCGAATGACGGATTCGATGCGTCACGCGGCGCGGCGCCTCGCCCCCGGTCCGCGGGGGGCGCAGGCGCATGCGGAGCAAGCAAGGTTCCTGATCAAACTAACGAACTCGAAGTCCGAGAAATGTCTCGGGCTTATCCTTGCGCGATCCAACCTGTCCTGCCATCGCCCGATATCACCCGAGTCCGCTCGACGAGTTGACGGTGACCACATCGTCGTCGCGAATCAGCTTGCAGCTGCCTCCAATGAAACTACCTTGCTGGAACGTCACGCTGCTTCAACCTCGGAAACATGGCCGCCGTTCGTTTGCTGGACGTCCATTGCGAATTTAAAGCCGCTCGCCGTCAGAATTCACAAACGCAGCGTCACGAATAAATTGCATTTCCACGCAAACGGCGGAAACAATAAAGGCAAATATTTAATAAAGTAAATTATGTTCGTCGCTGTCGTTTCGCTTGACATCGCCCGTTCCGCTCGAGCGGCATCAGGCCTCACCACACCCTGCCCCGCGCTCGAGCCTTCCGATCCGCCCCAAGCGCACTCCACCAGCGCGATGTTGCCGATACAGCCAACGCGGCCGACAAGATCATTTCATATTCCTCACCAAATCCCGACTTGATTAACATGGAAAGTATAAAAAATTAATCCGCTTGAAAATATCTTGTAATTATAAGAGCGGCCTTCTAGCATGCCCCTGCGGTTCGCGACATGTCTTGAATCAAGGTTGATACTTGATGCATTCCTCGAAAATCACGCATTCATTCATAATCTGGGGGATTACATGAAGAAACTGTCTCGTCTGCTGTCCATCACCGCGATTACCCTCGCGAGTCTCAGCGCTTTTGCCCAAGCCGGCGACCAGCCGGCCGCGGTCGACAGGGCGCTGCAACTGATCCAGCAGAACCCGTCCGCCTTCAGCCTGGCTACCGGCAGCGCCGCACGCACGTTGAAGTTCGCGGCGCCGCAGGCGAGCGCGCCGACGGACGGCGACCAGTTCCAGGTACGCGACGTGATCGTCGATCCCGACGGCACCGAGCACGTGCGCTTCGACCGCTTCTACGCGGGCCTGCCCGTGATCGGCGGCGACGTCGTCGTCCATTCGAACCAGGGGCAATTGAAGCAAGCAAGCGTGACCCAGCCCGCGCCGATCGATCTCGCCGGCAAGATCGGCAAGGTCGGCGACCGCTTCGTGGTGCGCAACGCGCCCGACGTGGGTGCGGCCAGGGTCAAGCGCATCGCGGCCGCGCGTTTCAACTCTGACGTGCGCCGCATCGATGACGCGGAACTCGTCGTGTTCGCGCGCGACGTCACGCCGACGCTGGCCTACGCGGTGCGCGTATACGGCAAGGCGACCGATGCGCACGGCGACGCCGTGCTGTACTACGTCGACGCGCGCACGGGCACCGTGCTCGACGCGCAGGACCTGATCAAGACCGCCGCCGCGACCGGCACCGGCCGCTCGCTGTACTACGGCAACCTGACGCTGACCACCGACCAGACCGGCACGAACGCATACCGGATGCTCGATCCGACCCGCGGCAGCGGCTCCGTCTACGACGGCCGCGGGCTGATCGCGGAGGACGTCGAGCAAGCGACCGACCTGCCGATCTTCACGAGCAGCACGAACGTGTGGGGCAACAGCTCGACCACCGATCGGCAAACCGTCGCCGCCGACATCGACTACGGCCTCGCGTTGACTTGGGACTACTACAAGACCACGCACAACCGTAACGGCATCTTCAACGACGGGCGCGGCGTGAAGAGTTTCGCGCACGTGGTGTTCGACACCGGCAGCGGCACGACCGGCGCGAACGCGGCATGGATGCCGTCGCACATCATGGTGTACGGCGACGGCCAGTCGGGCACGAGCCTGCCGAAGCCGGTCGTGTCGGTCGACGTGGCCGGGCACGAGATGAGCCACGGCGTGACCGAGGCCACCGCCAACCTGAATTATTCGGGCGACGCGGGCGGCCTGAACGAATCGACGTCCGACATCTTCGGCACGCTCGTGAAGTTCTACGCGAACAACCCGAACGATCCCGGCAACTACGTGATCGGCGCGCGCGTGGTGAGCGGCGGCCTGCGCAAGATGTACAAGCAGGATCTCGATGGCCGGTCGTTCAGCTGCTATCCGTCCGGCGGTTTCTCGTGGTCGAATCCGCGCCACGATCCGCACTTCACGTCGGGCGTCGGCAACCGCTTCTTCTACCTGCTGTCGGAAGGCCCGGCGGTGCCGTCGACCGACACCGGTCTGTCGAGGTCGCAACTGGTCTGCAACGGCGACACGACCTTCAGCGGCCTGGGCCGCGAGAAGGCCGGCAAGATCTGGTACCGAACGCTGACCGTGTACCTGAACGCCAACTCGAGCTACCCGAGCGCGCGGCGTGCGTCGATCCAGGCGGCGAACGACCTGTATGGCGCGAACTCGCCCGAGAGCGCCACGGTCGCGCGCGTGTGGAGTGCGGTCGGGGTGAACTGATGGCGCTTGGCTGGGCGTGTTGAACGCCGGAAAACCGCGTGGCGGTACTTCGCTTCGGAGGAAAACGAGCCGATCGAGGTCACGCGGCGCTCAGGCGTGAGAAAGGTGGGTGTCGATCGGCCGCCTGCGATTGCAGGCGGCCGATCGGCGGGCAATTCATTCGCGCGGCCGGACTGCGGGTTCGCGCAAGCGACGTCGGCGGGATGCCAACGATCCATGATTTTCGGCAACCCAGGAGGTCGGGATGAGCGGCAAGCGGTACGCGGGTGAGTTTTCGATCGACGCACGCCAACAGGTGTTGTCCACGACATTTATTGTCCGCACTACACTGCAGTTAGCCCCTGCCGCCGTTCAACGCCACCATGTCAGCCACCGCCCTGCAATTCGCGCTGTCCGCCAAGCAGCAGGAAATCGCGTCGCTGCGCCGCGTGGCCGGGCAGATCGAGCTGATCGACCTGCTCGGCCGCCTGATCCACGCGCTGCAGCGCGAGCGCGGCGCGACCAGCATCTATCTGGCGTCGCTCGGCCGGCGTTTCATCGCGGAACGCGCGGCGGCACGCGACGAATCCGCACCGCTCGTCGCGCAGCTGCGCGAGCGCCTCGATCTGGAACTGTCGCCCTCGCAAGGCTCGACGTCGCGCCTGCTGTCGCTGATCGCATGGGTGCTGCTCGACCTGGAATCGCTAGATGTGCTGCGGGAACGGATCGACCGCATCGCGCTGTCCGCGCCGGATTCCGTCCAGGCGTTCAGCACCGTGATCGGCGGCCTGGTGGAGTTGATTTTCCAGCTCGCCGACAGTGCGGCGGATCCGTCGGTATCGCGCATGCTGATCGCGCTTGTCCACGTCGTCGAAGGCAAGGAGGAAGCGGGGCAGGAACGCGCCGTCGGCGCGCACATGTTCGCGGCGGGCGCGTTTTCGGCGGACCAGCAGCAACGCCTGCTGTATCTGATCGCCGCGCAGGAGCGCAGTCTTGAAGTCTTTGCGAATTTCGCGAGCGCCGAGCAAAACGCATGGCGGGAAACGCGCATGACGGGGCCGCACGTGGCGGCGCTCGAGAAGCTGCGACGCATACTGTGCACGGCGCAGGCGGGCGACGCGCTCGATGCGGGCCTGAGCGAAGCATGGTTCGACGCCGCGAGCGCCCGCATCGACGATCTCTGGCACCTGCAGATCGCGCTGACGCTGCAGGTGCAGGAAACGTGCGGTGCGCGGATCGACGACGCGCGTCGGACGCTGCGCGACTCCGAGCGCCTGATGGCGCAGTTGCGGAACAATCCGCCGCCGCATATCCAGGCGCTTGCGCATTTCTTCGCGGGCGATCCGCTGTCGGCGCGCGCGGCGGTTCACGAACTGCCGGAGCGCCTGTCGAGCGCCGATCCGTCGACGCTCGCCAGCCTCAAATCCCTGCTGGAATCGCAATCGGCGCGACTGGCCGACGCGGAGGTCGAGCTCGACGCCGCACGTCGCGCGCTCTACGAACGCAAGCTCGTGCAGCGCGCGAAAAACACGCTGATGGCGCGCTTCAACCTGCGGGAGGACGAGGCGTACCGGATGCTGCAGAAAGCGTCGATGGATGGCAATCGGCCGCTGGCCGATATCGCGGAAGACGCGCTGACGTCGCCCGAGCGATTCGTCGACGAGCACGTGCAGCCTTCCGCGCGGCGACGTACGCAGCGAAGCGCGCCGAAGGCACCGCGTGACGACGGCACGACCTGACCTGACCGGAGCGCTCGACGCGTGACGCACCGCGGTAGCGCCCACCGTGCATGCAGGAGGCGCGAATTGCACCGCGCGAGTGCGATTCGCCGCGATCGGCTCGCGACCGCCGCGCCCTGCATGTCGCGCCCCGCCTGCCTGCGTCGCGATTTCCCCGCCACTGGTATGAAAGTTGCGAACGACAGGTTCGTCGGGCTAATGGCGGCCTGACGGTCGCGCCATGTCGAACCATGGCGGACGATCACGTGGATAACAGTGTCCGCGCCGGGCACTCGCATGTCGAGCGAGTGCCCGGCGCGGTTTTTTTTGCTCGTCCAACTTTGCGAGCGCACACCATGGCCTACCTCACGCCCAACGAGTTCGTCACCAAGATGGTCGACGCCGGTGAATCGAAACTGTCGATGTCGACCCGCGATACGCTGATCCGCGCGTACATGGCCGGCGCGATCCTCGCGCTCGCGGCCGCGTTCGCGGTCAGCATCACGATCAACACCGGCAACGCGCTGGCCGGTTCGCTGCTGTTTCCGGTCGGGTTCTGCATGCTGTACCTGCTCGGCTTCGACCTGCTCACCGGCGTCTTCACGCTCGCGCCGCTCGCGGTGATCGACCGCCGGCCCGGCGCGACCTGGGGCGGCGTGTTCCGCAACTGGACGCTGGTGTTCTTCGGTAATTTCGCGGGTGCGCTGACGGTCGCGCTGTTCATGGCGATCATCTTCACGTTCGGCTTTTCGGAGGCGCCGAACGCGATCGGACAGAAGATCGGCGGCATCGGCGAAGCGCGCACGCTCGGCTATGCGGCGCACGGCGCCGCCGGCATGCTCACGCTGTTCGTGCGCGGCGTGATGTGCAACTGGATGGTGTCGACCGGCGTGGTCGCCGCGATGATGTCGACGTCCGTTCCCGGCAAGGTGATCGCGATGTGGATGCCGATCCTCGTGTTCTTCTACATGGGCTTCGAGCACTCGGTCGTGAACATGTTCCTGTTCCCGTCCGGCCTGATGCTCGGCGCCCACTTCACGATCGCCGACTATCTGCTGTGGAACGAGATCCCGACGGTGCTCGGCAACCTGGTCGGCGGGCTGCTGTTCGTCGGCGCGGCGCTGTACAGCACGCACTACAAGACCGCGCCGAAACGCGTGCCCGCTTCGCCGGTTGGCGTCGTCGCACGCAAGGCCTGATCCATCCTGCGGCCCCGGCAAGCCGTGACAGGCCGCCCCGCTGCGTTCTTCGCGCAGCGGGGCGGCATACGTCTCATTCGACGTTGTCCGTCACGTCCGTCATCCGGATCATGTGCGGGCGCACCGCGTCTTCGTCCGGCGCCTCGCCCGTCGGCTCCGGATGAATCAGCGCTTCGAGCCGCGCCTTCGTCGCGATGAATTCCGGCGTGTTGAACTGCGAATAACCGCGCGGGCGCGGCACCGGCACCTCGATCAGCTCCTGCACTTTGCCCGGATTGGCCTTCAGCACGAGAATCCGGTCCGCTAGCAAAATCGCCTCGTCGAGATCGTGCGTGATGAACAGCACCGTCACGTCGATGTTGCGCCAGATGTCGAGCAGGTGCGCCTGCATCTTCGCGCGGGTCTGCGCATCGAGCGCGCCGAACGGTTCGTCCATCAGCAGGATGCGGGGCCGGTTCGCGAGCGCGCGCGCGATCGCGACGCGCTGTTTCATCCCGCCCGACAACTGGTGCGGATACACGTCCGCGAAGCGCGCGAGCCCGACGAGGTCGAGCCACTGCAGCGCCTCGCGCTCCGCCTCGCCGCTGCTGCTGCCGTTGCGCTTCAGGCCGAACATCACGTTCTTCTTCACGGTCAGCCACGGAAACAGCGTGTAGCCCTGGAACACCATCCCGCGATCGGCGCCGGGGCCCTGCACCGGCTTGCCGTCGAGCAGCACGTCGCCGCTCGTCTGCGACTCGAGGCCGGCCAGGATGCGGATCAACGTCGACTTGCCGCAACCGGACGGCCCGATCACGCACACGAACTCGCGCCGGTGGGTGCGGAAGCTGATGTCGTCGAGCGCGACCACTTCGCCCTGCGGCGACCGGAAGCGCTTGCCGAGATGGCGCACGTCGAGGATCACGTCGCGCGCCTTCAGGCGTGCGAAGCGTTCGCTCACGGCGTCGGACTGGAGCAGGTAGTCGGGAAGGCTGTGCGGATTCTGCATGATCGTCTCTTCCGAAAGGGTGCGGTGGGTCATCGTCTTCAACCGTCACGCCTTCAGCGTGCGGTCCCATGGAAACAGCCGTCGACCGAGCAGCGCGAGCACGATGTCGGTCCCGAGGCCGATGATCCCGATCATCAGGATCGCCGCATATACGTTGTCGAAATGCTGGTAGCGCGCCTGCTGGCTGATGTACCACGTGATGCCCGAACTGGTGCCGACCAGCTCGGCGACGATCAGGTAGGTCCATGCCCAGCCGAGCAGGATCCGCTGGTCGCGATACAGGTCGGGCAGGATGCCCGGCACGACGACGTGCGCGATCAGCCCCGGCTTTTTCGTGCCGAGCGTCAGCGCCGCCTCGAACAGCCCGTACTCGAGCTTGCGCGTGGTGTTCGCGACGATCAGCACCTGCTGGAAGAACGTCCCGATCACGATGATCGCGATTTTCGGCGCGTCGTAGATGCCGAGGATCGCCACCATCAGCGCGCCGAACGCCGGCGCGGGCAGATAGCGGAAGAACTCGAAGAACGGCTCCTGCAGCCGCGCGAGCGCGCTGAAGGTGCCACACACGATGCCGATCGGCACGCCGATCGCCGACGAGATCACGAAGCCCCAGAAGATGATGCGGATGCTGTGCCACAGGCTTTCATGAAGCCATACGCCGTCGCGCGAAGCCGGCGGCGTCGTGAATGCCGTGTAGAACGCGCGCAGCACCTGATGCGGCGCGGGCAGGTACACGGGGTTCGCGCGCTCGCCTTCGGGCACGGCCGCATGCGTCGCGCGCGCATGCGCGAGTTCGTCGTCGAACACGGCGCGGTCGACCTGCATGCCGGGCTGGAAATAATCGACGCTGCCGGGGTTCGTGATGCGCACCTGCGGATGCCAGACGAACGGCACGTAGCTGAGCACGCACCAGACGGCGAGCGGCAGCAGGAAGGACGCGACGCCGAGCGTCCACTTGCCGCGGGTCGACAGCTCGCGGCGCACCGCGAGCCAGTCGGTCGTATTGCGGGTCACTGACATGGTGAATCTCCGTATCGTGTTGCTTGCCGGTCGCGAGCGACCGGGCATTCAGCGCGGCGCACCGTTCGCACGGTAAGCACGCCAGCCGCCGAAGCGCGTGATGTCGACGGCGCCGTCGAGCGCGGCGGGCTCGCAGAGAAAACCCTGCACCTGCGCGCCGTCCGCGAGCGTCAGCGTGCCGATGCCGAGCGGCGCGCCGATGCCGGCGACGAAGCTGCCGTAGGCCGCGACCGGCATCTCCCAGATCTCGACCGCGATTGCCGCACCGCCTTCCGCCACGCGCACGAGGCCCGGCTTCGCGACGCCGCCCGACACCACCGCGCTCAATGCGTGGAGGCGGTAGGCCGGCGCGGTGGTCGTCGCGGCGACGAAGCGCGCGCCGCGCTGCGTGAGCTGCCCGTTCAGCGGCTCGCCGCGCAGATGCGCGCCGACGACGGCCACGCGCACGACGCCCGCCGGCGCGGCGAGCGGGAGCGTGATCGCATCGGAACGCTTGTCGCGCGCGGCGGCATGAGGTTCGTTCGTGCCTGCGGTTGCATGATCGTCGGCATCGACATTGGCGTTACAAGCGCCCTCGCCCGCCACGGCGTCGCCGTGCTGCGCAGCGCCCCACGCGTCGGCCAGGTCGAGCAGCATCGCGTCGTCGTGCGCGCGGCCGACGAACGTGATGCCGAACGGCAAACCTGCATGCGGCCCGGTTTCGCAGACACCCGCCGGCACCGCGATCGCGGACAGGTCGAGCAGGTTGACGAAGTTCGTGTAATAGCCGAAGCGCGCGTTGACGCCGATCGGATCGGCTTCCAGTTCGTCGACGGTGGCGGTCGTCGCCGACGTCGGCATCACGATCGCATCGATGCCGTCCCATGCGCGGGCGGCATCGACGCGCAGCGCGGCGAGGCGGTCGAACGCCGCGAACGCGTCGGCGGCGCTGAAACGCGCCGCGCCGCCGACGATCTCGCGAATCACCGGATGCAGCGCGTCGGGCCGTTCCGCGAAGAACGCGCCGATCGCGGCGCGCCGCTCGGCAACCCACGGCCCTTCGTACAGCAGCCGCGCGGTCGCGAGGAATGCGCTGAAATCGATCTCGACGATTCGTGCGCCGGTCGCGCGCAGGCGTTCGACGGCCGTCTGCCACGCGGCCCGGTACGACGCGTCGCCGAAGAACTCGAGCTGATCGGCGCGCGGCATGCCGAAGCGCATGCCGGCGAGCGGTCGAGCGTGCCGCGCATGACAGCCGTCCGCGTCGAGCAGCGGCTGCCATGCGCGTCCGTACGGATCGCCGTCCGTCACGCCGTGCGCAACGGCGAACACCGCGCGTGCATCGCCCGGCGCATGCGCGAACACCGACACGCAGTCGAGCGACCGGCACGCCGGCACGACGCCGAGCGTGCTCAGCACGCCCTTGGTCGGCTTGAGCCCGACGAGCCCGTGAAACGCGGCCGGCACGCGGCCCGATCCGGCCGTGTCGGTGCCGAGCGCGAACGCGGCGACGCCGAGCGCGACGGCCACGGCCGATCCCGAACTCGATCCGCCCGACGCATAACGCGGATCGAGCGCATTGCGGCACGCGCCGTACGGCGAGCGCTGCCCGGACAACCCCGTCGCGAACTGGTCGAGATTGGTCTTGCCGATCGGGATCGCGCCGGCGGCGATCAATCGCTCGACGACCGGCGCGCTGCGCGACGGCACATACGCGTAAGCGGGGCATGCCGCCGTCGTCGGTATGCCGGCCAGGTCGATGTTGTCCTTGATCGCGAACGGCACGCCATACAGCGGCAGCGCGGCGATGTCGCGTCCGGCCAGCGCATCCGCGAAGCGTGTCATTTCGTCGTGCGTCAGCGGCCGGATCCACGCATGATGCGGATCGCCCGCGTCGAAGTGCGCGGCGATCGCGTCGATGAGCGCATGCGGCGTGAGGCTGCCGGCCTCGTACCGCGCGCGCAGCGCGGCGATCGAGCGCAGGTCGGGTAGCGGATCACGATCGATGGGCTTCATGCGACCTCCTCGGCCGCGCCGGCCTTCATCACCATCAGCCGCTGGCCGGCGACGACCGCCGCGCCGGGCACGCAATCGACCGTCTCGATCACGCCGTCTTCCATCGCCACCACGGACACCTCCATCTTCATCGATTCGAGAATCGCGACGACCTGCCCCTCGGTCACCCGCGCGCCGGTTTCGACCAGCACCTTCCATACGCTGCCCGACACGTCGGCGGTAATGCCGCGCTGTTCGTCGGCGAGCGTGTCTTCGGCCGCACCAGAACCAGCACCGGCACCGGCATCGCCCTGCCCGGCTTCGCCCGCATACTCGGCGTGGCCGGCGGCCCGCCAGCGCTCGCGCTCGTCATCGAACGCGGCCTGCTGCATCGCCTTGAACGCGGCGATCGAGTCGGCTTCGTCGCGCAGGAAGCGGTTGTACGCGCCGAGATCGAACACGGATTCCTCGATCTTCAGCTCGGCGCGGCCCGCGATGAAATCCGCGCGCAGTTCGGCCAGCTCGGCCTCGCCGACCTCGTAGAAACGGATCTCGTCGAAGAACCGCAGCAGCCACGGCTTGCCGGGCTCGAACGCGCGCGTCGTCCGGTGACGGTTCCACATCTGCACCGTGCGGCCGACGAACTGATAGCCGCCGGGCCCTTCCATCCCGTACACGCACAGGTACGCGCCGCCGATGCCGACCGCGTTCTCCGGCGTCCACGTGCGCGCCGGGTTGTACTTGGTCGTCACGAGCCGGTGCCGCGGATCGAGCGGCGTCGCGACGGGCGCGCCGAGATAGACGTCGCCGAGCCCCATCACCAGATAACGCGCGTCGAATACGATGCGCTTCACGGCGTCGATGCCGTCGAGGCCGTTGATCCGGCGGATGAACTCGATATTGCTCGGGCACCACGGCGCATCCGGCCGCACCGACTGCATGTAGCGCTCGATCGCGACGCGCGTCGACGGGTCGTCCCACGACAGCGGCAGATGCACGATCCGGTTCGGCACGCGCATGTCGGCGACGTCGGGCAGCTCGCGCTCGGCCGCCTGCAGATGCGCGAGCAGCGCATCGAGCGGCAGCGCGTGCGCATCGAAGTGCACCTGCAGCGAACGGATGCCGGGCGTGAGATCGAGCATGCCGGGCAGCCGGTGCGCGTCGAGCCAGCACATCAGCGCATGCACGCGAAAACGCAGGTGCAGGTCGAGCACGAGCGGGCCGTATTCGATCAGCACGTTGCGGTCGCCCGAGCGCCGGTAGACGACACCGATGCCGTTGCCGGCCGCCGGATCGCGGTACAGCACGCAGTCGTTCGCGCCGTTGGCCGACTCGCCGGACGCCGGCAGCCGCGCCGGCGCCGCAAGCGTCGGAGCGTGCGCGGGCATGGCGGCCACACGCGCAAACTGCACGGTGTCTCCCGGCCGCAACTGCCCGAGCTTCCACAGCTCGTCGCGCACGACCGTGACCGGGCACACGAAGCCGCCGAGGCTCGGCCCGTCGGGCCCGAGTATCACCGGCATGTCGCCGGTGAAATCGACCGCGCCGATCGCATACGCGTTGTCGTGGATGTTCGACGGATGCAGGCCCGCCTCGCCGCCGTCCGCGCGCGCCCATTGCGGCTTCGGGCCGATCAGCCGCACGCCCGTGCGGCTCGAGTTGTAATGGACCGTCCAGCGCGTGTCGTACAGCATCGCGATGTCGTCCGCCGTGAAGAAATCCGGCGCGCCGTGCGGGCCGTCGAGCACGCCGAGCGTCCATGCGTGCGTCAGCGCGGGCCGGTCGGCTTCGGCGAGCGTCGCGCCGGCTTCGCCGCGCCCCGCGTCCGCATGCAGGTGCAGCACGTCGCCCTTGCGCAGCGCGCGGCCCGCGTGGCCGCCGAACTGGCCGAGCGTGAAGGTCGCCTTGCTGTCCAGATAGTCGGGCACCTGCAGCCCGCCCTTCACCGCGAGGCACGCGCGCACGCCGGCGCCCGTCACGCCGCCCAGCTTCAGCACCGCGCCGGGCGCCGCGCGCAGCACCTGCCAGAACGGTGCGGGTGCGCCGTCGAGCGTCGCCGCGAGCGGCGCGCCGCTGAGCACGAACAGCGTGTCGGTGTTGAAGCGCAGCGTGGCGCCGACCATCGTGAACTCGAGGCCGGCGGCATCGCGCGGATTGCCGAGCAGCGCATTCGCGAGATCGAACGCGCGGTCGTCCATCGGCCCGGACGGCGGTACGCCGACGGCCCAGTAGCCGACGCGGCCCGGCGTTTGCTGCACGGTCGTCTGCACGCCGCCGTCGAGTACGTCGATCGTGTGCGGCGCGAACGCGAAACGCGACAGGAACGCGGTGGTCTGCGCGCCGCGCGCGAACGTGTCGGAACCGGCGATCGCGCGCAGATAGTCGAGATTGGTCTCGATCCCGTACAGCTCGGTGGCCGCCAGCGCGTCGCGCAATGCCGCGAGCGCCTCGCGGCGCGTGTCGCCGCGCACGATCAGTTTCGCGAGCAGCGGATCGTAATAGGCGCTGACCTCGGTGCCCGCGTCGATCCACGTATCGACGCGCACCGTGTCAGGAAACGCGACATGCGTGAGCACGCCCGCGCTCGGCCGGAACTGCTGGTGCGGGTCTTCCGCATAGAGCCGCACCTGGATGCTCGCGCCGCGCGGCGCGACGGCGAGCGTATCGAGCGGCGGCAGGTCGCCTTCGGCCTGCAGGATCATCCATTCGACGAGATCGATGCCGGTCACTGCTTCCGTCACGCAATGCTCGACCTGCAGCCGCGTATTCACCTCGAGGAAATAGAAGCGGCGCTCGCGTGCATCGAACACGAACTCGACGGTGCCGGCCGACGCATAGGCGACCGCACGCGCGAGCCGCACCGCGCTCGCGTGCAGCGCGGCGCGCTCGCCGTCGGCGAGATCCGGCGCGGGCGTTTCCTCGATCACCTTCTGGTTGCGCCGCTGCACCGAGCAGTCGCGCTCGCCGAGCGCGATCACGCCGCCGCGTCCGTCGCCGAAGATCTGCACCTCGATGTGCCGCGCGTGTTCGACGAACTTCTCCAGATAGACGCCCGCATGCGCGAAGTTCGCGCTGCCGAGCCGCACGACGGATTCGAAGGCCGCCGCGAGCTGCGCGGCGTCGCGGCACAGCGACATGCCGATGCCGCCGCCGCCCGCCGTGCTTTTCAGCATCACGGGATAGCCGATCGCATCGGCTTCGACAAGTGCCGTCGCGACATCGGCGAGCAGCCCGGTGCCCGGCAGCAGCGCGACGTCGTGCGCGCGCGCCAGTTCGCGCGCGGTGTGCTTGAGGCCGAACGCGCGCATCTGCGCGCCGCGCGGCCCGATGAAGCGCAGGCCGGCGGCCTCGCATGCGTCGGCGAAATCGGCGTTCTCCGACAGGAAACCGTAGCCGGGATGCACGGCCTGCGCACCGGTCGCGCGCGCCGCAGCGAGGATCGCGGCGACGTTCAGGTAGCTGTCGGCCGCCGGCGCGGCGCCGACGCAGACGGCTTCGTCGGCGAGCGACACGTGGCGCGCATCGCGATCGGCTTCCGAGTAGATCGCGACCGACGCGATGCCGAGCCGCTTCAGCGTGCGGATGACGCGGCAGGCGATTTCACCGCGGTTCGCGACGAGGACTTTTGTGAATCTCATTGCGGTCCCCAGATCGTCAGCCGCACCGGCGTCGGGTTGTAGCCGTTGCACGGGTTGTTGAGCTGCGGGCAGTTCGAGATCAGCACTGTGACGTCCATCTCCGCGCGCATCTCGACATACTTGCCGGGCGCGGAAATGCCGTCCTCGAACGTCAGCCCGCCGAGCGGCGTGACCGGCACGTTCATGAAGAAATTGACGTTGCCGACGAGGTCGCGCTTGGTCAGCCGCGCGCCGGTGCCGCATGCGCAGTGCGCGATCGCGTTGAGGAAGCTGTCGCGGCAGTTGTGCATGTGGCGCTTGTCGAGCGCGTAGCGCACCGTGTTGCTCTCGGCCGCGCAGGCGCCGCCGAGCGTGTCGTGGCGGCCGCAGGTGTCCGCAACGATCGTCACCATCGGATTGCCGAGACCGGACAGCAGCACGCTGCCCGCGCTCAGGTACAGGTTGCGCTGCTCGCGGATCGTGTCCTGCGCGCTGTAGCGCTCGTCGGGTGCGTCGGTGCGATAGAACAGCGTGTCGACGGCCTGGTTGCCTTCGAGATCGAGGATGCGCAGCACCTGCCCGCGCTTCACGTCGTGCAGCCACGGCTCGCCGGCGTTCAGCGTGGTGTCGTAGATCGCGTGCCGCGGGTCGAGGCGGCTTTCGATGATCGGCATGTCGGGGCTCCTTACGCGAACAGTCGGTCGGTGTTGACGAAGCCGCGCGTGTTCTCCGCGCACGCGGTGCGGCACGGATCGTCGTCCGGCGCGGCACCGTCGGCCGGGTAGGCGCGGTATGCGATCAACCTCACGGGTTTCGGCGCATAGGCCGGCTGCGGATCGAGCGGATGCGGCGCGGTCGAGAACGCGGCAAGCGTGTTCATCTCGAAGCGCAGGTCGAACGCGCTGCCAGCCGGCGAGTGGCCCGCGACGAAATCGAACGAACCGTCGTCGTGCGGCGCGAGCTTGCTGAAGAAATTGACGTTCGCGACGAGGTCGCGTGCGGACAACCCGTATTTCGCGAGCTCGAGCACGAGACTGTCGCGGCCGTTGCGGATCATCGCGTTGCGATCGGCCTGATACGACGACTCGCCGTACTTGCGCGCGAACAGCCGCGCATCGCCGATGCCGCCGAGCGGATCGTGCCAGCCGAGCGTATCGGCCGTGATCGATGCGATCACGCGGCCCATGTCCGTATACAGCGCGTGGCCGCGCGTCAGGTGCGCGGTGTGCTGCGCCTTCAGCGTATCGGCCATGTTGTAGCGTTCGAGCGGATCTTCGTGGCGATGAAACACGGCGGACAGGTTCGCGCCGCCGTCGACGTCGACGATGCGCAACGCGAGGCCGCGGCGCAGGATGCCGGACCAGTGGGTTCCGGCGGGAACGACCGTTTCCCACACGACGTGCGGCAACGGGACAAGCGGGGCTTGGGGGCTCGGCGACATGGCGGCTCCTCGGATCGGTTGGACAAAAGGCGTGAGAGGGCGACCGAACGACATCGCGACCTCCCGGGCTTTTGTCCCTCCGTGGAGCCTCGCCGGATCCTCGCAACAAGGCAGGCGGCAAGACCGGATTGCTCTCGGACCAGGCATCGCGCGGCGTGTGACGCCTTGCGACCGGAACCCTAGCGATCCTGAAGATGATGCAAATTGCTTCGCACCTCTCGGACTGCGAATAAGCGAGTTGCGTGCCAGCGCGTGCATCCGAGCACGCGCGGCCCCGTTCGGCGGGGCATGCGAGGGCGAACGGCGCGCCATGCACGCGCATCGGCCCGCCCTCCCGTTGGGCAGCGCGCGCACCAGACGAACGCGGCCGGCACCAGCGCGGGGCAGCGATACGCATGCGCACCGCGTGCGATCGCAATGGCACGGCCATTGCTGAATACGCGCACCGTCACTCTGCCGACCGACCGCTCATGAACAAACTCGACCTGCTTCGGCGCGCGCTGGCCGCGCTGTTCTCCGTGCGTTTCATCGAACTGCAGCGTGCCGCGCGCCGTCGCTGAACGGCGCGTTTCCGACGCACGTCAGCCGCCGGATCACACCGCTGGCATGCTTCTCGCTCGCTCCGGTGCCGAGAGGTGCGGCGGTGTCGCATCTTAGGGATGCTAGGGTTCCGGTTCGTCGAACGTCTGGTCCGAGAGCAGCCCGGCGTCGGTGCGTACGGTCGTCTGACCGTGCGCGCATGGCGCTACACGGCGGGACAAAAGCCCGGGAGATTGGCGATGGCGACGGCCGTCGCGCCTCTCCGTGGCCGGTCGTTCGTCCCGCATCCGCAGGAACCGGTCACGCGGCCGGATCGCGCATGGGCGCGACCCGTGCCGACGATCCCGATCCCGGTCTCCTGGAGAAAACGATGACCCGCCTCGCCTCGCCGTTCCGCCACCTGCTGTCCTCCCGGCACCTCCGTTCCGTCCGCCATGCGCTCGCCGCCGTCGCCGTCACGACGTCGCTGTTCGCCGCGCCCGCCGCGCATGCGGCTCCACCGCTGAAAATCGGCTACAGCGACTGGCCCGGCTGGGTCGCGTTCCAGGTCGCGCTCGACAAGGGCTGGTTCAAGGAAGCCGGCGTCGACGTCGATTTCGAATGGTTCGATTACTCGGCGTCGCTCGACGCGTTCTCCGCCGGCAAGCTCGACGCGGTTGCCGTGACCAACGGCGATGCGCTCGTCACGGGCGCGTCCGGCGCGAAGAACGTGATGATCCTGCTCACCGACTATTCGGCCGGCAACGACATGATCATCGCGAAACCGCCGTTGCGGACCGTCGAAGGCCTGAAGGGCAGGAAGGTCGGCGTCGAGCTCGGGCTCGTCGATCACCTGCTGCTCGAAACCGCGCTGCAGAAGCACGGGCTGAAGGACGGCGACGTCACGCTCGTCAACGCGAAGACCAACGAACTGCCGCAGGTGCTCGGCGCGTCGGCCGACATCGCGGCGGTCGCGGCGTGGCAGCCGAACGCAGGCGAGGCGCTGAAACGCGCACCGGGCGCGCGCGCGATCTTCACGTCGGCGGATGCGCCGGGGCTGATCTACGACGCGATCACGGTCACGCCGACCAGCCTCGCCGCACGCCGGGCCGACTGGGCGAAGGTCGTCAAGGTCTGGTATCGCTGCGTGGCCTACATCAACGATCCGAAGACGCAGGCCGACGCGGTGAAGATCATGTCCGCCCGCGTGGGCCTCGCGCCGGCGCAATATCTGCCGCTGCTGAAGGGCACGCACCTGCTCGATGCCGCGGCCGCGAAGCAGGCGTTCCGCAAGGGCGACGGTCTCGATTCGATCTACGGATCGACCCGCAACGCGAACGCATTCAACGTGCGCAACGCGGTCTACAAGCAGTCGCAGGACATCGACGCGTATATCGATCCGCGTCTCGTCGAATCGCACTGAGGGCGGCGGGCGGGCCGCCCGGCTCGGGTCGGGCGTGCTCGGCCCGGTCGGCGGCGCGTTCCGGCAACGCGGCGCGCGGGGCGCGTCGCCGCGTATGTCGCGGTACGGTTCACCCTCGGCCTGGCGGCGGCGCTTCGGACGACGCGAGCAGCACGCGCACGGTGAATGCCGAAGCGCGTCGGGCACCGCTTCGCCCCGAAGCCGTGCTGCTTTCCGTTGCGCGTCTCGGTGCTCAGTCACGTCACGCACGGCGCCTTCGCGAGCTCGATCGCGAACCACACGGCACGCGTGGCGACCGCGATTTCCCGTCAATCGCTCCGTGAAATATCGGTTCCGTATCGTGCGGGCCGGATGGCGCGCACCTTGATGGCACATGTATCGACACTATAATTTTTGAAGGTGGATTCGCATTCGAACGGTCGGGCATCCCGATCTCATCGGGAAAAGGGGCACGTTGCCGCCACCCTCGCGTCCGGCTTCCGGATCGGTAAAGTATGATGGTTGACCCCTCCCCCCGATTCCCGCTGCACCCACGTCGGCCGGAGTCTCCATCGTCAACCGGGTGCAAGCGCAGGAGCCACGCATGCAGGACACCCCGCCCGTTATCGACAATCACCTGCTTGCCGCGCTGCCGGAAAACGAGCGCGCCCACCTCGCCGCACACCTGACGCTCGTCGACATGCCGTTGGGAAACGTGCTGTACGAGTCGGGCGGCCAGCTTCATCACGTCTATTTTCCGATTACGTCGATCGTGTCGCTGCTGTATGTGATGGAGGACGGCTCGTCCGCTGAAATCGCGATCGTCGGCCACGAAGGCATGATCGGCGTGTCGCTGTTCATGGGCGGCGAAACGACGCCGAGTCGCGCCGTCGTGCAAAGCGCGGGGCAGGCATACCGGCTCGACGCGGGCATCCTGAAAGAAGAATTCCGGCGCGGCAACGCGATGCAGCGCCTGTTGTTGCGCTATACCCAGGCGCTCATCACGCAGATGGCCCAGACCGCGGTATGCAACCGGCATCACTCGATCGATCAGCAGCTGTGTCGCTGGCTGCTGCTCAGCCTCGACCGCCTGCCCTCGAACCAGCTGCGCATGACGCAGGAACTAATCGCCAACATGCTGGGCGTGCGCAGGTCGGGCGTGACGGAAGCGGCATTGAAGCTGCAGGACGCGGGCCTCATCCGCTACAACTATGGCCATATCGAGGTGCTGGACCGGCCGGGGCTCGAAAAGCGCGTGTGCGAATGCTACAGCGTGGTCAAACGCGAATTCGATCGCCTGCTTCCCGATCTGAAGCGACTCTAGCCGCTACTGCGACGCATCGTACCGGCCTTCCCGCAGATGCCGTTGATGCGTCGAAGGCGTGGCAGCGGACGATCGACACCTTGCCGTCATCGGCGCGACGGAATATCCCCCGACCTCGTCTCATCCGGCTACCCGGTACGGCGTCCGGTTGTAGTACTGGTGAAGCGACATTCCCCACTGCGATTGCGTCATCACCGACCAATTCTCGTCGTCGAAGCCCGGGGTGCCTGTGACATGTGCGGCCGTCACATCCAGATGGAAGCATTTGTGGTCGGTATCGTATTTCATCGCACTCCACGGAATGGCGCAAAGCGTCTCGACCACGCCTCCGCTGGAAGCGACCGCGTACGCAATTCGGCCGTGGTGCAAATCGAGTACGATGTCGAAAACATTTCCGATATCCTCGCCGTCCGACGCGATGATCTTGCTGCCCTTCAGGACATCCGCGGTCGTCACCATATGCCGCGTTCATCGCCGGCATCGCGTTCGACCAGCTTGCCTCTGTTGCTGTCATCCCCGGATCGATCGGGGGTGCGGAGCATTCTCATGATGCCCTTCCTGGATAGGATTCCGGAGTATCAATTTCGCGCACGGTCTCGACATTGCAATGCCACTCGACGCACGAGAAAGCGCTGCGCGCACCGGCATCGGAAGTCGGTACGGTTCCGTACCCGGGCACGCCGCGAATATCGGCTCCCCGCTGGATGTCCCGTGCTCGACCCGGGGCGCGCATTGTACGGTTTCGTACCGCATCGGCCCTTCGTCGCGTGTAGCGTCTAAAACATGCCGGCCGTCCGGGCGGACGCGATCGGCAGGAATCGCTCCGCAGCGGCGGACGAACGGCCGGGTGCCACCGCTCGGCGGGCAGCCAGCCGGATCACCGACGTGCCGAGCATCGCTCTCGCGAGGACATCATGTTGCGAAGCATCCGAAGATTGCACGGAGATACCGTTCGAGCGAAGGACGGAGATATCGGGCACATCCACCAGGCCTATTTCGACGATGACAACTGGTGCATCCGCTACCTCGTCGTCGAGACGGGCGACTGGCTGCACGACAGGCCGGTGCTGATCTCGCCGTATTCCGTCACGCATGCCGAACCCGAAACCCGCACGCTATACGTCAACCTCACGCAACAGCAGGTGAGGGACAGCCCGAATCTCGACACGCACAAGCCGGTATCGCGCCAGCACGAGATCGAGTACCTGCGTTACTACAACTACCCGACTTACTGGGGCGGCCCGAATCTTTGGGGAATGGGCGCGTACCCGGCTTTCGATCCCGCCGGGCCATCGCAGGACCCTGAAGCGGGCGATCCGCTTGTCTCGCGCACCGCGCCGCCCAGCGCAGCGCCGGATACGCATCTGCACAGCACCGGCGAGGTCGACGGATATCGGCTCGAAGTCAAGGACGGACATATCGGTCACGTGTCCGACTTCATTTACGATGAAGAAGCCTGGGTGATCCGCTATCTGGCGATCGACACGTCGAGCTGGTGGTCGACGGGCAAGGAAGTGCTGATCGCGACTCACTGGCTCGACCAGGTGGACTGGCCCACGGAAACGGTATCGACCACGCTCACGCGCGACGCGATCCGCCGCAGCCCTGTATACGACGACTCGCAGCTCGTTCATCGAAGCTACGAGATCGAGTTGCATGAGTTCTACGGCAAGCACGGTTATTGGTCCGGAGACCGATAACAGAGCAATGACTGCCGGCGCGCGGTCGGCGGGTTGCGGGCGCCCCGCCTGCAGGAAACGCCCGAACGCCCGAACACGCTACGCGGCGTAGCGCCTCGCGTTCCGGTGTCGGCCGACGAGCCGGCCATACTCCGGGCGCGATCGGCTTGCCCGCGCGACGCTCGAGCATGAGAATAAGGGCCATCGACGCGCGGCGAGCGCGGCCTTACCCATGCGGGATAATCAACGTGACCGAAACGATCGGATGCCTCATCTTCGGAGCCCTGCTGATTTTCATGGGACTCATCGGATCGTCGCTCGAGCGCCTGCCGTTGAGCGCGGCCATGGTGTATCTCGGGATCGGCTTTCTGATCGGGCCGGCCGGCACCGGCTTCCTTTTGATGACATTGCCGGATGACGTCACGCAATTGCGCATCGCTGCCGAAATCGGCCTGCTGATCTCGCTGTTCGCGATCGGCCTGAAGCTGCGTGTCCCGCCCGCCGATCGCCGCTGGATGCTGCCGCTGCGGCTCGGCGTCGTCGCAATGATCCTCACCGTCGCGTCGATCGCCGCGCTCGGCGTGCTGGTGTTGCATGTGAGTCTCGGCGTCGCGGTACTGCTGGGCGCGATGATCGCGCCGACGGACCCCGTGCTCGCTCATGACGTCGGCGTGCGCGACGCGGGCGACGTCGAGCTGGTGCGTTTTTCGTTGTCCGGCGAAGGCGGGATCAACGACGGCACGGCCTACCCGTGCGCGGTGCTCGGCCTGCTTTTGTGCGGCTCCGGCACGACGTCGGCGCTTCACTGGAGCATGGTCGGCGGCATTGCATGGGGCATCGCGTCCGGTGTGGGCGCCGGCTGGCTGTTCGGTTTAGCCACTGCCCGGCTCGTCGCCTTCCTGCGCAGCCGGCACGGACAGGCACTCGGCCTCGAAGGGTTCTTCGCGCTGGGCCTGATCATGCTGTCGTACGGCGTGGCGCTCGCCATTCACGGCTACGGGTTCCTGGCCGTGTTCGCGGCGGGTGTCGCGATGCGGCGCGTCGAGCATCGAACCAGCGGCCGGAAGACGCCGAAGGAGACGGTCGGCGTCGTGGACAGCGAGGATGTCGAGGCCACCGCCACCGATCCCGACAAAGCCCATGCGTTCGTCGCGGAATCGGTCATGGGATTCACGGCCGAGCTGGAACACATCGCCGAAGCCGTGCTGATCCTGCTGATCGGCGCACTCGTCTCACGCTATTGGGCCGACATGCTGACCTGGACGGGCGCGGCCGTGGTCGCGACACTGCTGTTCGTGATCCGGCCGGCCGCCATCCAGCTCGCGCTGATCGGCTCCCGGGCGTCGCACCGCCAGCGCCGCTTGATCAGCTGGTTCGGCATTCGCGGCGTGGGTTCGCTGTATTACCTGATGCTGGCTCTGGAGCAAGGGCCGCGCGCGGACCTGTTGCCGCTGGTGCCGTGGGTACTGGCCATCATCGCCGTGTCGATCGTGCTGCACGGCATTTCAGCGGCGCCGCTGATGCGCCGCTATGCGTGAAATCGCGAACGTCGCGGCACATCGTTCCGGCCGCGCACGTCGATTGCAATCGGTACGCGACGGTGCAATCGGGCAACGGGCCCGCACATCGCTGCGCGGTCGACACCGTGCGGACCTGTCAACGGCAGCGGCCGACGATCGCGGGTGCCGCCTGCAAGGTTCGAAACCCGCTTTTTCGTCTGTGGCCCGGCTCAGTGGATATGTCCGCCGAACAGCCCGAGCAACCCGATGACGATCAGGTAGATCGCAACGATGTAATTCAACAGACGGGGCACCACCAGAATCAGAATGCCGGCGATCAGCGAAACCAGTGGCCCCGCGCTCGTGAGGATGTGCATACGCCCTCCGCAAGATTGAAAACAACACATGAATACAAAGCCGCCCTGCCTCCGACGTTCGTTACAGCGGCTTGAGCCGGGCGACACGCAAGCCTTCGGCAGTCGTGCAAGGGTGCGCAAGGGTCGGGCCGGCGCCCGCGTCGATGGTGTGGCGTTGGTCGATCTGGCTGCCACAGGCGTCGGCGGTGCCGGTCGTCGTGCATCCCGGAACTACTGCACCGATAGCAAGGATCGATCCCGGCGCACCTGATGGAAATGTTCGTCGCAGCATGATTCGCCGCGGATTGCTTGTGGATATACTGACGTTGCACACGGGCAAATGCGAATGCGAATGCGGTACGAAAACGTACCGAGCGTGCCAAAACAGACAACATATACAAGCCCTCTTCGCGGCGATCGCCGCGAGCGCCGCCCGCATGCAGCCGCTGGCGCGTCGGCGCCGATTCGCGTACGGCATCGTACCGACTTCCGTCACGATCGCATGCACTGTGTGTCAGGGCATCCTGAGTGTCCCGCGCCAAAGCGCCCGATACGACGCTTCGATGGTTCCGGGTTTCGTACCGGTGAAACGGGCGCCCCATGTCAAGGAGCAATGTCATGAACAGGGATCAGGTGAGAGGCCGCATCGCGGAAGCGAAAGGCAAGCTGAAGGTAATGGTCGGCAAGGTCATCGGAAATAGATCGACCAGAATGCACGGCAAGATCGAGCAGGTCGCCGGCAAGACACAGGCGTCATTCGGCGACGTGAAAGAACAATTCAAGAAGCGTCCGTAGGGCGTTCGCGCGAACGGGCAACATGCCGCGGATTCGGCGGGTATCGACGGCGCGTGCGTGGATGCATCCGGCGATACCCGCTTCCCGACCGACCGTCACGATGCCGCAATGCGTCGGGCATGATGGCCGTGCGCGGCGGCACGTGGTTTGTGCTGCTCGTCTCCGACGCCGGGAAAGAACGCATCCCACGCGTCCCGTATACCCTCCGCTGCGGTCGCATCCGCGGCAAACGTCTCCTGGTCGCCCGACTTGGCCGGATCGGAGCGCAAGCCTCGCCAGCGCGTAAAGGCGAGCACCGGCTTTTCGGTCCATTCGCCGTCGCCGAACTTCGCAAATGCCGTGTCGCCGTTTACCAGTCGAACCTCATACCATCCGTCGCGAACAGGCGCATATCGGTCGAGCGGAAACCATCGTGTAGATTGGATTTTCATCATTGCCTCACTTGTCCATGGAGCGTTGTACGCAACAAAACTCCCGTCTCGTCCGGTCAACGCGCGCTAATCGGCGCACCGATTCAGCCATAGCCGGCCGGCGGCCGTCATATTGATCGAGCCGCCGGTGCGCGACTCGTACGCAAGCCCGTGAATCAACAGTTCATTGGCTATCGCGCGCGGTATATCGGCTTGGGAAGCCGGAATTCGATCAAGCGATTTGAGGGTCTCGACGACCTCGGGTGAAAGTGGGATGCACATGGCGGCCTCCTCGGTATCGAGTTCATGGTAAATCGTGCAAAACGCCTGCGTCTGTACGGTATCAACTATTCTGAAGCGGGTTATTCCGGCACCGCAATTGCCGTATTGGAAACCGGCGATTCATCTGCATCGAAATATGCTTCGGCATCCGATGTGTTCGTTGCCAAACCGGTATCGGGCGCGCACACTGCAGACACCTGCCGGCTTGTTGTCAAGGCATCGGCGCCCTTGAATCCTTCGGTGCCAACGGTTGCTCTGTCAGGGGCACATCATGACCCTCCCCACTGTCAAATATCGCAGACGTGAACTGCGTGCCTATTCGCAAATCCTGTTCCCGCTGTTCGGCGATCCCCACGCCCCCGGCCCGTAGCGTTCTGCTTCATTCGTACGCATTGACACGATTGAAGCGACCTCGGCAACGGCAACGTGTTACTCGACCGTTTTCGAGCATGGCACTCTGCAAACGGCGGTGCTCGCAATCGACCTGGCGATGCAATTCGGCAAGGACATCGTGGATGGCAGGATCGCCTGCTACCGCGATCTGATCCGTCCGCCGCATCCGGCTCGACGCGGCGTCTCGCGACGCGAGCACACCTCACTCAGGAGCAATCCATGAAATCTTACTCAAGCACCTCGATCGATCGGCGCGATGACGCGACCCGGCAAAAGCAGCGGGACGATCTGGCCCGTGCCGACGTCGAACGCGCCGAAAAGCGTATCCGCCAGGCTGCCGGCATCAATTCCAATGCGAGCAAGTGGCGTTATTCGTGTCCCGACAATCGAGTGAAATGAACTGCGCACCGTTGCACGCCGATCCTGCATCGCATCGCACGCAGGCGTGCCGCGATCACGCATACCGGCGCAGGCGCATCGAGAAATCGGCGATCGCCTTGATGCCGCTCTGCTCCGCGCCACGGCACCAATCCTGCAACTGAATCAGCAATTGCTCGTGCGATGCGTTTGACCACGCCCATAACTCGAGCAACGCGTCATGCATGTCCACGTACACGCGCATTCGCCGGTTCGCATTGGGGCTCGTCAGCGCCCGCAAATCGGGCTTGTCCCGATGGCCCCAGGCCTGGCGCAGCCAGCGTTTCATGCCGAGCGCGAACGCGCGCTTGTCGTCGCGGCTCATGTCCTTGATGCGGCGCAACTCCCGACGGCAGGCGAGTTCGAGCATGCGCGCATAAGCGGCCATTACCGCATGCCGGTTGCGGATGACCGCTTGCAGCGTCGCGTCGTCGATCACTGCCTTGTTCGGGAGCAGGCACGGCTTCGTCGTGACTCGCCGAACGGTCGCGAGTCTCGATGCCGCCAGCAGGCGGATGTACAGCCAGCCGATGTCGAACTCGAACCAGCGGTTCGACAGCCTGGCGGACGTCACGTATGCGTGGTGATTGTTATGCAACTCTTCTCCGCCGATCAGGATGCCCAGCGGGAAAAGGTTGGTGCTCGCATCGGGCGTCGCGAAATTCCGATAACCGCTGAAGTGGCCGCAACCGTTGATCACGCCACCGGCCCAGAACGGAATCCACATCATCTGGATCGCCCACGCCGCCACGCCGGGCAGCCCGAACAGCCCGACGTCGATCACGACCAGCAGCCCGACGCCGAGATTCGGATAGCGGTCATAGACGTGGCGTTCGAGCCAGTCGTCCGGCGTACCCGATCCATATCGGCGCAGCGTTTCCTCGTTCCGCACTTCCGCCCGGTACAGTTCCGCGCCGCGCAGCAGCACGGTCGCGAGGCCGCGGGTGCGCGGGCTATGCGGGTCTTCCGGGGTCTCGCTTCGCGCGTGATGCTTGCGATGCACCGCGACCCACTGCGCGGTCAGCATGCCGGTCGTCAACCACAGCCAGAACCGGAAGAAGTGACTGACGCACGGGTGCAGATCCAGCGCCCGGTGCGCCTGGCAGCGGTGCAGGTACACGGTCACGCTGATGATGGTGACATGCGTGAGTGCGAACACGACCCACGCAAGCTGCCACCAGGACAGCTTCAGCTCACCGTTCAGGAGAAATGCCGACATACCGGTCGCACTCCGCGCCACGCACCTATCCGCGCGCGCTTCGCCGTGACGGCGCGTGCGCGTGCCGCTTCCCTACCCTTCAACCGGCCGGCCTATTTCCCGACCTGATTGCCGACAACCCCGCCGACAGCCGCACCGCCAACCGTGCCCAACGCACTGCCGCCCGTCAGGACCGCACCGGCGACGCCGCCGACACCCGCCCCGATCACGGTATCCGTTCCGCGGCGAGACATACCGCCGCAACCCGCCAGCACGACAACCGTCATGGTCACTATCGCCATCTCGACAGCCATGGAATGTAGCTTTCTCATGATCATCTCCTCGGGTTGCCGCCGCGCCGTCCGACCCGGCACGACGCACGGAAGCCCATGCGCCGACATCCCGATCAAATTCGGGACGTCGGTTCATGTTTCATGATGGGCGGTAAATTGCGCAAAGTCCGTCCGCTAACGTACCGGCCGGGATGCCGGCCTGCCGGCTCACAGCAGCACCGCCTGCGCAGCCCCCAGCGTCACGACCACGCTATGGCGCCGCCCGTCGTCCACGAGCCGCACCGCCGCCTCGCCGGTGGCGAGCCGCACGCCATCCACGACGAGACGCGACACGCCGCTGCTGACGTCGTCCGGATTCTCGACGACGATGTCGTAGTGCGACGCCCCGTGGCGCAGCGTGGCCCTGAAGCCCGGCCAGGATCGCGGTATGCACGGTTGAATGGACAGCATGTCGCCATGCCTGCGCAGGCCGAGCAGGCCTTCGACGCCCGCGCGATACAGCCAGCCCGCCGAGCCCGTGTACCAGGTCCATCCGCCGCGGCCGACATGCGGCGCGACCGAATAGACGTCGGCCGCGACCACGTACGGCTCCACCCGATAGCGATTCGCGCCGCTGCGCGTGCGGCTGCGATTGACCGGGTTGAGCAGCGCGAACAGCTTCGCGGCGCGATCGCCGTCCCCCATTTGCGCGAACGCAAGCACCGACCACGTGGCCGCATGCGTGTACTGGCCGCCGTTTTCCCGGATGCCCGGCGGGTAGCCCTTGATATAGCCGGGATCGACCGGCGAACGATCGAACGGCGGCGCGAACAGCAGCGCCAGGCCATCGTCGCGGCGGATCAGCCGCGCGTCCAGCGCGTCCATCGCCTGCGTGGCGCGCGCCGGGTCCGCCGCGCCCGACAGCACGCTCCACGACTGCGCGATCGCGTCGATCGAACATTCGGCGTTGCCGGCCGAGCCGAGCGGCGTACCGTCGTCGAAGTAGCCGCGCCGATACCATTCGCCATCCCACCCCGCATCGGCGAGCGCGTCGCGCAACGCGTCGGCGCGCGTCAGCCAGCGCGCCGCCAGATCGCCCGAGCCGCGCGCCGCGGCGAGCGGCGCGAACGCCGTGAGGGTCGCATGCAGGAACCACCCGAGCCAGACGCTTTCGCCCCGCCCGGCCTCGCCGACGCGGTTCATGCCGTCGTTCCAGTCGCCCGTGCCGATCAGCGGCAGGCCATGCTCGCCGACATGCGCGAGGCTGGACTCCAGCCCGCGCACGCAATGCTCGAACAGCGACGCGCTCGTTTCCGAGATGCGCGGGATGAAGAACGCGTCCTGCTCGTCGGCGGCCAGCGGCCGCCCGTCGATGAACGGGATCGACGCGTCGAGAATCGCCCCGTCGCCACTGACGTCGACGTAGTGCGCGACCGCATGGGCGAGCCAGACGCGGTCGTCGGAGATCCGCGTGCGTACGCCGCTGCCGCTTTCAGGCAGCCACCAGTGCTGCATGTCGCCCTCCGGGAACTGGCGCGCCGCCGCCCGCAGCAGATGCTCGCGCGTCAGGGCCGGGCGGGCAACCGCGAGCGCCATGCCGTCCTGCAGCTGGTCGCGAAAACCGTACGCGCCGCCGGCCTGGTAAAAGCCCGCACGCGCCCAGATCCGGCACGACAGCGTCTGGTACAGCAGCCAGCGGTTCAGCATCAGGTCCATCGCGCGGTCCGGCGTCTCGACCTGGAGCGCGCCGAGCGTCTCGTCCCAGAACGCCGTCACGGCGGCGAATATCGCGTCGAGGTCCGCCTGACGGTAATGCTCGATCAACTGTCGCGCCGCCGCCGCATCCGCGCCTTCGCCGAGCAGCAAGACGATTTCGACGACACCGCCGGGTTCGAGGTCGACCGTGGTCTGCAACGCGGCACACGGATCGAGCCCGGCGCCGACCCGGCCCGACAGCGGCGGCGCACCGACGCTGCCCGGAAAACCGGCCGGATCGCTCAGCACGCCATTGCGGCCGATGAACTCGCGCCGGTCCGCGCTCCAGGCGGTTTGCAGGCCGCACAGATCGGCGAACGCCACCCTGCCGCGATATGCCTGGCTCCAGTCGTTGCGGGCAAACAGCGCGCCGGTGGCCGGGTCGATCTCGCTCGCGGTGTGCGGCGCCGCGGCGCTGCGCGACGCGCCCAGCGCCCACTCCGCATAGGTCGCGACGGACAGCCGGCGGGTCCGGTCCGACAGGTTGCGCAAGCTCAGGCGGGAAATCTTGACGGGATCGGCCAGCGGCACGAACTGCAGCAATTCGACGGCGACCTCGGCGGCGGTATGCGCAAACCGGCTGTAGCCCTGGCCATGACTCGCGACGAAAGCGGTCGCGCCCGGCGCATCGTCGCCGATCGCGCCCGCCTGCGGCCCCCAGCGCATGCCGGTCTCGTCGTCGCGGACATAGAACACCTCGCTGGGCGGATCGGTGACCGGGTCGTTCGACCATGGCGTCAGCGGATGCTCGCGGCTGTTCGTCACCCAGGTATAGCCGCCCCCCTCCGCCGAGGTCAGGAAGCCGCATGACGGATTCGCGACGACGTTGACCCACGGCATCGGCGTGCATTGACCGGGCTGCAGGATCACGACGTATTCGCGGCCGCCGCGCGCGAAACCGCCGATGCCGTTGAAGTATTCGAGACCGGCGCCGGCCTGCCCGCCCTTCGGCGGCGCAATCGTGGGCGGTGGCAGCGGCTGGCGCGCGGCATCCGCGCGGGCGGGCGGCGGTGAACCCGCGAGGCGGCGCAACTGGTCCACCAGCCGGCCGTTGCGCGCGGCGAGCACGGCTCGCGCGACCGACGGAAACAGCGCGCGCGCCGCCGCCGCCATCAGGTCGTCGCGCAGCACGAAAATACTGCCGCGCCCGGCTTCTGCCGGCTGCTGCCGGGCCCGCACCAGCCCCTCGAGCGCCGCCTGCAAATCCTGCACATATGACGCCGCGCGCTCGTTGACGATGACCAGATCGACCTCGAGCCGCTTCATCCGCCAGTACTCGTGCGCGCGGATCAGCTGCCGCACCATCGCGATGTGCTCGATGTCGTCGATCCGCACCAGCAGGATCGGCAGATCCCCCGATACGCCATGCGTCCATAGCGGCGACGCGCCCACGCCGCCCGCCGCCGACACCGCCGCCGCATGGCGCAGCAGGGCGGCGGAACCCGGCCGCATCGACGCATCGCTGTAGAGCATGTATCCGGCCAGCTGCTGGAACAACGCGGCCTCGTCGAGGCTCACCGCGCTATGCCGCAGTTGCACCTGCGCCTGGGTCCACGCGAGCATCGCCGCACGCGCGAACGATTCGCCGTCGCGATGCTTGTCGACCAGGTCGAGCAGCTGCGCGCGCGAATCCGCGACGATGGTCCAGTAGGCGATGCTCGCCTTCGCGCCCGGCTCGATGCGCAGCCGCCGCCGCAACGTGAACGCCGCGTCCAGCACCGCGCCTTCGGAAGCGCCCAGCGCACGCCGTTCGGTCAGCGCAAGCGGCAGGCGAATGCCGCGCCCGCGCCCGATGAAGCGCAATCGATCGGTGTCGAATTCTTCCGCGCCGACGGTTTCGCCGGACGTCACCGCCAGATGGGCGGCCCAGACCTCCGCCTCGTTCGGCGCGCGCTTGCGCCGCGTCGCCAGAAGCGCGCCGGACGCCGGCACGTACTCGGTCTCGATGAACAGCTTCGAGAACGCGGGGTGAGCGTGATCGGCGGCGGGCGGCGCGAGCACGATTTCCGCGTAGGACGTGAATTCGATCACGCGGGCGCGGGTGCCCGCATTGGCCACCGACACCCGCCGCACCTCCGCGTCGTCCTCGGCGGATACCACCACCTCGAGCGACGTCGTCAAGGTGCCGTCGCGCCGCACGAACTCGGCGCGATCCTCGGTGAACGTCACTTCGTAGCTGTCCGGCGCCACGCCGGTGGGTTGCCACGCGGCCGACCAGACGTCGCCGCTGTCGACGTCGCGCAGATACAGATAGCTGCCCCAATCGTCGCGCGTCGCGTCTTCCCGCCAGCGCGTGACGGCCAGATCGTCGCGGCGGCTGTAGCCGGAACCCGCGGCCGTGAGCATCACGGCGTAGCGGCCGTTGGACAGCAGATGCGTGACGGGCGCGGGATCGTCCGCCGACAGCAGACGCCGCGCGACGCCGGCATCGATGCCATGCATCCTGCCGGCGGGGCTCGCGTCGACCCGCGGCCGCCCTGCCGCGACCCGGCCCGGCACCCGCTCCTGCAACAGCAGCTCGGTGGCGCGGACGGCCGGCTCGCCGTGGAAGAACGCGCGAATGCGCCCGCCCAGCAACGCATTGGCGATCGACACGATCGACATGCCCTGGTGATGCGCCATGAACGCCCGCACGATGGCCACCGGCATGCCTTCCGGCACGCGCGCGGGCGTGTAGTCGAGCGCTTCGTAGAAGCCGAAGCGCCCGCACGCGCCGGCCGCGCGCAGCCGCTCGAAGTTGCGCGCGGCGGCGTCCGGCGCGACCATCGCCGCGAGGGCGGTCGCATAGGGCGCGACCACCAGGTTCTGGTCGAGATCGCGCTTGAGCCCCAACTCCGGCACGCCGAAGCTCGAATACTGATAGGTCAGCTCGATGTCGCGCGTGTTGTACGCCGATTCGGACATGCCCCACGGCAGGCGCAAGCCGTCGGCATAGGCGATCTGCCGACGCACCACCAGGTGATTGGTACGCGCGAGCAGGCTGCTGCCCGGCGCGCGCATCACCAGCGACGGCATCAGGTATTCGAACATCGATCCCGACCACGAGATCAGCGCCGCGCCGTGCCCGATCGGCGTCGCCAGGCGGCCGAGCCGGAACCAGTGCCGCGCCGGGACATCGCCCTTCGCGATCGCGACGAAACTCGCCAGGCGAGCCTCCGACGCCAGCAGATCGTAGTTGCCCGGATCGAGCCGTCCGTCGGCCACCGCATAGCCGATCGACAGCAGATTCCGCACCGGGTCGAGCAGAAAGCCGAACTCCATCGCATAGGCCATCTGCAACGCGGTATCGGCCAGCGCACGAAGACGCTTGTTCAACACGTCCGCTTCGTCCGGCGTGCGCGTCGCGTCGCGGCAATGCCCCTGCACCGCATGCTCCAGCGCCTGCGCCCAGAACAGCACGTCGTCGACGTCGCCGCCCCGCACCCGGCCGATATCGTCCATCAGCGCACGCGCGACATCGGCGACCGTCGCGGCGAGGATCGTGATCGCAGGCCATTCCGACGCGGCGCGGCCGTCCGGTGCGCCGTCGTCCCCGGCCGGCGCGGCGAGCGCCTCCTCCAGCTCGGCCGCGGCCCGTTCGAATTCGCCGTGCAAGGCCGTCCGGGCGTCGCCTTCCCGGCACACCGCGTTGTGCAACAGCGCGAGCGTATCGCCGATCCCTTCATGCGCGGCCTGCCGCCCCACGCCGGCGGGCTGATTCGCCCACGCGCGGCAACCGTTGCCGAGCGCGATCAGGTGGCCGGCGAGATTGCCGCTGTCGACCGACGACACGTACCGCGGCTCGAGGGGCCGCAGGTCGCGCGTGTCGTACCAGTTGTAGAAATGGCCGCGATAGCGCGCCATCAGCCGCATCGTCGCGAGGGTCGCCTCCAGCCGCGACACCGCGTCCAGCGTGCCGAGCCAGCCGAACTCGCGGGCGCTGACGGCGGACAGCAGGTACAGCCCGATATTGGTGGGCGAGGTCCGGTGTGCGACAACGGGCTTCGGGTCCTCCTGGAAATTGTCCAGCGGCAGCATCTGATCGTCGGCCGTCACGAAGGTCTCGAAATAACGCCAGGTCCGGCGCGCGTCGCGCCGCAGTTGGCGCGCATCGTGCGGCGCCACCGCGAGCTCGCCCGCCGGCCGCGGTGCGCGGCTCAGCCAGTAGGCGATCGCGGGCGCCGCGAGCCAGACCAGCGCGAACGGAACGGCCAGCCAGCCCGCATGACGATCGAAGCGCCAGCCCGCCGCCACGCCGGCGGCCGCACCCAGCAGCGCGAGCGTCACGCCGCCGCGCATCTGCAGATAGGTGAGCGCCAGGGTCCGCCGCTCGCGCGCACCGGCTTCGGCCGCCGTGGTCCATTCGAGCAGGTGGCGACGGCTGATCCCCACGCGAAACAGCGTGCGCGCGATCGCGTCGCCCATCGACCACGCCTGCTGCGGCAGCATGACGATCGACAGGCCGAACCGCGTCAACGCGAACCGCAGCTCCGTCGACCACGCATGAAGCACGCTGCGCGTGGTCATCTTCACGTGCGTGCGCCGCCAGCGCGGCACCAGCCCGCTCAATACGGGCAACAGGAACGGCAGCGCGATCGTCATCAGCACGAACGCGCTCCAGGCGAGCGACGCGGGCAGCGGCAGCATCCACCCGGCCAGCAGCGCGACCAGCATCGCGGGTGCCGTGAGCGTGCGGCGCAGGTTGTCCAGCATCTTCCAGCGGCCGACCGCCGTCAGCGGCTCATGGCCGAAAATCAACCACGGCAGGAGCTGCCAGTCGCCGCGCGCCCATCGGTGCAGGCGCCCGGCCGCGACGTCGTAGCGGGACGGCGACGCTTCGACGACCTCGATATCCGACGCCAGCCCGGCCCGCGCGAAAATGCCTTCGAACAGATCGTGGCTGAGCACCGTGTTCTCCGGCACGCGGCCGGCGAGCACCGCCTCGAACGCATCGACGTCGTAGATGCCCTTGCCCGCATACGAGCCTTCGTCGAACAGGTCCTGATAGACATCCGACACGGCCGACACGTAAGGATCGATGCCGTGCGCGCTCGACGACACGCGCTGGAACAGCGAGCCCTCGTCGCCGCTCGCGAGGGATGACGTGACGCGCGGCTGAAGGACGCCGTAGCCTTCGACGATGCGCCGGCTCGCCGAGTCGAATAGCGGCCGGTTGAGCGGATGCGCCATCTTGCCGACCAGGCGGCGCACGGTATCGCGCAGCAGCCGCGTATCGGCATCGAGGGTGATCACGTAGCGCACGTCCGGCGGCACGCGCGGCGGCCGGCCTGCCGGCGCGACGAACGTCGTGTCCTGCGCCCCGCGCAGCAACCGGTTCAGCTCGTGCAGCTTGCCGCGCTTGCGCTCCCAGCCCATCCAGCACCGTTCGCCGTCGTTCCACACGCGCTTGCGGTGCAGCAGCAGAAAGCGCTCGCCTTCGCCCGGCGCCGCCGGATAGAGGCCATTCAACCGGTCGATGCCGGCCGACGCGAATGCCAGCAGCCCGTCGTCGCCGTCGGCGTGCGGGGCGGGTGCGTCTACCCAGTCGGAGAGCAATGCGAAGTACAGCGCGCCGTTGGGGCTCGCCAGATGGTGAATTTCCAGTTGCTCGATCTGCTCGGCGAGCGCCGCTTCCGTCGTCAGCAGCACCGGCACGGCGACCAGGGTGCGCAGGTCCGGCGGGATGCCGTCGAGCAATGCGAGGCCGGGCAGGATCTTCGCGCCGACATCGCGCATCACGCTGCGATTGACGAGCGCGAGCGCGGCATCGAGCGCCGGCAGCAGGCCGGCGAGGCCGAGCCAGATCAGCCAGTGGCCGGGTGGTTCGACGCGCGTGAGCCACGCCAGCATGCCCGCCAGCAGCAGTGCGGCGATCAGCCCGATACGGGCGAGATAACCGCCGAGACCCGCGTGGCGGGTCAGGCGCCGCAACCACAGCGCAACGGGCGGCCGATAGCCGATCTCCGCTTCGAGCGCGGCGCGGCCGTCGGCCAGCAGGTAGTAACCGGGGTCCGTCTCGCGGCCCGGCGCCGCGCCTGCGACCGGCGCGCGGCTCGCACCCTGCGCCGCCGCATCGGCGACGACGCGGCGGGCAATCTCGAGTTCGCTGACCGGCGCGCCGCGCGCAAGCGCTTCGACCGCGTCGCGATACAGGTTGCGCGTGGGGAAATCCATCTCCGCGAAGCCCGGGTGGCTGCGCAGCACCTGATCGACCAGGCTGATGCGCTCGAACAGATCGGTCCAGTCCACCTCCGAAATCAGCCGCATGCTGGTGATCACGTTGCGCACGGTCAGGCTGGCCGCGCCCTGCTGATGGTTGACGGACGCAACGATCTGGTCCGGCGTCGCGCCGCGCGCCGCCAGGTGCCGATGCAGCCACGCCAGTGCCGGCGCGACGGCCGGATCGGGATCGTGCAGCCGCTGAATCAGCTGCACCGCGAACGCATCGTGCAATACGGCCTGCTCGTAACGGGCGACGAGCGGCGCCGTCTCCACCCGCGCCTGCCCGCCTTCGCCGAGCAGGCGATCCGCGAGCGCGTCGGCGTCGAGCCGCGCGCGCCGGTCGTCGATGATCTGATCCGCGAGTCGCCGCAGGTTTTCGATCAGCACGATCCGCAGCGTGATCGCCACCGCCCACAGTTCGCCGATCGTCAGCGGTTCCACGGCCTGATAGGCAAGCATGAAACGGCATAGCGCATCGGGATCGAAACGACTGTCGGTATGGGCGACGAATGACCAGTTGATCCCGAACACGCGCGGATAACCGGCGAACGGGCCGTTGCTCAGTTTGGGCAGTTGCCGGTAATAGCGGGGGGAAAGATCGTCGCGGATCTGCCGCACCTGTTCCGCGACAAGATAGTAGTTGTCGAGCAGCCATTCCGCCGCGGGCGTGATTTCCTCGCCGCGCGCGTCTGCGGCCACCGTGTTCCGGTAGGCCTTCAGCAGATGATCCGCGTTGTCCTTCAGCCGGGTCGCCAGCGACGGGACCGACGCCGCACCGGGCAACACCTTCTGCGCGCGAGCCAGGCTGCCCGCATGCTGCGCCAGTCGCTCGTCGCCGAAGAACTCCTCGCGAATCGGCCGGGCATTGCTCCACGGCGAGGTCCGGCGTCGCGACACGCGCGCAACGTGAATCTTCAACAGGCTTTCTCCCAGATGGCAGCACCGCTCGGCCAGGCGCGCCCGGGCCGTCAAACCGCTTCCGGCAGCGATGTCGCGACGGGTTCGCCACGCAAGCCGTCGTGCTGAGCGGATCGGTCGGCGGCGTGCTCGCACGCCATCGACACGAATGCATCGCGAGTCGTGTGCAGCGCGCTCGCCGTCCGATCGATGTCGTGCACGATGCGCTTCGGCAGGCACAGCTCGATCCGCACGGAACTCGACGTCACCCCGGTCAGGTCGATGTCGAAGAACCGCCAGATCCCGTCGCCGGCATCGGGCTCCGACGCCTGCAATACCGACATATCCGTGGTCGGCGGCGGAACGAGGCGCGCGGACCGGTCATAGCGGGCCATGACCCGTTGCGCGGCGGCCGCCTGCAACTCGCCATACGAGTCGCCCTCCACGTCGACTTCGGGAAAATCCGCAAGCGCGCCGCGATAGCGGGGATTCCCGCGCCGCGTGATATAGATCGGATATTTCATGAACCGCTCCCGGCAGAAGAATGCGACGAACGTCATCGTGCATCGCGGGGCCCGGCGAGTCGGTACGCTGAAGAACAGTCTTCGGGCACGTTTCGTGCTGACCTGCCCGCCGGGCACGCGCCGGATCGCCCGATGCCGTGCCGTAAGCGCCGGGCAAGTGCAACGCGCTCGATCCACGTACGGCGCCGTACGGATGATTTGCACGGCGATCGAGTGCGTTGCCCGCATCAGGCGCGTCGACCTCGTCTGTTGCCGGCACGCCCGGGACGCCCCTGGCGCACCTGCGCGACGAGATCGGCGGAAAGACCGTGGATTGGAATGTGACCGTCCGTACGGTCGTGAGAAACCCGCGCTGTCGCGATCCCGGTCGCGCCGCAGGATTCGATGTCGCGCAACGCGCAACGGGCGTCCCGGGCGCTAAAACAGGCACGGGGGCCCGCGATCCGACGCAGGCCGGGATCGCGGCCAGGTTCGTCGAAGCGTCACAGGTCTGCGAAGCTCATCCAGGCGCGCTTCGGTAACGGGCGGTGAACATCGCCCAAGCAACGACGAAGGAACGCAGTGCGACGATCCCGATCCCCGTGCGATGGTGGACAACCTGAATCCGGCGCTCACGCCCGCGGTTGCCGGGCATGACGCGGCGGGCGCCGCGCCGGTGCCGGTGCTCGATCCGCCCGTGGAACGTCTCGCATCAGCGGCCGTAGAAAACGACCGGCTCGGGCTCCACGCCTCGCTTCATCGCGTCGACGCGCGCCGTTCGCCCGCGTCGCGCATCCTCGGTGTTGTGCAACGGCATCCCGAGATCGAGCACCACCTGGTCGGCACCCGGCACACCACCCGCGGACCAGGCTTTCAGCAGCGCGCGGATGGCCGCATACGAGCGCGTCGGGCCATTCGACAGCCGGATCGCCAGATCCAGCGCGGCTTGTTCCACGTCGGCTTCCGGGGCCACGAATGCGGCGATGCCCAACTCACCCGCCGTCGTGCCCGACATCACCTCGCTCAACATCACGTAGCGCGCCGCGCGCGCCGGCCCCGCTCGTTCCGCAATCCGTTGAACCGCACCGCAGACGGGTATGGTGCCGACCGACGGCTCGATGCAGCGAAACGATGCATTATCCGCGGCCACGACCAGGTCGCACGCGAGCGCCAGTTCGAACGCACCGCCCCAGGCCCGGCCGCGCACGGCACACACGGTCGGAATCTGCAGCGCTTCGATCTTGCGATACGCGTGATGCATATCGCTGATGAAGGTGCGCCACGCGTTGAATTCCTTGTCGATGAAATCGAGGATATCGCCGCCCTGGCTGAAATTCGGGCCTTCTGCGCGGACGAGAAGCGCCCGGATGTTCGATTCGCTGGCCTCGTGGATGGCCTCGCTCAGGTGTTCGGAAAACGCGCTGGCAATCAGGTTGAGCGGCGGGTTCGCGAGCACGATGTGGCCGACGGAATCGCGACGCTCGAAACGGACGGATTTCATGTATGTCTCCTTGATCAGGCAGTTTTGCTTACATTCAGGTCGAGTTCCCGGATCATGCTTTCGCGCATGGCGAACTTCTGCGCCTTTCCGGTCACCGTCATCGGCATCTCTTCGACGAAGCGGATATAACGCGGGATCTTGAAGTGCGCGATCTGGTCCCGGCAGAAGTCGCGGATCTCGTCCTCGGACGCATCCTGGCCCGGCTTGAGCACGATCCACGCGCAAATCTCCTCGCCATACTTCTGATCGGGCACGCCGAATACCTGCACGCTCTGCACCTTGGGGTGGCGGAACAGGAACTCTTCGATCTCGCGCGGGTAGACGTTCTCGCCGCCGCGAATGAGCATGTCCTTCACGCGCCCGACGATATTGCAGTAGCCGTCGGCGTCGATCGTCGCGAGGTCGCCGGTGTGCATCCAGCCGTCGCGGATCGCGTCTCGCGTTCGCGCTTCGTCATCCCAGTAGCCGAGCATGACCGAGTAGCCGCGCGTGCACAGTTCGCCCGTCTCGCCCACCGGCACGACACGCCCGTCCGCATCGACAACCTTGCATTCGAGATGCGGCTGGACGCGGCCGACCGTCGAAACCCGCTTGTCGAGCGGATCGTCCGTCGCGCTCTGGAACGAGACCGGGCTGGTTTCGGTCATGCCGTACGCAATGGTGACCTCCGTCATGTGCATGTTCGCCACGACGCGTTTCATCACCTCGATCGGGCACGGCGCGCCGGCCATGATGCCGGTGCGCAGGCTGGAGAAATCATGCCTGGCGAATTCCGGGTGGTCGAGCTGCGCGATGAACATCGTCGGGACGCCGTGCAGCGCGGTGCAACGCTCGTCGCTGACGGCCGCCATCGTGGCCGACGCATCGAACGCCTCGCCCGGAAAGACCATGCACGCGCCGCTGGCCGTACACGCCAGCACCGACATCACCATGCCGAAGCAGTGATACAGCGGCACGGGCACGCACAGCCGGTCCTCTTCCCGCAAGTTCATGGCCGCGGCCACGAACCGCGCATTGTTGATGATGTTCCGATGCGTCAACGTGGCGCCCTTGGGCGCGCCGGTGGTGCCGCTGGTGAACTGGATGTTGATCGGGTCGTTGGCATCGAGCGCAGCGGCGATCGCATCCAGTTCGACCATCGACACACCCGCGCCGCGCGTCAGCACCTGCCGATACGTCAGCATGCCAGGCGTACGCACATCCTCCATGCGAATCACCCATCGCAGCGCGGGCAGCCTTGCCGCGCGCAACTCGCCCGGCTCGCAATGCGGCAGTTCGGGGGCGAGGGTCTGCAGCATGTCCAGGTAACGGGACGTCTTGAACGACTCCGGCGCGACAATGGCTTTGCAGCCCACCTTGTTCAGCGCGTATTCAAGCTCCGCAAGCCGATACGCCGGATTGACGTTGACCAGTATCAGGCCGAGCCGGGCGGTCGCAAACTGGGTCACCGTCCACTCGAACCGGTTGGGCGACCAGATGCCGATACGGTCGCCCCGGCGCAAGCCCATCGCATGCAGGCCGGCCGCCATCGCATCGACCTCGTCGGCGAACGCCTGCCAGTTCCAGCGAACGCCCTGCGCGCGGAATACGACAGCGGGACGCTCGCCGTGGCGCTTCACGGTTTCGGCCAGCAGGGCCGGCACCGTCAGTTCGCTCAACGCGGAACCCGTGTCGCCCTTGACGTAGGAAAGCCCACCGACCGGCAGCGTCGCATCACCGCCGGGCCCGGATGTTCCAGCCTGAATCTTCATACGTGTCTCCAGTGTTTCACCGGCGCTAGGCTCGCCACGATTGGTGCGTGGACTCCGTCCGGCAAGGTTCTGGAGTGCATCATTGTATCTTCCATGGAAGATGTCAATACGGTGGTTTACCTGCGTCGAAATGACGAGCACTCGCAAACAAATAATCGATAAAAATGGAGTTCTTCATGCTTTCCGCATGGGAAATCGATTGAGGCAATGCGCTGGCGCTCCATCGAAAGGCGAAATTACGCCATCCATGGAAGATATCTTCTCTACAGGAGGGGCAGCAACGACCGGACATCCCGAAGGACATCCGTCGCCGGCACACGCATCGCGATGCGCGTGCCGTTTCTTCAGAACATGTGACGAATGCCGACCATCACCCCGGTCTGATCCACGCCGGCCGCCGGCCACGAAGAAGTGCCCGCGGTGCCGCCGTCGATCGTGAGCACGGAGTTGCGCTGGTTGAAGATGCGCCCCGCCGTCACGTACACCGAGCTGCGCTTCGACAGCAGATACATCGCGCGCGCCGCGATCACCGAGGCGCCGGCATCGTATCCGCTCACGGTGAGATGGCCGAACTGCGCGTCGAGGACGACGCTCGGCACCGGCAGATAGGTCGCCCCGATCCACCAGTAGTTGCTGCTCGCATCGACGACGCCCGGCGCCATCTCCCCGTGATCGATGCGGTGCAGGAAGCCGCCGCCGATCGTCGCGGTGCCGAACTTCACGTAGCCGTCGATGACGGCTCGCGTGTCGGTCTGCGAGCTGCGCGGCAGCGGCGAGCCGGGGCCACCGCCGCCATTGTTCCGGTCGATCGCGGTCGCGATGCCCCAGCTGTCCGTCTCGTATTTCAGCATCGCGGCGATCGTCTTGCACGCGCGGTAGTCGGTCGGCGACTGGCCCGCGCATCCGCCGGCGGCCGCGGGCGCCACCGCATCGCGCCCGAGCGAATAGCTGACGCCGAAGGTGAAGCCCGACGACGTAATGCTGTAGACGATCGTGTTGTCGAGACGCGCCTGGGCCAGATACGTGTCGAGCAGCCCCGCCGCATAGATGTTCGGGCCCATCGTATCGCCCGGTATCGCCCAATAGATCTGCGAATACTGACGGCCGAACGACAGCGTGCCCCACCGCCCCGACAGCCCGACGTACGCCTGCCGGCCGAACAGGCGGCCGCTCTGGTTCAGCGTGCCCTGCCCCGGCGAGAAACCCGACTCCAGCACGAAGACCGCGCTCAGGCCGCCGCCGAGATCCTCCTTGCCGCGAATGCCCCACCGCGACGGCAACGACCCGGTGAGTTGCGGCACCTTCACCACACTCTGCTTCTGGGGGCCGACATTGGTCACGTATTCGACCCCGGTATCGATGATCCCGTACAGCGTCACGCTCGATTGCGCGTGCGCGACTCCCGACGCGCACACCGCAAGCGTCGAAAGTCCGAGCCGGACCGCGTTGCGCCGCACCAGCCGTTCTCCAAACCCATTTGTCCGCAGACTCATTTTGCCGCCTCCATGTGATTCTTGTCTTCCACGGAAGATAGTAATCGCGCATCTTCCGTGTCAACCGAATGCCGGGTCGTGAATTACCCTATGCCGGCTCGAAGCGACGCTCACACGGGCCATGCACGGGAAATTCCGGCCAATCATAGTTTTCCCTGACTCGACATCCGGCTCATCGTTATTTATCTTCCGTGGAAGACACATGAGATTCGTCTGATCCAGTTCAGGTAGCGAGATATGGAAATGAAAGATTCAGAAGATCATCAGGCGGGCGCCCGTCCCCGGAGCATGCCGTCATCGGCCGACACGGCCGGCTTCGTCTGGAGCGACGACTACGCGCTCGGTCATGGATCGATGGACGACACGCACCACGAATTCGTCGAGTGCGTGAATGCGCTGCTTACGACGCCGGACGACGACCTCGGGCGTGCGCTCGACGCGTTTGCCGAGCATGCGCACCGCCACTTCGGTGACGAAGACGCCGCGATGCGCGACACGGCCTACGGCTCAGCGGGCTGCCATATCGACGAACACGCGGCCGTGCTTCGGTCTACCGACGAAGTTCGCGCCGCGCTGGCCGAAGGCCGGCCGCAGGTCGTCCGTTCCTTTGCCCGCGCATTGGCCGGGTGGTTTCCCGAGCATGTGCGCGTGATGGACCAGGGGCTCGCGCGCTGGCTCGTTCAGCAACAACTGGGCGCGTCTCCGGTGGTCATCCGGCGCCGTCTTCCCATCGCGGCCTGACGCACGCCCCCTTTCATACGAGCACTCATCATGGAACGGAACACCCCCCCATCGAACGCGTTGCTGCGAGTCGTCGTATCCGCGAAGACGTGGCTGGCCGACGGCATCGTCGGCTATGAACTCGCGTCGCTGTCGGACGAACGGCTGCCCGACTTCGAAGCCGGTGCGCATATCGACGTGCACCTGCCGGGCGGGCTCGTGCGTCAGTACTCGCTGTACGACCTGCCCGGCGAGCCGTCGCGCTATCGCATCGGCGTACTGCGCGATCCGCAATCGCGCGGCGGATCCGCGAGCCTGCACGACGACGTCCGCGCGGGCGACACGCTGTCGATCAGCACGCCGCGCAATCACTTCGCGCTGCACCGCGGCCCCGAGCAGTCGCTGCTGTTTGCGGGCGGCATCGGCATCACGCCGATCCTCGGCATGGCCCAGCAACTGGCGCGCGAAAGCCGGCCTTTCGCGCTGCACTACTGCGGCCGTTCGCCGTCGCGGATGGCATTCGTCGAGCGTGTGCAGCAGATGTCGTCCGCCGACGATCCGCACGCACGGGTGCAGGTTCACGCCGATGACGGCCCGGCCGCGCAGCACCTCGACGCGCGCGCCGCGATCGGCTCGCCGTCGGCGGACAAGCATCTGTATGTCTGCGGGCCCACGGGCTTCATGGATCACATCCTGCAGACCGCGCGCGCGCTCGGCTGGAGCGACGCGCATCTGCACCGTGAATATTTCGCGGCGGCGCCGGTCGAGCCGTCGGACGAAGACACACCGTTCGAAATCGAAATTCACGGCAGCGGCGAAGTGATCCGGGTGGGTGCCGGCCAAAGCGTCGCGCATGCGCTGCTGGACGCCGGATTCAACCTGCCGCTGTCGTGCGAACAAGGCGTTTGCGGCACCTGCATGACCAGGGTGCTGGCCGGCGAGCCCGACCATCGGGATCTCTATCTCACCGACGACGAGAAGGCGCGCAACGACAGCTTCATGCCGTGCTGCTCGCGCGCGAAGACCGCACGGCTGGTACTCGATCTCTGATGCCGCCGCTCGCGACCCGCTGAAATCTGGAACGAGGGAATCAACATGTTGACCAAGCAGGATAACGAACTGATGTGCCGCACCGGCCCGGGCACCGCGATGGGCAATGCGATGCGCCGCTTCTGGCTGCCGGTGATCCAGTCGTCCGATCTCCCGCAGCCGAACGGCGATCCGAACACGATCGAGCTGCTCGGGCAGCGTTTCGTGGTCTGGCGCGACCGGGACGGCCGGCCCGGCCTGTACGACGAAGGCTGCCTGCACCGCGGCGCGTCGATGCAGCTCGCCCGTGCGGACGGCGACGGCCTGCGCTGCATCTATCACGGCTGGAAATTCGCGGTGGACGGCACGGTGCTCGAAACGCCGAACGTCCCCGATCCGAAATTCAAGGATCGCATCAGGGGCCGCACGTACCCGGTGCGCGAAGCGGGCGGCCTGATGTGGGCGTACCTCGGCCCGGAAGGCAAGGCGCCGCCGTTCCCGCACCGCGCCTTCATGGACCAGCCGGATGCCCATCGCATCAACGTGTGCGCGATCGTCAACTGCAACTTCGTGCAGGTGATCGAAGGGCTCGTCGACTCGTCGCATCTGACCGTGCTGCACAGCTCCGCGCTGGCCCAGACCAACGACTCCGACCTGGACTACGCGGGGAAGATCACGCACATGCAGTTCGACGCGGCCCCGACGATCGAGGCGGACGAGACGGATTTCGGCTTTCATTACGTCGCGATCCGCCAGGCCGGCGACAACCGCATCGCCCGCGTCACGTCGTTCATTGCGCCGGGCTTCATCGCCAACGCGAACGGCGACGTGTGGCTCGCAGCAGTCCCGATCAACGACGAGCGCTGCTATTTCTTCCACGTGTGGTGGGATGCCGGCAAGCCCGTCGGCGAAGAGCCGCTGCGCAGCGCGCAGCTCAAGTTCGTGGGCCTCGACGAGCCGACGCTGCGCAAATACGGGATGACGCTCGACACCTGCGACTCGCCGGCGGCGATGTCGTTTGCGAACGGCTATCGCCAGGATCGCCGCGCGCAGCGCGACGGCCACTTCACCGGATTCGACAGCATCACGCAGGAAGACGCCGCATGCAGCATCTCGAGCGGCGCGATCCGCGACCGGTCGCGGGAAATGCTGTCGAGCGCGGATCTCGCGATCAGCCGGCTTCATCGCACGCTGCTCGCGTGTGCGCGCGCGGAGCGCGATCAGCAGGACATTCCGGCGCTGCACGCGGAATCGGGCCGCGCGATCGGCATTTCCGGCGAAATCGGCCCGGGCGAGGACTGGCGACGGCTGGTTCCGCACCACCGGATCGTGTCGTCTTCCGGCACACGCACGCAGCGCAACGCATAACCCAAGCTGAAACAGGAGTTCGACATGTTGAGCCACGAAGATAACGAGATGCTGTGCCGCGTCGGCCCGGGTACGCCCGGCGGCGCATTGATGCGACGTTACTGGCACCCGGTCTGCACGTCCGCGCAACTGCCGGGTCCGGACTGCGCGCCGCTGCGCGTGCGCCTGCTCGGCGAGCAATACGTCGCGTTCCGGGACTCGAACGGCCAGGTCGGCCTGCTCGAGGAGCTGTGCATGCACCGCGGCGCGTCGCTCGCGCTCGGCCGCGTCGAGGAAGGCGGTATTCGCTGCCTGTATCACGGCTGGAAGTTCAGCGTGTCCGGCGCCGTGATGGAAACGCCGAACCATGCGGACCCGAAGTACGCGGCGCGGATGAAGGCGCCTGCATTTCCGGTGCGCGAGGCCGGCGGCATCGTATGGGCGTACGTCGGCCCGAAGGAACTGGAGCCCGCGTTCTCGCGCTACGCGTTCATGGACGCGGAACCGAACCATCGCGTCGTGCTGCGCATCAACGTCGCGTGCAACTACCTGCAACTGGTCGAAGGCGGCGAGGACAGCTCGCACGTCGGCGTGCTGCACACCAACATGGCGCGGCCCGGCTGGAAGGACGACGCGTTCACGCGCAATCCGGACGTCGTGAATCCGGCCGCGCTCGCGTCGAACGACCTCGAGCCGTCGCTGAAGATCGAGGACACGGCGTTCGGCTTTCACTACGTCGCGCTGCGCAAGACCGACGAGCCGGGCGTACGCAACGCGCGCGTCGTGCCGTTCATCGTGCCGTACGGCCGCATCATTCCCGCACCGGCGTTTCTGTTCACCGTGCTCGAAGTGCCTGAGGACGACACGCACACGAGCACCTACATCGTCGTGCACGGTGATTCGCCGATCACCGAGGAGAAGATCGTCGAGCTGCTCGGCCTGGACGATCCGAAGTATTACGATCGCAAGCACTGCACGTTCAACGCGAGCTGGGCCGATTCGTTCGGCCAGAGCCGCGCGCTGATGCAGGAAAACTGGACCGGCCTGCGCGGCGTCGAAGTCGAGGATGCGACGATCGGGCTGTCCCAGGGCCCGCTCTACGACCGTTCGCGCGAGCATCTGGTGCCCGCGGACCAGGCCGTCGTGCGCGTGCGCCGTGCGCTGCTGGCAGCGGTCAGGCGCGTGATGAACGACGAGCAGCCGCCGGCGCTCGGGCTCGATCTGAGCGGCGTCAGCGCATGCGACCGGCCACTCGCGGACGATGCGGCCTGGCAGGATCTGCTGCCGTCGCATCGCGACACCATCGAAGCGTGAGGAGAATCTCGATGACGAACGATCCAACCCGCAGCCACACGCCGGACTACCTGTCCCTGCTGCGACTCGACGGACGCGGTTTCGTCGTGCTCGGCGCCGGCCAGGGCATCGGCGAGCAGACGGTTCATGCGCTCGCGCAGGCCGGTGCGCGCGTGCTCTGCGTCGATCGCGACGAAGCACTCGCGCGCCGCATCGCCGAAGCCGTCGACGGGATTCCGTGCGCAGCCGACGCCACGTCGCGCGACGACATGCAGCGCGTGTTCGACACGGCGCGCCAGCATTTCGGCCGCGTCCACGGCGTCGTCGACATCATCGGCGTGGCGGGCATCAAGCCGCTGGCCGCTGTCGACGATGCATCGTGGAACCAGCAGTTCGACATCGTCGTGCGCCATGCGTACCTCGCGCTGCAGATCGGCGGCGAGATGATGAAGGCCGACGGCGGCGGCACGTTCGCGTTCGTCGGCTCGCTCGCCGGCGATCGCGCGGTGCCGAGCGAGGTCGCGTATGCGGCGTCGAAGGCCGCGCTGCACCATCTCGTGCGCTGCGCGGGCGTCGAGTATGCGCCGTACAACGTGCGTATCAACGCGGTGTCGCCGGGGTTCGTGCGCACCCCGCGATTGAACCAGCGGCTGGACGAAGCGACCTGGACGCGGGTCGGCGAAGCGATCCCGATCGGGCGCGCGGCCACGCCCGCGGAAATCGCCGGCCACCTGCTGTTCCTCGCGTCGGACCTGAGTGCGCACATGGCCGGCGAAATCGTCACCGTCGACGGCGGCCTGGGCGTAAAGGCCGCCATTCCCGCCATCACGTTTGCCCCGTCGGCAACGCCCACGCCATGAGCCAGACAAAACATCCGTCGCCACGCGATCTCCTTCATCCGTCGCTGCGCGCGTTCGCCGACGCCGCCGCCGCGCGGCCGAGCCTCGCGCAGATGAGCGCCGCCGACGCGCGCGCCGGCATCGCCGCGCGCACGGCCACGCGCACGCCCGGCCCCCGCGTCGACAAGGTCTTCGACCTCGCGATTCCCGGCCCGGGCGGCGACATCCCGGTGCGCATTTACCATCCCGCCGGCGCCGTCGGCGCGACGATGGCCTTTCATGGCGGCGGCTGGCGGATGGGCAATCTCGACAGCTTCGACGCCGTGTGCCGGCACCTGGCCAGCGACTCCGGGCTGGCCGTGATCAGCGTCGACTATCGGCTTGCGCCCGAGCATCCGTTCCCGGCGGCGCTGGAAGACGTGTGGGCGGCGACCTGCTGGGCTGTCGAGCACGGGCACGAGCACGGGCTTCCGACCGGGCGGCTGACCGTGTTCGGCGAATCGGCCGGCGGCAATCTCGCCGCCGTCGTATGCCTGCTCGCGCGGGAGCAGGCACAGCCGCGCATCCTCGCGCAGGCGCTCGTGTATCCGGCGACGGACGCCACGCAGATGCACGCATCGCGGTCCGTTTATGCGGAGGGTTTCGTGCAGCGCACCGCCGACGTCGCGCATGCGTTCCGCGAGTACGCACTCGAGCACGGCGTGTCGCCGTCGATCTGGACGCTGTCCCCGTTCCATGCGGAAAGTCACGCGGACCTGCCGCCAGCCCTCGTGATCACCGCCGAGTGCGACGTTCTGTGCGACGACGGCGAAGCCTATGCGCGCAAGCTCGCCGAAGCGGGCGTTCCTACGACGTGCGTGCGTTATGCGGGCATGCCGCACACGTTTTACGGCATGCGCGGCGAGGTCGGCGCCGCCGCACTGGCCCAGCGGCAGGTTGCCGACATGCTGCGCGCGGCCGTGCAGGCCGGGTAGCGATGCATGCGGACGTGCGACCGGGAAACTTACGTACAATGGCGGACAGCGACGCCGGTCATAGCCCCGTTACGATCGACCCGGTCGCACGCCCTTCCAAGGAAGCCATCGAGATGAGCACCGCAGACGCGAAGCAGCCCGCCCGCAGCCGAACCGGCACAAAAACAACGCCGGCGCAGACGGAATTCGCCCCCAAGGCGAATCTGCCGCGTCACAGCCTGATCGAACTGATCACGCTGCAGTGGCAGCACGAGCACAGCGATCTCGATCTGTCGAATTTCCTGCTGGCGATCTACTTCATGCGGATCGGCACGCTCGTCGAGCAGTCGTTCGACAAGATGTGCCAGCGCATGTGGGGCATCAGCGGATCCGACATGCGCGTGCTGCTCGCGCTGCGCCGCAGCGGGCACCCGTACGCGAAACGTCCGACCGATCTGTACCGCGCGCTGCTCGTGACGTCGGGCGCCATCACCAAGAAGATCGACCGCCTCGCGAGCCTCGGGATGGTGGAGCGCCAGCCCGATCCGGGCCATGGCGGCGGATTCATCGTCCACCTGACCAGGAAGGGTCTCGACGTCGTCGACAAGGCCGTCGTGAAGCTCGCGAACGAATCGTCGATCGCACCCGCGATGGCGCATTTTTCCGAAGCCGAGCGCGAGGCCGGCAACGAGTTCTGCCTGCGCACGCTGGCGCTGATGGAAGATCTGGTGCTCCCGGAAGGCGACGACGCCGAAAATGCGCCGTCCGCGGCGCGGCCCCGGCAAACGCGGCGCGCGCCGCGCGGCGGGAAGTAAGCGGCGGGCCGACGCCTGGAGGCCGTTATCGGGATCGCGATCGATCACGGGAAGTTGCCGCTGGCGACGCGAGAATGACCGCGCCCCTCCACGTCGATCCAGCCGACGTGCCCGCGCCGGTCACCGCGACTGCGATTCGTCGGGCCGATGCGTTCACGTCGAAGTTCCTGAATTCGTTTCCGGGCCGTTTAAAGCGTCCCAAGCCCCAACATCAGGTGCGATTGATCGATACCCCCCCGTCAACCAGCAGCGCCCCGCCGGTCATGAACGAAGAGGCGCTGGAAGCCATGTAGAGGACCGACTGCGCGAGTTCCTCCGGCGTGGCAATACGTTTGAGCGCATGTAGTCCCGCCACATGAGCCATTGCTTCGGGCGACGCACTCATTGCGCGCCCCATCGGGGTGTCGACTCCACCAGGAAGGATTGCGTTGACGCGAATGGCCCTCGGCCCAAACTCCGCGGCGAGTGACTGGGTCAATCCGATCAATCCTGCCTTGCTGGCGGCGTAGGCCGCGACGCCGGGAAAGCCGACCGTGTACCCGACAAAAGTCGAAGTAAAGATGACGCTTCCCGAGCCACGAAGCATCATCGCCGGGATCTGATGCTTCGCACCGAGGAACGCGCTCGTGAGATTGGTATCGATCGTCTCGCCCCAACCCGTTTCGGATATGTGTGGCGTGGGCCCCATTTCGCCAAGCGTCCCCGCGTTGTTGAACGCAATGTCCAGGCCACCGAAGCGGTCAACGGCCGTCTGCACGAGCGTCTGCGCATAAGTCTCGTCCCTGACGTCGCCCGCGACGCATACCGCCGTTCCTTTATGTGCGGTGATTTCCTTCACAAGGCTTTCCAGCTCAGCCTTGCGACGGGCGGCAACGACCACCGCCGCGCCCTCGCGAGCGAAAAGCAACGCGGTCGCGCGTCCAATTCCGGAACTGGCGCCGGTGATGATGGCGACCTTGTTTGCAAGCACGTTCATTGTCTTTTCTCATGTCCGGATTGATCAGTGCTTAGTCTGGTCGCATCCAGCCGCGCAAACATTCCGTTTCTTGCTATTCAATTCGGGCGGAATTTTCCCTGGCTGCCTGCCCGCCAGGAAAATAAAAAACGTCTCAAGCGTTTTTGAGCCGGCCTCTTATGGCGGAATCCATCAGGCGATTCTCGAATGGCCTGGAACCGATCGACGACGATCCGTCGCTTCGACACATGAGGCACAATACGCGGCTTCGAGATTCGACCGCGGTCAAACACATGCGCTTCGTCGTCGTCGGAACAAGCGGGTCGGGGAAATCCACCTTCGCCAGTGCACTGGCGGCGGCTGCAGGCTACCCGCACATCGAACTCGATCAACTCTACTGGGGCCCGGACTGGACAGCCATGCCGCCCGAACAGTTCGAGAACGCCGTGCTGGCCGCGACGGCCGGCGACCGATGGGTCGCCGACGGCAACTACAGCGCCGTGCGCGATGTGCTCTGGTCGAGGGCCACGCACGTCGTCTGGCTCAACTTCGGGCGCTGGACGGTGTTCTCCCGGGTGCTCTGGCGCACGGTAAGCCGCGGGCTCATGCGCACCGAGCTTTCTCACGGCAACCGGGAGTCGCTGCGGATGGCATTTTTCTCCCGGGACTCGGTGCTGCTGTGGTCATGCACCACCTTCGCCGGGAACCGCGTCAAGTTCGCCAACCTTCGCGATGACCCGAAATACGCGCATCTGCAATGGACGGAAATCACCGAGCCGTCGCGCACCCGCGCGTTCATCGACATGCATGCCCGCGCCGGTGGTTGAGCGTGCGATATATCAGGACTTCTGACTGAAAGGTGTGGGCGCCGTACACGCCATTCGCGGCTTGCACTTGCCGGAACCCATCGCCGGGCGTATGGTTTATTTCTCTGTCGCCCTTTTTTGGGAGATATCGAAATGGCTGCCATGCAATCCGCGGCCACGCCCCTCTCCGACGAGGAAGCCCGGCGCCAGTTGCGCCGCGCCGTCATCGCCAGCACGATTGGCACCACGATCGAATGGTATGACTTTTTCCTCTACAGCACGGTCACCGGCCTGGTCTTCGCAAAGCTGTATTTCCCTCAGTCCCACCCTCTCGTCGGCACGCTGCAGGCGTTCCTGATCTATGCCGTCGGCTTCGTCGCGCGGCCGGTCGGCGCCGCGATCTTCGGCCATTACGGCGACCGCATCGGACGCAAGGCCACCCTGATCGTGACCCTGTTGCTGATGGGGCTCGCCACGTTCGCCGTGGCCTTCGTTCCGACCTACGCAACCATCGGCATCTGGGGCGCCGTCCTCCTCACGGTGCTGCGCTTCATCCAGGGCGTCGGCGTCGGCGGCGAATGGGGCGGCTCGGTCCTGATGTCGATGGAGTGGACGCGCACCAATGCGCATCGCGGCTTCGTCGCGTCGTGGCCGCAGTTCGGCGTGCCGGCGGGATTGTTCCTCGCCAACCTCGCCGTGCTGGCCATGAGCTGGCTTTCCGGCAGCAGCTTCCTCGCGTGGGGCTGGCGCGTGCCGTTTTTCCTCAGCATCCTGCTGGTCGCGATCGGGCTCTATATCCGGCTGAACATTCTCGAGACGCCGATCTTCGCGAAGCTGCTGGCCGAGCGCCGGATCGAGAAGACGCCGATGCTCGAAGTGCTGCGCAAGCAGCCGAGGGATATCGTGCTGTCGGCGTTTGCGCGGATGGCCGAACAGGCGCCGTTCTATATCTTCACGGCGTTCGTGTTCACCTACGGAATCACGGCGCTCGGCGTCACGCGCGAACTGCTGCTGACGGCGGTGCTGGCTGCATCCGTGGTCGAATTCTTCACCATTCCGCTGTTCGGGCACGTGTCGGATCTGATCGGGCGGCGGCGGATGTACATGATCGGCGCGGCGGCCGTCGGTGTGTTCGGATTCCTCTACTTCGCGATGGTCGATAGCCGGAATCCGCTATGGATCTTCGCGGCCATCGTGCTGTCGCTGGTGCCGCATTCGATGATGTATGGGCCGCAGGCCGCATTGATCGCCGAGTCGTTTACCGGGCGGTTGCGATACAGCGGTGCGTCGATGGGGTATCAGCTCGCCTCGGTCATTGCAGGCGGCCCGGCGCCGCTGATCGCGACGGCATTGTTCGCCTACTACCATTCGGGGTATGCGATCGCGGTGTACGTGCTGGTGTGCGCGGTGCTGAGCCTGGTCGCCGCATCGAAGCTCGGTGACTACACGAACAAGGATATTTCGCGGGAATACGACGATGCGCGGGATCTGGGGGATCATGGGCACGCGCCGCCGCTAACCTGACGGCTCGCCGCGCGCCAATCACTTCTTGTTGTCCGCGCGAACGGCGCCCAGCGCTTCGAGCAACGGCCGGAGCGCATCGAGTTCCGCGCCGAAGCCGGCCCAGTCCCCCGCCTTCAGCCGCTCGATCGCGCGGTCGTAATGGGCCAGCGCGTCGCGGGCGCGCGCATCCGCCGCGCCGCGGGCCGGCGCCGCCACCGGCCCCGGTCCCTTCTCCTTGAAGAGCGCCGCGAGCGCCTCGCTCAGGTTTTCCTCCATCACGACGCGATCGCCGTAGGCCGCGATCACCCGCTTCAGCTCGGGCAATTGGCCCGACGCCGCGCGCAGATAAAGCGGCGACACGTAGAGAATCGAGTTCTCGATCGGCACGACCACGAGATGGCCGCGGATCACGCGTGAGCCCATCTGGTTCCACAGCGAGATCTGCTGCGAGATTTCCGTGCTCTGCTGGATGCGCGCCTCGATCTGGTACGGCCCGTAGATCAGCTTGTCCTTGGGGAACGCGTAGACGATCAGCTTGCCGTACCCGGGCGGATCGCAACGCGCGGCCAGCCACGCGATCATGTTCTCGCGCTGGCTCGGCACCATCGGCAGCATCAGCACGAAGCCGGCCTGCGCGTCGCCGGGCAGCCTCATGATCGTGTAGTACGGCGCCATCTGCGTGTTCGCGGCGTCACCGCCGTCGATATCGCCCAGCGCGCGAGGAAACTGCCAGAGGTCCTCGCGGTTATAGAACACTTCCGGTGCGTCCATGTGGTAAGCGCGGTAGAGGTTCGCCTGGATCAGGAACAGATCCTCCGGGTAGCGAATATGCCGCTGAAGATCCTGCGGCATCGCGTCGAGCGGCTTGAACATGCCGGGGAAGATGCGCGCGTAAGTCCGCACCAGCGGATCGGAAGGATCGCTGACGTAAAAGTCGACCGTGCCGTTGTAAGCGTCGACCACCACTTTCACTGCGTTGCGAATGTAGTTGGCGCCGTCGCCGACACCGGGCGGCGCATACGGAAACCAGCGGCTGGTCGTATAGGCGTCCTGCATCCAGAACAGGCGTCCGTTGCTTGCCACGACATACGGGTCGTGGTCGAGCGCGAGAAACGGCGCAATCGTGCGGATCCGGTCCCGGATGTTGCGGTGAAACAGGATCCTGCTGTCGTTCGTGATGTAGTGCGTGAGCAGGATGTTGGGGTCGCCGAACTGCCACGCGAAGAGGCTGCGGCGCGCCGCGCCGCCGATCGCGACACCGTCGCGCCCGCTGTAGGACGTGTAGACGTTGCTGTCTCCCTTCGGGTAGTCGAATTCGGGCACGCTGCCCTTCACGATCACATAACCCTGGTCGCCTTCACCAAAGTAGATGCGCGGTTCGCGGATCGCCGGCCCGCCATCCGCGGCAGGCGGAATGTCGCGCAGATAGAGCGACGGCAGGCCTTCCGTGGATTTCTCGGTGACCGGCGACATCACGACACCATTGCCGTGGGTGAACAGCAGATGCAGGTTCACCCAGGTTCGCGCGTTCTCCGGCAGCATCGACTGCTCCAGCTCGCGCGCCGACAGCATGACCTGCCGATAGCCGGAGTCGAGCCGGTAGCGATCGATATCCACGGAGAAGAACTTGTAGTAAGTCCTGATCTCCTGCAACTGCGCATAGGTATCCATCAGCGGCTGCACGTCCCACAGGCGGATGTTGTCGACGGTCGCGCGATTGGCCTCCAGCGACGCGAGATTCAGCCCCTGCTCGGCCGCGAACGGCTTGACCTCGATCTGCGCAAGACCGTAAGCCTGCCTCGTCAACGCGATGTTGTGCTGGATATACGGCGTCTCGAGCTGCAGCTCGCTCGGCTTGACATAGAAGCGCTGGAACAGCGCGGGATAGACGATGCCCAGCGCAAACGAAGTGCCGAACACCAGCAGCACCGCAGCGACCGGCAGCCGATAGCCGGGCCGGCGCAGGTTGGCCAGCATCGCAACGGCCGACGCAATCGCAAGGCCGACGAGCAGCCACAGCACCGGCAGCATCACGTGGACATCCGTATAGCCGGCGCCGACCACGACACCGTTGTTGTCGTAGAGCAGCAGAAAGCGCTCGAGCCACCAGGACCAGGCTTTCAGCAGGAAGAACAGTGCGAGCAGCGCCGAACCGTGCACGGCGGCTGCCGACGAAAGCCCCTTCCGCGGGCGGGCCATGATGTCGCCGCGCAGCCAGTAGACGCTGGCTGGGACGATCGCGCAGCAGGCGACCACTTGCAGCAACAGGTTCTTCAGCACGATCCACGCGGGTAGCGCGAACAGATAGAAACCGATGTCCTTGCCGAAGATCGGATCGCGCGCGCCGAACGGCACCCGATGCAGAAAGCGCAGCGCGACATCCCAGCTCGACATCGCACCGGCGGCGATCGCAAGCCCCAGGAAGACGGCAGCCGCGGCGATGACCGTGCGCCATGGAATGCGCGACGCGACCTCCCCTGCCAGCGCTCGAAGCACCTCCTCCGCACGCGTCGACGACGTGTCCTCCACCTGCCAGACATCGACGGGCTTGGCATAACGATGCGCGAGCAACCCCGACACGCCGATCGCGGCCGCCGACACGGCGAACACCGCGACGAACAGCAGCACCCTCGTTGACAGGATCGTCCAGAAGACGCCGGCATAGCCGATCGACGAGAACCAAAGCCAGTCGACCAGGATACCGGTGATGCGCCCGATGACGATCAGGCAGGCGATGACGACCGCAGCCGCGATCCCATAGCGCCTCAGGAGCGAGACGGACATTGCTTGCGAGCGCATCGATGCTCCTTTGCCGGGCCATCATGCGTGGCCGGCCGCGGCCGGATCGGGTGTGCCGCCGATCCGTCAGTCGGGATCGCGGCCGGCCGCATGTCTGAATGCTACGCCCGTTGCCGGTACGTCGCCATCCGACCGCATGTGCGGCGTCGCGCGGGACGGTGGATCGCAATGCGGTGCAGTGCAGCAAACTCGATCAACCCCGCTCGCGGAAGGCCATGCGAAGCATGGGTAGACGATCCGCACGAGATCGCCCCCCCTGCTGACGAACCGCCACGAACAGGCGCTCGCTGCACGGTTCGTCGAACCGACCGCTTACGCCGTGTTCCTCACCGGCTCCAGCGCGATCAGCGTGCACGATTCGGGCGGCAGCGGCGGCAGCGGCATGCCGATGTCCAGCAACGTCGCCCCCGAACACTCCACTCCTTCGCCGGCCATCGCCGCGAACAGGTCGGTCTGATGCACGAAGTGCGGCGCGACGGGCACATGAAGGAAGCGGGCGCGATACACGACATCGCGCCGCAGTCCCTCGATGCGCAGCGGCAATGCATAGCGCGTTTCGTCCTCGTGCAATCGATAGACCGCCAGCAGCGATGACATCCCGTCGTCGGCGACCGCCTGGGTCCACGACAGCGTGCTTCCGGCATGTCCCTGCCGCAGGGTTCCGCCGTGCAGGACCGGCCGCCACGTCTTGTACAGCGCAATCCAGCGGCGGGTTTCGTCGAATTCCTCGGCGGAGAAGGTTCGCGGATCGATTTCGAGCCCGAGATGACCGAAGATCGCGACGGCGGCCCTGAATGCCAGCGTATGCCGTCGCCCCGTCGTATGAGAGCATTCCGCGCCGATGTGCGCGCCCATCACCTCGGGCGGAAAGAAACGCAGGAAGCCGCGCTGGATGCCGATCCGGGTCAGCGCGTCGTTGCAATCGCTCGTCCAGATCCGCTGAACGTACTCCAGCACACCATAGTCGGCACGCCCCCCGCCGGATGCGCAGCTCTCGATCTCCACCGACGGAAACGCGCGACGCAGCCGGCCCAGCAACGCGTAGAACGCACAGGTCTGGCGACGGTAGGCCGCGAGGCCGCGATGGCCCGCGGTCGCAAGATCGCGATTCATGTCCCACTTGACGTAAGAAATCGGATGCTCGTGCAACAAGGCACCGACCTGCTCGAAAAGATGCGCCTCCACCTCGGGCTCCGCGAGGTCGAGCACCAGCTGGTTGCGCCCGGTCACCAGCGGCCTTCCGTCGAGCCGGAGCACCCACTCGGGATGGGCGCGATACAGCTCGCTATCCGGATTGACCATCTCCGGCTCCATCCAGATCCCGAATTCCATGCCGAGGCCGCGCACGCGCTCGACGAGCGGCGCGAGTCCGCGCGGATATTTGTCGGCATCGGGCCACCAGTCGCCCAGCCCCGCGCGATCGTTGTTGCGTCGATGAAACCAGCCGTCGTCGAGCACGAAGCGCTCGACTCCCAGCCGCGCGGCGGCACGGGCCAGTTCCTCGAGATCCTCGGGGTCATGCTTGCAATACACGGCCTCCCAGGTGTTGAGCATGACGGGACGCGGGCGCATGGGCTGCTGCGGCGAGTTCAGCATGTTCGCGCGAACGAAGCGATGGAACCCGGCACTCAGCCCGTTCAGGCCACGCTCGCCATACGACAGGTATGCGCACGGCGTGCGATAGCGTTGCCCGGGGCCAAGCACGACTTCCCCCGGGGCGAGCCACTCGCCCAACTGGAGTTGCCGACGACCATCGGCCATGGGTTCGACGACGATCGAATGGTTTCCGCTCCATCCGAGATGCGCGCCATAAACATGGCCTTCATCGTCCCCGAGCGACGATCCGATCATCACGCCCGGAAACGAGTCGTGGGAAGTACGACCGCGCCGGTTGTCCCGGCGCCACGTCGCGACGCCCAGGCGCTCGCGCGTTTCCTGGAACTCCAGTGTCCAGCGCCCGGAGAAACCCAGTACCTGGTCTGCTTCGGGCGGCAACGGCACCGACGCTGCGGCAAGCCAGTCCACGCGAAACGGCGTCTCCCCGCGGTTCTCCACCTCGGCCCACATCGTCACGACATCCGACGCCGGGTCGATCGCATAACCGAGCGTCATGCCCAACGCAGCTTGCTCGTCGCTCAGCGTCAGCACCATGCCGTGTTCGTTTCGGCGGACTTCGTCGAGACGGAATTGCTGCGCCCAGTCCGTGTCGCCGTCCGTCCCCGGGCGGGCTCCAGCCAGAGCAGGCTGGTGAAACCAGCCGAATCCGTGCGTCGGCAGAACCGTGAACGGGGGATCGCCGTCGAGCACCGTAGGCGGGTGCGGTCGCGCGCTCGCCGCGCGCCAGAAGCCGGCGCGTTCGTCGGGCTTCGCGCCGAAGTGACGCCATATCGGCGGCATGCCGGACGACTCCTCCAGCGCAATGCAGACGTTGGAGCCGTTCAGGCACACGAGTTTCGTATCGAACATAGGTCTTACCCTTTGGTGGCCCCCATCGTGAGGCCGGCAATGAAGTGTTTCTGCTTGAAGAAAAAGATCAGGACAGGCGGAAGGGCTGCGACGATCGACCCGGCCGCGACGAGATGCCATTGAGCGACCCAGATGCCGCTCAGCGTCTTCAGCCCTGCCGTGACCGGCATCGCGTGATCGCCCTGCACCAGCACCGTTGCCCAGAAGTAGTCGTTCCACACGAAGGTAAAGACCAGTACCGAGATCGCCGCCATTGCCGGCCGCACGAGCGGCAGCACGACCTTGTAGAAGACCTGGAACTCGGTCGCCCCGTCCATGCGGGCCGCTTCGATCAGCTCGCGCGGCAGCTCGATGATGAAGTTGCGCATGAAGAACGTGCAGAAGCCGGTATTGAACGCGACATGGAACAGCACGAGGCCCGGCACGGAGTTGTAGAGCCCCAGTTGCAGGCTCATCAGGCGGACCGGAATCATCAGGATCTGGAACGGCACGAAGTTGCCGGCCAGGAACAGGAAAAAGACCGGCAGGTTCAGCCTGAACCGATAGACGCCGAGCGCGTAGCCGGCCATGCAGCTGAGGGCCACCGCGCCGATCACCGCGGGCAGCGTGATCAGGCAGGTGTTGACGAGATATCGCGCAAGGGGCGTATCCGCGAACACGGCGCGATAGTTTTCCACGACGCGCCACTCGCTCGGCCACCCCCAGTAGTTGCCGGCGAAGATGTCGGCAGACCCGCGAATCGACGTCAGCGCGACGGCCAGAAGCGGCAGCAGCCAGACGACGAGCGCGACGGCAAGCACGGCGCGGTACAGCCATTGCGCGGAACGGCCGGCCTGTTCGATCGGTGTGGGAAACATTCAGGCAAGCTCCTTTTCCTGCGTGTAGACGCGAACGATGACGAAGCCGATGTAGACGAGCATCAGCAGAAACAGGATCGTCGCGATCGCCGAGCCGTAGCCGACGCGATAGCCGTAGTCGCCGAGCGCCTGTTCGTACATGTAATAGGCGAGCACCCTCGACGATCCGTACGGGCCGCCCTGGGTCATGATCGACACCATGTCGAAGCTGCGCAGCGCGCCGACGACCGTCACGACGATCGCCACGAACGTCGCGGACCGCAACTGGGGCAGAACGACGCGACGCAGCATCGACCAGCCGTGCGCGCCTTCGAGGCGGGCCGCCTCGATCAGGTCGGCCCGCACGTTCGACAGGCCCGTCAGATAGAGAATCATGCAGTACGAGATCTGCGGATAGAGCCCGGCGGCAACGATGCCGTACGTGACGTAGCGCTCGTCGGACAGCACGGCCACGGGCGGGATGCCGAACCAGTGGAGCACGTGGAACAGCATGCCGTTGGACGGATCGTAGAACCAGCCGAACACGAGCCCGATCACGGCCTGCGAGATCACGAACGGAAAGAAGAACATCGACTTGACGGCCCGCATCCCGAACACGTTCTGATTGAGGAACAGCGCGAAGAACAGGCCGGCCGGAACGGCCAGCAGAAAACCGACCAGCCAGATGACGTTGTTCCTGAACGCAGTCCAGAAATCGGGATCCCGAAGGAGTTCGAGGTAGTTGCCCAGGCCGACGAAGTGGGGCGTGCTCAACCCGTCCCACGCATAGAAGCCGAAGCCGATCGAGCGGACGATCGGAACCACGACGTAGACGGCGAACAGTACGAGTGCGGGCGCGAGAAACAGCCATGGCGCGATCGCGCGCTGGTGACGCTCCCAGAACGTGACGCGCGGAGCGCCGACGGATGTGGCAGTGGATTGCACGAAGCCTCCGGTGGTGGACGAACGCGGCACCGCATCCGTCCGGGGCACGATTCGATCGTTATTTGTAGACGCGCTGGCGAACCTGCTCCAGCCGGTCGAGCACTTCGCCGCGCGTGTCGGGTTTCAGCATGTATCGCTCGAATCCGTCCATCGCAGCCTGGGTCAGCTCGGGCGCGGCATCGCGGTCGAAGAACTGCGAAAGCCCCTGCGCCTTCGCGAGCAGCGCCGCGCCTGCCTTCAGATACGGATCGCCCGGCGGCGGCGCATCCTGGTTGACGGGGAGTTCCTCGGTGCGCTCGCCGAACCGGGCCTGCACGTCCGCGCGCGCCATGTAGGCGAGGAAGCGGCGCGCGTCGGCCTTGTTCCGCGCGTTGGCGGGGATGTGGATCGACTCGATCGGCGCCTCCTCCGCACGGGGCACCGCGGGATCGATCGTCGGGAACGGCATGAAGCCCAGCTTGTCCGGGCCGAGGCCGGCCTGCTTCATCGGCGCCACCACGAAGTTGCCCATCAGGTACATCGCGCCCTTGCCTTGCGCGAGCGACGCGGCCGCCTCCTGCCACGTGTAGGACGCGTGATTGGCAAGGAAATAGCCGGGTTTCGTCAATTGATCCCAGCGATCGAACACGGCCTTGACGCGCGGGTCCGTCATCGGCACCTTGCCGCTCGTCAACGCCATGTGGAACGGAAAGCCGTTCACGCGCAGGTCGAGGTAGTCGAACCACGCCAGATTCGTCCACGGTTCCTTCGTCCCGATGACGAACGGCGTGATGCCGTTCGCCTTGAGCTTCGCGCACGCGTCGAGCAATTCCTGCCACGTCTTCGGCGGCTCGATGCCGAACTTCGCGAAGATGTCCTTCCGGTAATAGATGCCCCACTGGTAATACGTGTACGGAATGCCCCACTTCTTTCCGTCCAGCGTCATCGCCGCCGCCGCCGACTTGAGCTTGACGTCGAGATTCCCCTTCGCCCACAGATCGGACACGTCCTCGAAGAGCTTCGCGCGCACGAACGGCTCCATCTTGTGCCCCGGATACCAGTTCACGACATCGGGCGCGTCGGCGGTCAGGAAATTCCGGATCGCCGTCTTGTACGCATCGTGGTCGAAGCGGTTGACCTTGACCTGCAGGTCGGGATTTTCCGCCTTGAAGCCGTCCACCACCGCGTCGAACGCGGCCTTCACCGCGACATCGGACGTATCGGTGTTGATGACGAGGGTTGCGGCGCCGGCATTCAATGCGGCCGTGGCCGCCAATGTGCACAACACGGTCTTCAACACGTTCCTGCGCGTATTCATGGGGATCTCCTCCTTGTGGTTCGCGGCGGCGTCGCGCCGCTCGTATCGTTGCGTTGATTGCGTCCGGTTCACGCGCGGTTCACGCGTACGAGGCCAGCAGCGGCGCTTCCTCGTCGATGCAGCGCCGCAGTGCCTGCCCGCCGCCGTCGAACGCATGCAGCTTGTCGGGCGGCATGAACAGTGAAAGACGGTGGCCCGCACCAACGTTCGTCGTGCCGGGCAGCTTGGCGATCCACTGTTGCCCCGCGTCGTCGCCGCGCAGGTAGACGTAGGTCGCTTCGCCGAGCCGCTCCTGCCAGGTCGCCTCGCGCACGAGATGCTGCCTCTCGCTGCCGAGCGTGAAATCCTCCGGGCGAATGCCGAGCGTGAGCGGTTCGCCCGGGCGCAACCGACGGGCATCGACGCAGGCCGACAGCACTTCGCCGCTCGCGAGACGCACCCGCGCCTGCCGCTCCTCGGCGTCGACCAGCACGGCGTCGATGAAATTCATCTTCGGTGACCCGATGAACCCGGCGACGAAGCGGTTGCGCGGATGGTGGTAAAGCTCGAGCGGCGATCCGGCCTGCGCGAGACTGCCGTGCCGGCGCGTCGCCTCGCCCGAATTGAGCAGCACGACACGGTCGGCGAGCGTCATTGCCTCCACCTGGTCGTGCGTCACGTAGATCGTCGATACATGGCCGATCTCGCGGTGAATGCGCGCAATCTCGTGGCGCGTTTGCACGCGCAACGCCGCATCGAGATTGGACAGCGGTTCGTCGAACAGGAAGACGCCCGGTTCGCGCACGATCGCCCGTCCGATCGCGACACGCTGCCGCTGCCCACCCGACAGCGCCCGCGGCTTGCGATCGAGCAGGTGTTCGATCTGCAGCGCGCGCGCCGCACCGAGCACCTTGTCGCGAATCGTCGCCTTGTCGACGCGCGACAGCGTCAGGCCGAACGACAGGTTTTCATAGACGGTCATGTGAGGAAAGAGTGCATAGCTCTGGAAGACCATCGATACGCCGCGCCGCGCGGGCGGCACCTCGTTGATCCGCCGGTTGCCGATGAAGATTTCCCCGTCCGTGATGTCCTCGAGCCCGGCGATCATGCGAAGCAACGTCGATTTCCCGCAGCCCGACGCGCCCAGGAACACGCAGAACTCGCCTTCGGCGATGTCGAGATCGACATCCCGCACGATCGGCAGACCGCTGCCGTACGCCTTCGACACGCCTCTCAGTACTACGCTTGCCATGCCAGTCTCCACTTGAATGTCTTCTTGTTCAGGCGCATGCCGCGTGCCTATTTCGAAACCTGTACGACCGCGGTGCCTTGCGGGGCGACCGTCACGTCGACGTACGTGTAGGTCGCCCCGCCGCTGCCTTCAGGTTGTTCGGTGTTCGCCGCACGCGCCACGCCGTTGACCGTAACGGTCGAGTAGACGCCCGCGAATCGCGCATGCCATGAATAGGATGTTCCGCCAGCGGGGTTCTCGTTGGCGAGCGTGCTGCGTGTCGCGCCGTCATGTCGCACGGTGACTTTCCCCGCGCCGATCGGAATGTGCGAGACCTGCAGCCAGGCCATGCCGGTGGCCGGCAGTTGCGACAGGGTGGTCAGCTTGCCCGCGGCAGCGTCGGGCTCGACACCGAGCAGCCCGGCGATCGCCTGTCCGACGAGCGTGAACGACACTTCCGGATAGTCTCCGTTGACGAAGTTGTTGCCGTAACCGCCGTGGACGTCGTCGATGCGGTTGTACACGTATTGCATCCACGCCCACGCGGTAGTGCCGTCGTGAACCGCAAAGAATGCGTCCGGCAGATAGGTCGCGGCTTCGAGGTTGGCGGGTGCCTGGCCGAGCGCGGTGGTGTTGAGCCATCCCATGTACCGGTCCCGGCGCGCGCCCGGGTTCATGATCCCCTTCATCGGCGGGAACCAGCTCATCTCGCCGCCCCAGGCGATCGACTTGACTGCCGACGGATCGTAGGAGCGCACCACGTCGGTAGAATCGGTGGACGAATACACGCTCCATGGCGCGTTGTAATAGGTCTTCAGATCGCCGGCCCGGGTCGCATAGGTGTTCGCCGTCGTCGTATCGCCGGCCGCCGTCGCGAGCTGCTGCATCGCGACGTACGCGCGGTACTGGCTGGACAGCGCGTCGGCCGCCTCGACCGGATTGCCAGGCGCGCCTTCGTTGTAGCTGGCCACGCCGGCCCAGATGTCGGCGCCGCTTTCCTGTGCGACCTTGACCTGCCGGCCATTGGCCGTGCCGTCGACGAGCGGTCCGTAGTGCGCGTCGACGAACGTACTCGCGGTGTTCCTGACGAATGCGTAGAACGGCCCGCCCGATGCCGCGTAATCGGCGTCACCGGTCCAGCGGTAGCCGTCCCCGATGCGCTGCGCAAGCTCGAACGGCGCGGGCAGCTCCCGCACGAACGACGTATCGCTCGAATAGTCGGTGAGGCCGATGGATCCGTCGAAGTTCAGCGCCCAGACAGGGTAGCCGCCGCGCGCCGCGTTCGCCGTGGCGGCGAACGCGGCCAGCATCGCCTTGTTCTGCACATCCATCCCCAGCATGTGCGCGCCGACGAACTGATGCGCGAAATCGCGTGCGTAGTAATACGAGCGGAACGGATAGCCGGCCCAGTAGGACGGCGCGTAGGTGGCGACGCCCTGCCCGCTCCGGTGCGATTCGTCCATGTTGGTCACGCCGGTCGTGCAGGCCATGCGCGTCCACGAATTCGCCTTGACCTTTGCCCAGTCAAACAGCGCGACGACGGTCGGGTTGTCCGACGAGAGTTGCGGATCGTTGGGTGCGGAGGGGGCGACCTCGATATCGTCGATATTGATCCACGCGCGCCCGCTCGACGACGTGAATGCGATCGTCACGGCCTGATTCGCGGCAACGGCAACATGCGCAACGGTGTACTTGATGTAGTTCGAATTCGCGATCGTCGACGGTAGCGTGACGGTTCGAACGGTCTGGCCGGCCACCTGAACCGAGAAGGTGCCGCCCGTGCCGCTGGCGGACGTGGCGATCCAGGCCGAGACATCGAAGTTGCCCGCGACAGGAGCCGTCACGGTCTGGGACACGGAGTAGCCGTCTCCGCCGTTCAGAAATGCCGCTCGACCGCCGCCATGCGGATTGTTCGACGCACATCCGGCACCGGACGTGACCGTCCACGACGTCGGGCAGGCATAGCCCGTCGCCCCTGCGGATTCGAAACCCGGATCGCCGAACTGCAGGCTCTGGAAGTTGGACGGGCATGCGGCGTGCGCCAACCCGGCGCCATGAAGAATTGCTGCGCCGAGTATCGCCGCGTGAACTTTACGCTGGGGGAGCGCACCTCTTCGATTGTCTCGTCTCATGATTTTTCTGATCCCGGTTTATATTCGCATTCCTTACTGATTTGCAAAATTCTCCGAACGCCTGCCGTATCGAGCTTCCATTTCCGGTGATTGTTTTCGTCGTGCCCGGCGATCGCTTGCCGGGCACATCGGCGATGTACTAGTGCGGTTTCCGTCGCGCGGCGTACGTGCTGCTACGTCTTCCGGTTCGCGCCGCAGGATTGCCGGACGATCAGTGGCGCGATATCGCGGGTATACAGCCCGTCCGGCGAATCTCCCGAGATGATCCCGACCAGTGTAGCCGCCGCGTCGCGCCCCTCCTGGAACGGCTCGGTGCGAACTGTCGTCAGCGGGGGCGTCGCGAACGCCGCCAGCGGAATGTCGTCGTAGCCGACGATCGCGATGTCCTCCGGAATGCGCAGCCCGGCTTCGCGAATCGCTGCCATTGCGCCGAACGCGATCGTGTCGTTTCCGGCGAACAGGGCTGTCATGCGCGGCGAACCGGCGAGCATGGCCCGCATCGCGTCATAGCCGCTCTGCGAGCTGTAGTCGGCAAAAGCGATCCATTCGGGACGCGCGTCCACGTGATGCATCGCCATCGCCTGCCGGAAACCGTCCAGACGATCGCGGACGACCTGATAGTCCTCCGACGCAAAACCGATATGCGCGATCCGCTCGTGACCGAGCCCCAGCAGGTGTTCCGTTGCCTGCCGCGCGGCGGCGCGGTTGTCGACGCCGATCGCACACACGGTACGCTGCTCGGCCAGGTTCGAACCGAAGACGACGAGCGGGAACCCCTTCTCGGCCAGCTCATGCAGGTGCCCTTCGTCAAGCCGTCGCGGATTCAGGACGGCCAGGCCGTCGATGCGCCCGCTGTCCACGAGATCGAGGAACGCGCCGGGGCGGTCGGTCTCTTGCACGGGCTCGAGCATGACCTTGTAGCCGTGTGCATGGCACGCGACGCTGAGGCCGGCGAGAAAGCGCGGGAGATAGGCATCGACATCGACATGCACGTGATCGCCATGCGGCATCAGAAGCGCGATCGTTTTCGTGGAGCCGCTGGCCAGCGATCGGGCCATCGCATTCGGCACATAGCCGAGTTGCCTCGCAGCCGTCATCACGCGCTCGCGCGTTTCTTCGCTGATCCCCATGCCCGTTACGCCATTCAGCACGAACGACACCGTCGTGCGCGACACTCCGGCAAGCTGGGCGACCTGGGTACTGGTTACGCGACTCACGACGCAATGCTCCTGATTCGATTTAGCTACAGGTTGGAAGACTGGCGCAGGCAATCCCCGCCCCGGATCTATCGTCGACCCGAATATACCCGAGGCTGCCGGCGCAATCGTCACATCTCGCCTGACAACCATCTAACGCGGTTTAGTATAGAGGCGGCGGGCAACAGGTCAAGGAAACGAAATTGAGTGAATACCCTTAGCCGGGCACATGGCTGCCGCGCCGGTCAGCCGGCGCGGCGTGCGCATGCGCCATGCATCCGCACGCTCTCCGGATCGCCGCTCAGGACGACAGCGTTACCGCGATTTTCGTCACGCTCCAGTTCGGATCGCCGGTGCTCATCCAGATCCCCGAGCCATCGCTGCCTCCGCAGGTCGGCACCCCGTTCGAGTCGGATGTCAGCGCGTAGTATCCCGTCGATTGCGTGCCGTTGGCCCAGGTCTGCACGACCTTGCATTGCGTATTGCTGCCCTTCGACGGAAACTTCACGATCCAGTGGAACCCGCTTACCGGCTGGGCGACGGGATCGGAATCGTAGGTGAAATCCGTCTCGATCGTGCCGTTCGCGGTCATCGTCTGCGCAATGCCCGCCTTGACCGTAATCGTGTTGCCGCCGTCATGGAAGTACAACGGGATGTTGTTGACGGCGACGTTGTTGCCGGCCTGGAACGACGACGGAAGTCGCGCGAGCGTGACAAGCTTCTTGTTGGGCGCATCGAATTCGAGACCCAGCACCTTCGTGATCACGTCGGAAATCATTGCGAACGCCACTTCCGGATAGCCCGTGACGCCCTGGCCGGATTCCCACGACGCCAGCCGCGTCAACCATTTCCACGCCGTATCCGGCTGGTTCGCGTTGTAGAACGCCGTCGGAAGGTAGGTATGCGACTCGATGCCCGGATACGCGAGGCCGTGCGCCTGATAGAGCGCTTCAGACTGCGTATCGACGTAGTTCGCCTGGTTCGCCAGTTTCCCCGAATCGGTAATCACGCCCTTGTAAAGCGGGAATAGATTGGGCTCCTGCGCGTAGTAATCGTAGTACTGCAGGCTCTGGTAATTCGACGCGTTGTACGTCGTGCTCGTCGTGCCGACGAGCCCCACCGAGAAATGCTGCACGGCCGGCAGATACCAGTCGCCATTGAAATTCGTCGACAGCGTGCCGAACCGGGTCGTCATGTTGGTCGCATCGCCTTGCGCGAGCAGCGACGGATAGGCCGAGACCTCGCGGTAATAGGCAATCTCGCTTGCCGCCATATCGCCGCCCAGCAGGATGACGAGATTGCTCGGGAGGTTGTTGCCGCGGTCATACACGAACTCGTTGTAGGTCGCCGCCTCGCCGTTCGTCTGGGCCCGCGCCATCCGGAAACCCTCGGCATTGACGTAGCTGTTGCTGCCGACGTTGGTAAAGCCGTTGTTGAGGTTGTTCGTATAGTTCGTGAAATCCGCGCCCAGATAGCGGCTGTCCGCGGTCAACCGGTACATCCTTGCGATGTTCTCGCCGATCTCGAACGGTGCCGGCGATTCGTCGTTCTGCTCATAGACCGTTCCGTTTGCACCGATTGCCCAGTAAGGCGCCATCGCACCACCGTTGTCGTGCATGAGCTTCACGAAGTGATCGGCCATCTGGTAGTTCTGTTCGTAGAAGCCGAGGTAGTACGCGCCTGTCGCCTGATGAACATAGTCTCGCGAGTAGTAGGCGCAGCGATTCTGTAGCCCCGCGAGATAACCGGGCTGCAGATCCTGCGCCGACGACGGACAACGCGCGTCGCTCGATGCGCTCGGCCATCCCAGGCCGGCCGGCTGTGGCGTGCTGAAGAAGGTCCAGTTGTCGGCCACGAAGTTCAGCTTGCGGGCTTCGACGACGGCCTGGTTGAATGCCGTGGCCAGGGCCGCAGCGGAATTCGCGGAATCGGAACTGCTGGCGTGCGCCGTCAGCTCGCCATTGTCGATCGCAACCGCCGCATTCAACGCCGTGACGGAACGCGCGACCGGATTGTCCGATTGCCCGTCGCATCCGAACAGGAACACGCTCGCGGCAACGGCTGCAAGCACGCGCAGCCGATGGGGCACGGTTCCTCCGCCCGCTTCCGAACCGCTTGCAATGCGTTTGAGATTCATGCGCGCAACCGCGCGCCCCGTTGAACGGACGTCCATCGTGAGTCTCCTTGCGTAATTGACAAGCGCAATCCGGCGCTCCCGGTACGGCTCACCTTCTCTTCCGCTCGTCCGCGGACAATGATTTGCAGTTCGAAACAAGTGACGGCGGGCGCCGTTGCCGGGAACGACACGCTCGCCCTGTCAATACAAGCCGGCGCAATGCCGGGCCGAAATCCGATGCGGCTTACTAACTCGAGTTAGCTGCAAAGCAAAATAAAAGCTCCAGCCCACAATATGCACGTTCATGCTCGATGAAAAGCAACGGCGCAGAATGTTTTCAACCTGGAGCTTCAGCAACTAATGCGTGTTAGTTTAGAACCTTGCATCATCAAGTCAAGATCGACCGACCTAGGGGTTTCCCTAGAGCCTGTTATGAACCTGTATGAATGAAGTCGATGATTTTGGGCAGCGTTAGACAGGCGAAGGCGAGGAAATGGAATCCGGCCAGCGTGTGAGGCAAGCGTTCAGAGTCGCGCGCGAGGCGTCGAAAGCGCGCAGCCCATGCGAAGCTGCGCTGGACCACCCAGCGTCTAGGCAGCAACACGAAACCGCGTTTGGCCCCGGTGTGCTTGACCACCTCCTGCTCAATGCCGGGGCTTTGTGCTGCCTGACGAGCCGCTTCGCCGGTATAGCCCTGATCCACGTACGCAAGCGCCACGCTCTGGCCGGCCATTTTCTCTATCGCATGGGCCAATTGCTCGACCGGTGCGCGATCCTGCTCATTGGCCGGTGTCACATGCAGTGCCAGCAACCGACCCAAAGTATCGACCGCGAGACGGTCACGCTGTTCGTCACGATCGGTGATGACGACGGGGCCGATGCGCTGGAGAACGAATTCGCAGAGGTCCTGAACCCATTCACCGTCTTTAATCGATTTATCACCCGCTACGAATAGCCGCGGGAAAGCCAACACGAGAGACTGGCGAGAGTTTGTGACGCGGCAAGTGGAGGCTTTCACAATTAGCGCTAGCAGTGTTCACAGGCGCGCTAATATGTCCATCGACACCAAGGAAGCAAAATGCCGACATTGCAAGTGATGATGAAGATGGCACTCTACGTTTCGCTGGTCCTGGCCACGCCAGGGCCGACAAATACCCTGCTGCTGTCCTCAGGAATCAAGGTCGGCTTCCGGAAATCGTCGCCTCTCCTGGTTGCGGAGGCATCGGGCTATGGCTTCGCGATATCACTGTGGGGTTTCTTCCTGGCGACATTCGCGGCCACACGGCCGTGGCTTTACGATGTGCTGAAGCTGGGGAGCTCGGCCTACATTTTCTATCTCGCCCTGCAGCTATGGAAAAGCCCACGCTTTGAAGACATCCAGTCGGGTAGCATCGGCTTTCGCGACATGTTCGTCGCGACGACCATGAACCCGAAGGCGTTATTGTTCGCCACTGCGATCTTTCCCCCGCAGGCTTTCGTATCGGTTCCATTCTATCTCTGCTCGATCGCGGTCTTCACGGCGCTCGCCGTGACGATCGGTTCGATGTGGCTTACCATCGGCGGCGTCTTGACGGCGCGCCGGTCTCTGGCCACACATACCGGAACGCTGCTTCGCGGTGCGTCGGTAGTGCTGTTGATGTTCGCGGGCACGCTGGCGTTTTCCGTACTCAACCGCTAGAGCCTGTTATGAACCGTCCGGTGTCGATTGCAATGTGCGGCTGTCCAGGATCACGGCACCGGGTTGCGCTTTGCATCCATCGCACACACGCAACAGTTGGCTCGTGACGGCGTTGTTCACTGCCTTCTCGCACCAGGGCCAGATACGGTACAACGAACGACCATTCTTCGTCGCTTGCATCGCTCGGATAAGGCCTGCGGGTTTTCATCACGACATCTTGTCTTATCAGCGGCAAAGTTCATAACACCCTCTGAACGCGGGGAGCAGGTCAAGACCGCCGAGATGCGCAAGGGTTGACATCTTTGTTTCAGAAATGGTGACGGCCCCATTTCTTTTATATGAATTCAGCCGTTCATTTCGCGTTTTTATACAATAAATTCGTCGGCACGCACGCCCAAAATGAAAAGCAGGATTTCTTTTTTAAAAAAGTAAACAGTTTGCCGGAAAATATTTCATCGATATTTTCCGCATTGAGTATTTCTCTGGATCAATTGAGATTGATATGAAATTTTGCGAGCTGTGCCATCGTGAACACTGCTATGGTGTATCGCAGAGGTTAAGTGCATGGCATGGCAAGCCTCGGGAAACTGACGTTGTCCGAGCATCTCGATGCGCTAATGGCGATTGACGCATCGGCAAGTCAATCTGTTTATGCGACATCCCTTATGCGGTGTGCCACCGATGCGATGGGCGCCTCGCATTGTTCTGTTGTGCTTCTATTTGAATCGAGAAGGAAGCAGCCTCGGATCGAACTCTGGGGATGCAGGGATGTCCGGATATTGCGTGGAGGGACGTCCTCCATTGCCCTGGACGGTGTGCTGTCGTCAGGCGATGGGGCGGTTGGAAAGTCTTTTCACGGAGAGTTGCCGAACTTCGCTGCGATTCACCATGCCTTCCCGGCGTCATTTGTCGCGATGAGCCAGACACGTTTTGACGCGTTACCGGACGAGTTGCGAATTCAGCTCGATCAGGCGGCGCTATCCATTCAGGTTTCAAATCCTATGAGAAGAGCGTCATGAGCAACCCGATCAAGAATATCGTCATCGTGGGCGGCGGCACCGCGGGCTGGATGGCCGCCTCGTACCTCGTCCGGGCGCTCCAGCAGCAGACGAACATTACGCTCATCGAGTCTGCGGCGATCCCCCGAATCGGCGTGGGCGAGGCGACCATCCCGAGTTTGCAGAAGGTGTTCTTCGACTTCCTCGGGATACCGGAGCGGGAGTGGATGCCTCAGGTGAACGGCGCGTTCAAGGCCGCTATCAAGTTCGTGAACTGGAGGAAGTCACCCGAGCGCTCGCGCGACGATCACTTCTACCATTTGTTCGGCAACGTGCCGAACTGCGACGGCGTACCGCTTACCCACTACTGGCTGCGCAAGCGCGAACAGGGCTTCCAGCAGCCGATGGAGTACGCGTGCTACCCGCAGCCCGGGGCGCTCGACGGCAAGCTGGCACCGTGCCTGTCCGACGGCACCCGCCAGATGTCCCACGCGTGGCACTTCGACGCTCACCTGGTGGCCGACTTCCTGAAGCGCTGGGCCGTCGAACGCGGGGTGAACCGCGTGGTCGACGAGGTCGTGGAGGTTCGCCTGAATGATCGTGGCTACATCTCCAGCCTGTCCACCAAGGAGGGGCGCACGCTGGAGGCGGACCTGTTCATCGACTGCTCCGGCATGCGGGGGCTCCTGATCAACCAGGCCCTGAAAGAGCCCTTCATCGACATGTCCGACTACCTGCTGTGCGACAGCGCGGTCGCAAGCGCCGTGCCCAACGCCGACGCGCGCGTGGGGGTCGAGCCGTACACCTCCGCGATCGCCATGAATTCGGGGTGGACCTGGAAGATTCCGATGCTGGGCCGGTTCGGCAGCGGCTACGTCTTCTCGAGCAAGTTCACCTCGCGCGACCAGGCCACCGCCGACTTCCTCAACCTCTGGGGCCTCTCGGACAAGCAGCCGCTCAACCAGATCAAGTTCCGGGTCGGGCGCAACGGGCGGGCGTGGGTCAACAACTGCGTCGCTATCGGGCTGTCGTCGTGCTTTTTGGAGCCCCTGGAATCGACGGGAATCTACTTCATCTACGCGGCGCTTTACCAGCTCGTGAAGCACTTCCCCGATACCTCGTTCGATCCGCGGTTGACCGACGCGTTCAACGCCGAGATCGTCCACATGTTCGACGACTGCCGAGATTTCGTCCAGGCGCACTATTTCACCACGTCGCGCGACGACACGCCGTTCTGGCTCGCGAACCGGCACGACCTGCGGCTCTCGGACGCCATCAAGGAAAAGGTTCAGCGCTACAAGGCGGGGCTGCCGCTGACCACCACGTCGTTCGACGATTCCACGTACTACGAAACGTTTGACTACGAATTCAGGAACTTCTGGTTGAACGGAAACTACTACTGCATCTTTGCCGGCTTGGGCATGCTGCCCGACCGGTCGCTGCCGCTCTTGCGGCACCGACCGGAGTCGATCGACAAGGCCGAGGCGATGTTCGCCCGCATCCGGCGCGAGGCCGAGCGTCTGCGGACGAGCCTGCCGACGAACTACGACTACCTGCGGTCGCTGCGCGAGGGCGACACGGGGCTGTCTCGCAGTCAGCCCGGATCGACGCTCGCGGCGCCGGAAATCCTGTAGTGGAGCGCACCCTGGACCGGGTATGCGCATTCGAGGCCACGCACGCCGCGGTGGCGGCCTGCGATCCGCTGCGGGCGCGGGCACTCGTTCTGCAACTGCCGGGCCTGAACCGTAAAAAGGACGTGCCCGGCATCGTCGGCCTGTTGCGCGAGTTCCTCCCGGCGCGTGGCGTGCCCTCCGGCTGGGGCTTCGTCGAAGCCGCCGCCGCGATGCGGGACATCGGGTTCTTCCTCGGGTCGCTCAAGCGGCACGGACACGAGCCCGCGGACGCGGTGCCCGGGCTCGAGCCGGTGCTGCTCGAGCTGGCGCGTGCGACCGACCTGCCGCCGCGCGAGACACTCCTGCACGTGACGGTCTGGAACCCTGCGGCGGCCGACGCGCAGCGGAGCTACACCGGGCTGCGCGACGAAGCGCATCTGCTCGAGAGCGTGCGCATCTCGATGGCGGCCCTCGAGGCGGCCATCGAGATGACAGTCGAGCTGTACGACGTGCCCCTGCGTTCGCCCGCGTTCGCGCAAGGATGCGACGAGCTGGCAGCCTATCTGCAGAAAATGGTCGAATCGATCGTTTACGCCTACCGCTTCATCTCGCTGCAGGTCTTCTACGACGAGCTCCGCCCGTACTACGAACCGATTCGAATCGGGGGCCGGAGCTACCTCGGCCCCGGTGCCGTGGAAATGCCCCTCTTCGTGCTGGAGCACGTGCTGTGGGGCTCGCAATCGGACCACCAAGCTTATCGAGAATTCAAAGAGACGTACCTGCCCTACGTGCTTCCCGCGTTCAGGGCGGTCTACGCCCGGTTCGCCGGGGAGCCGGCGCTCGTCGACCGCGTGCTCGACGAAGTGCAAGCGGCCGGCGCGCGGGGCGAGCCCATCGTGGCCGGACTGGCGGCCCTCGACCGCGTTTTCGAGATCCTGCTGCGCTTCCGCGCGCCTCACCTCAAGTTGGCGGAGCGGGCGTACGAAGTCGGGCGAAGCGGCCCCACGATCGGCAGCGGCGGGTACGCGCCCAGCATGCTCGGCGATCTACTCACGCTCACGCGTGCCGCGCGGTCCCGCCTTCGCGCCGCGCTCGACGAGCCCTGAGACCTGACGCCCGACGCGTGCGGCGATGTGTTCCATCTCACAAGGAGAGTGTGCCCCCATGACTCAGAACAGCCCCGCGAACGGGCGCGACAGCAACCACTTCGACGTGATCATTCTCGGCTCGGGCATGTCCGGCACCCAGATGGGGGCCATCCTGGCCAATCAACAGTTTCGCGTGCTGATCATCGAGGAGTCGTCGCACCCGCGGTTCACGATCGGCGAATCGTCGATCCCCGAGACGTCTCTCATGAACCGCATCATCGCCGATCGCTACGGCATTCCGGAGCTCGACCGCATCACGTCGTTCTACTCGACGCAGCGTTACGTCGCGTCGAGCACGGGCATCAAGCGCAACTTCGGCTTCGTGTTCCACAAGCCCGGCCAGGAGCACGACCCGAAGGAGTTCACGCAGTGCGTCATTCCCGAGCTGCCGTGGGGTCCGGAGAGCCATTATTACCGGCAAGACGTCGACGCCTACCTGTTGCAAGCCGCCATCAAATACGGCTGCACGGTCCGCCAGAAGACGAACGTGACCGAATACCACGCCGACAAAGACGGCGTCGCGGTGACCACCGCCCAGGGCGAACGGTTCACCGGCCGGTACATGATCGACTGCGGAGGACCCCGCGCGCCGCTCGCGACCAAGTTCAAGCTCCGCGAAGAGCCGTGTCGCTTCAAGACGCACTCGCGCAGCCTCTACACGCACATGCTCGGGGTCAAGCCGTTCGACGACATCTTCAAGGTCAAGGGGCAGCGCTGGCGCTGGCACGAGGGGACCTTGCACCACATGTTCGCGGGCGGCTGGCTCTGGGTGATTCCGTTCAACAACCACCCGCGGTCGACCAACAACCTGGTGAGCGTCGGCCTGCAGCTCGACCCGCGTGTCTACCCGAAAACGGACATCTCCGCGCAGCAGGAATTCGACGAGTTCCTCGCGCGGTTCCCGAGCATCGGGGCGCAGTTCCGGGACGCCGTGCCGGTGCGCGACTGGGTCAAGACCGACCGCCTGCAATTCTCGTCGAACGCCTGCGTCGGCGACCGCTACTGCCTGATGCTGCACGCGAACGGGTTCATCGATCCACTCTTCTCCCGGGGGCTCGAGAACACCGCGGTGACCATCCACGCGCTCGCGGCGCGCCTCATCAAGGCGCTGCGCGACGACGACTTCTCCCCCGAGCGCTTCGAGTACATCGAGCGCCTGCAGCAGAAGCTTCTGGACCACAACGACGACTTCGTCAGCTGCTGCTACACGGCGTTCTCGGACTTCCGCCTGTGGGACGCGTTCCACAGGCTGTGGGCGGTCGGCACGATCCTCGGGCAGTTCCGGCTCGTGCAAGCCCACGCGAGGTTCCGCGCGTCGCGTGACGAGGGCGACCTCGATCACCTCGACGACAACCCCCCGTACCTCGGGTACCTGTGCGCGGACATGGAGGGGTACTACCAGTTGTTCAACGACGCCAAAGCCGAGGTCGAGGCGGTGAGCGCCGGGCGCAAGCCGGCCGACGAGGCCGCGGCGCGGATTCACGCCCTCATCGACGAACGAGACTTCGCCAGGCCGATGTTCGGCTTCGGGTACTGCATCACCGGGGCCAAGCCGCAGCTCAACAACTCGAAGTACAGCCTGCTGCCGGCGATGAAGCTGATGCACTGGACGCAAACCAGCGCGCCGGCAGAGGTGAAAAAGTACTTCGACTACAACCCGATGTTCGCGCTGCTCAAGGCGTACATCACGACCCGCATCGGCCTGGCGCTGAAGTAGCCGGCCGACACCGACACGAAAACGATGAACGACGTTCAATTGGATCAAGCGGTCGCCAGGGAGCATCCCACGGAGGCGTACGACGCAACCACGCGCCTGGCCGCGAGCTGGTACGTCGCGATGCGCTCGGACGACCTCAAGGACAAGCCGACGGAGTTGACGCTCTTCGGCCGTCCGTACGTGGCGTGGCGTGGCGCGACGGGGCGGGCCGTGGTGATGGATCGCCACTGCTCGCACCTCGGCGCGAACCTGGCCGACGGGCGGGTCAAGGACGGGTGCATCCAGTGCCCGTTTCACCACTGGCGGTACGACGAGCAGGGCCAGTGCGTTCACGTTCCCGGCCACAGCCCGGCGGTGCTCCGGCTGGAGCCCGTCCCGCGCGGGGCGCGCCAGCCGACGTTGGTCACCGCCGAGCGATACGGCTACGTGTGGTTCTGGTACGGCTCACCGCAGCCGCTGCACCCGCTGCCCGAAATCGCCGCGGCCGATGTCGACAACGGCGACTTCATGCACCTGCACTTCGCGTTCGAGACGACGACGGCGGTCTTGCGGATCGTCGAGAACTTCTACGACGCGCAGCACGCGACCCCCGTGCACGCGCTCCCGATCTCCGCCTTCGAGCTCAAGCTCTTCGACGATTGGCGCCAGTGGCCGGAGGTCGAGTCGCTGGCCCGGGCGGGCGCGTGGTTCGGTGCCGGGATCGACTTCACCGTGGACCGGTACTTCGGGCCCCTCGGCATGCTGTCGCGCGCGCTCGGCCTGAACATGTCGCAGATGAACCTGCACTTCGATGGCTACCCCGGCGGGTGCGTCATGACCGTCGCCCTGGACGGAGACTTCAAATACAAGCTGCTCCAGTGTGTGACGCCGGTGAGCGACGGCAAAAACGTCATGCACATGCTCATCTCGATCAAGAAGGTGGGCGGCGCCCTGCGCCGCGCGACCGACTACGTGCTGTTCGGGTTGCAGACCAGACAGGCCGCGGGGTACGACGTCAAGATCTGGAACGGGATGAAGCCGGACGGCGGCGGCGCGTACAGCAGGTACGACAAGCTCGTGCTCAAGTACCGTGCGTTCTACCGGGGCTGGGTCGACCGCGTCGCCGAGACGACCGCTCGACCGCGCCGCCGCGAGTGAGCGGCGATGCGTGATACAGGTTCATAACAGGCTCCAGGCCCGGCCGTTTTGCCCCGTCGGCGCTTGCCGCCCCTGGCCAGACCGTTGTCCAGAACACGGGGCGACATCGAAAGGCTTCCGGCCTCGCAGCACGTGGTACACGATCTTCGCAACGTGTCGAACCTCGATGACCCGGGGTCAACCGACAGACCCCGGGCCAAGGATTTCCCGCTGTACCCGGCATCACCACCATTGCCCGGCACCACCGGTTGCTCCACGCTGCGCGAACTACATCAGAACTGATACCCCGCGCCCACCACCGCGCCGAAGTCCGACCGGCTGTTGCCCGTCACCGACGCCTTGACGACCCAGCGGTTGCTCTCCGTCACGTACGAGTAACCGGCGGCAAAACCCTGCTGGCCGTGATAGTTCGAAGTCGCCGCCGACACCATCGAGCGACCCGCGCCCGTCGGCTGCGGCAGGCCGGCCACCGCCATCGCCGATGCGACGCCGCCGTACATGTCCTTCTTCAGGTCGTTGAACGAGTTGTACACCTGCCCGATGCGCTGGTCGGTGTAGCTCTTCGCCTGCGTCGAAGCGGCCGTGAGGTTGTCGTTCAGTTGCTGCACGTTCACCGCGTCGGTCGGCGCCGTCCCGGCCGCGACGTTCGTGATCTGGCGCTCGCTGCCCTTCGCGCCGACCGAGAACGAATTGTCGCGATCGGCGACGGAACCCTGGCCGACCGCCACCGCGTTCTTGCCGGTCGCGGTTGCCGTCGATCCGATCGAACCCGCATCGGCACGCGCGATCCACGTCGTGTTCGCATCGGTTACCGCCGTGCGGATCCTGTCGTTGGCCGCCACGGTCTTCATCGCGTTGTTGAACTGGCCGACGTTGACCGCATCGTTGTCGTTCACGCCCGCCGCGACGCCGGTCAGCACGCGGTCGCCCGCCGTGCCGGAGAAGTTCACGCTGGTGCCGCCCGTGCCCTTCCCGACCGTGATCGCGCCGTTCGGATCCTGCTGCTGCACGAGGCCGGCCTTGCCGTTCGCGATGTTGGTCACGTTCCCCTGCAGGTTCGAGATGTCGGTCGTGTTCTTTGACACCTGCTGGTTGGTCGCGTTGAGCTGCGAGCCGTTTACCGCGTCCGTGCTGGTTGCGCTGAGCGTGCCTGCCTGCACGTTCGTGATGCGCGTGCCGCCGGCGCCGCCGAGCGTGATCGTGCTCTTCGAACTGTCGTCGTACTGCACCGCGAGCGCGCCGAGCTGGTTGAGGCTCGACTGCACGCCCTTCAGTTGCTTCACGTTCACCGCGTCGGTATCGCTGGTGCCTGCCGCAACGTTCTTCAGCACGACCGCCGAATTCGCGTCGCCGCCGACGAGCGACACCGAATTCAGCCGGTTGCCGTTCGTGTCGACGTCATACTTGACGACGTTCTTCACGGCTTCGCCGGTCTGGTTCGACACCTGCGTGATCTGCTGTTCGAGATCGGATTTCACGCCCGACAGCTGGCCGCCGTTCACCGCGTCGGTGCTGCCCGCGGCGACGTTGCCGTCGGCCACGTTCGTCAGCTTGGTCGGGACACTGGCGCGCGCCGCGCTGTAGGCGCCTAGTTTCGGGTCGAACTGCAGCGCGTCCTGCTGCAGCCCGGCGATCGCGGCCGTATTGCCGGCGATGTTCGTTTCGGCATTGCCGAGGCGCGTTTCGTGATTCTCGAGCGTCGTCGTGTTGCTGCCGACGCGGCCGTCGAGGTTCGTCAGCGCGTCGCCGACGTTGTTGAACGAGCCGCCGCCCACTTTGTAGGCCGGCGCGCTGATCGAGCCGTCCGGGTTCGCCGTTGCGCCGCCGCCGAGCGCGGCCGCGGTGCCGTCGGTCGCGCGGCGCAACTGCGCGCCGTTCACCGCGTCCGTGCTGCCGGACGCCACGTTGCCTTCCGCGACGTTGGTCACGCGCACCGGGCTCCCGCCGTTGCCCGCGCCGAGCGAAACCTGCCGCTTGCTCGCATCGTCGTACTTCACGGCCAGCGCATCGAGCTGGCTCGTGCCGTCGTGAATCGCCGCGGTCAACTGATCGACGTTGACCGCGTCGGTTCCGTTCTTGCCGGCCGCGACGTTGCTGATCAGTTGCGGGCCATTGCCGCCATGGCTTGCATCGTAGGCGCCGAGGCCCGCGTTCCACTGGAGCGCATCCTGCTGAAGCGCGGCGATGTTGCCGGTATTCGTCGTCACCTGGTTGCCGAGCGTCGTGATCGACTGATTGAGCGTGTCGGTCGCCTTGCCGAGCTGGCCGACGTTCACGGCATCGCCCGCGGCAATGCCGTCCGCGACGTTGTGCAGGCCGACCGGCGCCTGCGCGCCGCTGCCGCCGAGCGTGACGCCGCCGTGCGCATCATCGTCGTACTGCACCGCGTTCTTCGTCGCGGCGCCGATCTGGCTGGTGATCGACGTGCTCAGGTTGCCGAGCGTCGTGCTGAGGTTGTTCGTCACGCTCGTGCTGAGCGACGCGAGGCCGCCGTTCAGTTGTCCGACGTTGACGGCATCGTGCACATCCTTGCCGTCCGCGACGTTGTGCAGCGTGGTGCCGTTGGTGCCGGCGAACGTCACCGAATCGAACCCGCTCGCGCCGTCGTACTTCACGTTGCGCGCGTCGGCCGCCTGCAGGTTGCCGATGTTCGAGGCCGCCGTGCTCAGCGACGTGTTGATGCCGGAGACGCTGTTCTGCAGGTTCGTGATGTTCGAAGCCGCCGTCGAAATGGACGTTTGCAGCGGCGCGACGCTACCCTTCAACTGGCCGACGTTCACCGCGTCGGTATCGGCCACGCCGGCCGCGACGCCGCCGATCGTGGTGCCGTTGCTGCCGTCGAGCGCGATCGCCGCATGCGAATCGTCGGTGTATTTCACGACGTTCTGCGTTGCCGACACGATGCTCGTGCTGAGGCTGTTGCCCACATTGGTCACACGCTGGTCGACGTTCGTGATCGACGTCGACAACGAATTGCCGACCGACGTTACACGCGCATCGACGTTGCCGATGCCCGTGCTGAGCGTGCTGTTCACGTTCTTCAGCTGCTGGACGTTGACGGCATCCGTATCGGCCGCGCCCGCCGCGACGTTCTTGAGCTGGCGTTCGCTGCCGAGCGCGCCGAACGACACCGCGCCGCCGACCGGCGCGGCCGTGCCGCCGAATACCGGCGTGCCGCCGTTGTTCGCGCCGACGCTGCCCGAGCCGATCGCGACCTGGTTGTTGTCGTTCGTCTGCGCGCCCGCGCCGATCGCCACGGATTGCGTGCCGCCGGCGCGCGTCTGCGTCGCCGCGTCGTACGCGGCGCCGTTCGATACGCCGTCGCTCGACGTCGGATTCGCGCCGCCGATCGCAATCGAGCGATCGCCGCTCGCCAGCGCCGAGTGGCCGAGCGCGATCGAGCTCGTGCCGTGCGCATCCGCGACGTTGCCGAGCGCCATCGAGAAATCGCCGACCGCGGCCGACTGGCGGCCGACCGCGAGCGACGTATTGCCTTGCGCGACCGCCACCGTGCCGATCGCCATGGCCGAGTTCGCCAGCGCCTGCGAGCCGACCCCGATCGCAATCGCGCCGCCGCTGCTGCTGCCGCCCTTGCTGCTTGCATTCGACTGGTCGCCGATCGCGATACCGCTGGTGCCGGCCTTGGCATTCGTTCCCATCGTCACGTTTGCGGTGCTCACCGCCACGTAGCTCCCGCTCTTCGTTGCCACGCAGAGCGGGTTCGTCCCGTCGATGCACTGGCCGTTCAGCGCGTTGTCCGGATTGCCGCGGTCAACGAAATTGTCCGCGTGCGCGACTCCCGCGATCAGCACACCTGCACCCGTGAACATGGCGGCGGCAAGCGCCGAAATCTGATTCCTCTTCATGCTGTTCTGCTCCGTTTTGTAGCGTCTGGTTTGAATACGGACTACTTACTTTTATTGACAGCTTCGACTTCGACTGCGATTGCGACTTCGGTGCGGAACCTGCTCGCGATGCCCGGCCCGGCCGTGTCGGACGCGACACGCACCGACCGCGCAAATCGACAGGGCGTTCGAGAGCCCGGGCACGCCGTCTCTTTTCGGCCCGTTCCGTTAATTCGTTACCTACATTAGGAATACGTATCGTTATTCATGGACGAGTTCACCCCCGACTGAATCAGAAGATTCAACCCGTCTTTATAACTACCCCGAATCCAACGTCGCGCCGACCGCGACCCACTTCATCTCTTTTATTTCATCTCCGGCAGCCGGATTTCCGTTTCGATGCCCAGGACATTCGCTTAGGCATGCATCAACTGATGCTTCGGACTCGAATCGCGCAACGTCCGTCGCGGTTCGCGGAGCCTTCGGTTGTTCTGGGCTATCCGTCGCTCAAAGTTCGGACGAATTATGAGACACGATCGATGATTATCAAAGGCGACATTGTTTATAGATTGCAAAATCCAATATATTCAATGAGTTACTTAAAATATTGCCAGATCGCAAACGATTGCGCTTTGCCGAGATTAATCGAAATGTTTTTTGAGGCGGATAAATGCTTTGCCGAAGCGGATTCAAATTAAATGCAATCCAGCAAGTCGCGGCATGAGAATCGGCGCGACTGCGCGATTACGTGCCGGACACACGCGGAATTCGCGGATTCTTGACGAACATCGACGCAGCGAAACTGCCAGCGCAAATCGCGGCCATCCTGAAAATGCGTAAAACAACATGGCGCAAATATCGACAACCCATCTGGCGGGATTCGAAATATGCTCCTACAATTCCGCTCGCATCGATACCGGTAGCCGCGCCCATTCACGACGCGACCACGGCAATCGTCCGCGCCTTTACCGGCTCAGCGATCAAAACAACGAACGCCGGCTATTGCGCCGGCCGGTTGCCTGCCGCGCAGCCCGGCCCGATCCGAATATCGATGCAAGCGTGCGATGCGTTTGCGTCGTCATAGAGCGGCTTCCGACGATTCTCCCGAACCGGGCAGGCCACCCGCGGGATCGCAGCCAGCCGCCTTTCCAGAACAGGTGCACGATGCCTCCATCGATCTCCGCATTGAGCGACGCCCATCTCCTGATCGTCGACGATCAACCCGACCAGCTGCGTTTGCTGATCGACATCCTGCGCGGCACGGGCTGCCGGATCAGCATCGCATCCGACGGCGCGCAGGCGTGCCAGCGCGCGCAGGCGCTGATGCCCGACGTGATCCTGATGGATGTCCGCATGCCGCGCATGGACGGTTTCACCGCGTGCCGGCTGCTGGCCGCCGATCCGCTGACGAGCGCGATCCCGGTCATCTTCCTGACCGTGGCCGGCGAACTGCACGAACGCCTCGAGGGGCTCGAGATCGGCGGCGTCGACTATGTGGTGAAACCGTTCGAGCCGGCCGAAGTGCTCGCGCGGATTCGCGTGCAGCTCGCGCGGACGAAGCGCGAACGGCCGTCGGACACGGAAAACCCGTTCGCGTCCGGCCAGGACGACGACATCATCGTGCGCGCGGCCATTCGGCACCTGTCGCGGACCTTGAACGATCCGCCGACGGTCGAGCAACTGGCGCGCGCGGTCGGCACGCATGAAAAGCGGCTGTCGCGCGCGTTTCGCGACAATCTCGGCCAGACGGTGTTCGAATATCTGCGGCACGAGCGGCTGCGGATCGCGCAGGATCTGCTCGATTCGACGTCGCTCAGCATCGCCAGCATTGCGAAGGAAATCGGCTTTTCCACACCGGCGAATTTCGCGACCGCGTTCCGCGAACGTTTCGGCATCACACCGACCGAATGGCGGCGCCAGCGCCACGCGGGCCGGCGCACCGCGACCCGCGAACCGCAACGCGGTGCGTAGGCCGGGAGCGGCGCGAGCGCGGTTACCAGTTGTATTTCGCGCTGGCCAGCACGGTCCGCTCGTTGCCGAACACGCACACCGTGTACGACGTGCAGCCTGCGACGTAACGCCGGTCGAACAGGTTCGCGACGTTCAGCGCGAACTGCCAGTGGCGCATCTCGTAGTGCATCGCCAGGTCGTACAGCGTCGTGCTCGGCACCGTCAGCGAGTTGTCGGGCGCGCCGGCCGATGCGCTCTGGTAGCGCACGCCGGCGCCGATCCCGAGGCCCGCGAGCGCACCCGTATGCCAGGTCCAGTCGGCCCACATCGACGCCATCTGCCGCGGCAGCGGCACGGACACCGGCCAATTGTTCAGCGACGCGTCGTTCGCCTGCACGTTCTTGACGTCCTGATACACATACGACGCGACCACCGACAGCTCGCGGGTCACCTTGCCGACCGCGCTCAGCTCGATGCCGCGCGAGCGCACCTTGCCGGTCTGCACGGACGTCGTGCCGGTGGGGTCGAGATTCACCGGCGTCGGGGTCACGACGTTGGTCTGGTCGATCTGGTAAATGGCCGCGTTCAGCATCAGGTTCCGGCCGGCCGGTTGCCAGCGCAGCCCGGCTTCCGTCTGCGTGCCGCGCGTCGGCTTCGGCAAACCGCCGCCAGCCATCCGCACGCCGATGACCGGATCGAACGACGTCGAATAACCCACGTACGGCGACAGCCCCGCATCGCCCCGATAGGTGAGCCCGACGCGCCCGGAGAACGCACTGACGTCCTGCCGCGTTTGCGTGCCGGCCGTCCGGTCGTCGAACCGCGCATTCACGCGGTCCTCGCGGCCGCCGAGCGTCAGCGTCCAGCGCTGCCAGCGGATCTGGTCCTGCGCGTACGCGCCGACCGCGTTCATCGCCGTGTACTGGTCGACGTGGCCGAGCGACGTCGGGCCGGAGAAGATCGCGGCCGTCACGGGCCGATAGACGGGGTGGTACAGGTTCAGCGACGGCGCCAGCGCGAGCCACACGCTGTTGGTGGTCGTCTGCCGGTCGAACTGCAGGCCGAGCAGCAGCGTGTGTTCGAGCGGCCCCGTGCCGAAGCGCGCCTGCGCGTGGTTGTCGATATCGAGCCGGCTGTAGTTGAGCTGGAACAGCCCCGCGAAACGCATCATGTTGGTCGTGCTGCGGGGCGCCAGGCCGATGCCGAACACCGTCGCGTCGTCGAGCGACAGGTGCGACCAGCGCACGTCCTGGTGCAGCGTCCAGATCGCATTCACGCGGTGCTCCAGCGCGTAGCCGAGCGACCATTGCTTCTTGCGGTAGTCGTTGAACGACGGGTCGCCCATGTAGATGTCCTGCGACAAGCGGCCGTTCGGGTTCGGCAGCACCGTGCCCGACGCGGGCAGGAAGTTCGACGAGATGTCGCCGCTGTCCTGCAGGAACGACGCGGACAACGTCAGCGACGTGTCAGCGTTCGGCCGCCATCGGAACGACGGCGCCAGCGCGACGCGCCGGTCGCCGTTCGGGCCGGTCACCGCATTGCCGTCGCGCGCAACGCCGACGAAGCGATACGCATACCGGCCGTCCGGGTCGATCCGGTCGCCGACGTCGAGCATGAACTGCTTGCGCGCATCGTTGCCGATCTGCACGCCGGCTTCGCGCACGCGCTCGCCGTCGGCGAGTTTCGTGTGCGCATCCACGATCGCGCCGGGCTCGCCCGCGCCGTACAGCACCGACGTCGGCCCGCGCAGCACCGCGATCGAGTCGATCGTGTACGGGTCGACGCGCCAGTTCGCGATGACGGCCGTATTCGGCGCCGGCATGCCGTCGACGTACAGCGTCGGCGTGAAGCCGCGCAGCGCCGCATACCAGTCGGTCCGGCTGTCGGCGCCGAACGTCGCGAAACCCGGCACGTAGCGCAGCGCCTGGTTCAGGTCGGCCGCGCCGGTCATCTCGATCTGTTGCGCGGTCACGATGTTGGTCGTCTGCGGGATCTCGGCCACCGGCGTGTCGGTCTTCGTGCCGACGCTGGTGCGTAGCCCGACGAGCCCGACGGACGATCCGCCGGCCGTTCCGCCGGCCGTTCCTTTCACGTCGATCGGCGGCAGCACGGTCGCCGCCATTCCGGCCTGCGGCGCCGCCGCCGAGTTCGACGCCTGCGCGTGCGCGCCGCCCGCTGCGGCCACGCACAACGCTCCCCCGGCAGCGATCGCCCATGCGCGTCGCACCGCCCCTGTCTCCGTCAACATTGTTTCAATACTCCGTCGTGCTGTCTCGGCCCGTTCGGCCCCGGCGACGAGCGGTGCGTCGCCGGCGGCCGTCCTGTGTTGTCTTGATGGTCGTGCTGGTGATGTCGGTCGCGCGCGAGTCGGCCTGCACTGGCCGGCACTGGCCGATGGCGCCCTTCGCGAGCGCAGCGATCATACCGGTCGAACGTGGCGCGGTCTTTAAAAAAAATGCGCTTCCGGGCGAGTCACGGGTTCGACGCGTGGGGGCAGGCGAGGAAACGCCGACGCGTGACGGATCGTCCGCCGTTCGGCAGCGGGCCGACGCAACGGATACCGGCCTCGGTCGCGCAGGCTGCGCTAAAGCGGTGAAGGGAGAAGGTTCGGGGGCCGACCGCGCTGCATCGCGTTCTGGCGGTCGTGCCGGCCGGCTGCGCACCGTGCCGGGGGCAACTTGTCGTCAGGCGACCCGGTAACGTCCGGGGAGCCGCACGGCGCGTGCGCGCCGGCGGCTCACTACGGGTTCAATTCCGCACGCGCCGCAACCTGAGCGTCGCCGACGGCGACTCGCCGAACGCCCGCTTGTATTCGATCGCGAAGCGCCCGAGGTGCGCGAATCCCCATTTCAGCGCGATGTCGGTGACCGACGCGAGCCCCGGCGTGTCGTCGGCCAGCAGCGCCTCGCGCACATGTTGCAGCCGCAACTGCCGCACGAAGCCCATCGGCGTGATCCCGTGGCGATTGCGGAAACCGGCGAACAGCGTGCTCGGGCTGACACCGGCGAGCTCGGCGAGCCGTTCGATCGTCAGCGGCTCGTCGAGATGCGCACGGATGTATTCCTCGACGCGACGCACATAGAACGGCGCAAGCGCCATCGGCAGGTGCCGCGTGCCGTTGCGCGCGCTGTTCGGCTGGCCGTGCAGCAGCAGGTTGAGCAACGTCGATTCGAGCTGCTCGAACGCGAGCGGGTGACGCAGCGGATGCGCATCCGTCGCGATCGCACCGGCGAGGATCGGCAGCATCTGGGCCAGACACGTCCCCTGCTGGGACGACAGGCTGAATTCCGGTTCGAATTCGACCGGCGCGCGCCGATCGTCGCCGAAATGCCGCTGCGCGTGGCGCTCCATCACCTCGCGCTCGATGCGCAGGATGACTTGCGGGCATGCATCGCCCCACCGCATCTTGAGCGGCAGCGTCGGCGAGATCAGCGACGCGGTGCCCGGCGACGACACGAAGCGCGTCGAGCCGCACTCGATCTCGGCGTCGCCGCGCAGCGGAATCTGCAACAGGAAGAAGTGTTCGAGCGGCCCCGGCTCGATGCTGACGCCGCCGCCGTAATCGAGCAGGTTCAACGACAGGTTGCCCCAGCGCGCATGGTGCATGCAGCTGTGCAACGCGCGCGACTGGCCGATCGGCGTGAGCCGGTGCGGCTTGAACACATCGGCGACGCGTGCGCGCACCTCGTCGACATCGTCCGACTGCAGCATCAGGTTGTCGTGATTGAAACAGGCGGCGTCGGCAAGCCAGCCGGTTTCGCAAATTTGCGCCATCGAAGTTCTCCCGTCATGCTCGATCGCACTCGCGCCGTGCATGCGTTCCCGGTATTGGGGAATCCCGCTGCACGATCCGGATAGCGCCCGGAGTATCCGGACAGTCCGGCCATCCGAACCCGCAAGTCCCGCGCAAACGACGCAAGAATCGGACCGTTCGCGCATCGTAGAAAACTGTGCGGGGCTTCCGTATCCGCACATACCCGCAGTCGGCCGCGCGCCGGCCCTGGCGCGGCGGCCGGATCGTCAGGTTTCCGGAGTTCGCGGATACCGGCCGAAGAAAGCGGATAGAAGCGCGCGTTTCGTCCGCCAATACTGGGCCCGTCACGGAAACAAACAGCATGGAGGGACACATGAAAGGACGTTACATCGAGATTCCGTCGCCGGACGGCGGGACGTTTCGCGCATACCTGAGCACGCCGGCCGGCGGCACGGGGCCGGGCATCGTGCTGTGCCACGAGATCTTCGGCGCGAACGCGACCATGCGGGAAACCGCCGACTACTACGCGGAGGAAGGTTACGCGGTGCTCGTGCCCGACCTGTTCTGGCGCCAGTCGCCGGGGATCGAGCTCGGCGATTCCCCTGCCGATTTCGAGCGCGCGATGGCGCTTTATCGCGAGTACGACGAGAACAAGGGCGTCGAGGACGTCGGCGCCGCGCTGCGCGTGCTCACGCAACGGCCGGAATGCACGGGCGAAGCCGGCGTGCTCGGCTACTGCCTCGGCGGCAAGCTCGCGTATCTCGCCGCATGCCGGCTGCCGGGCGTGGCGGCCGCGGTCAGCTACTACGGCGTCGGCATCGAGCACGCGCTGGACGAGGCCGTGCACCAGCGCGGGCGGCTCGTGCTGCAGATCGCGGCGCAGGACCGCTTCTGCCCGCCCGACGCGCAGCAGCGCATCGCCGAAGCGCTGTCGGGGCGCGAAGGCGTCGAGGTGTATGTCTATCCGGGTGTCGATCACGCGTTCGCCCGCATCGGCGGCGACCATTTCGACAAGGCCGCCGCGATCATGGCGCATCAGCGCTCGATCGCCGCGTTCCGCGCCGCGCTCGGGCCGCACTACGACCTCTCCTCGCTGTGGGAAGCGCATCTCCTGCACGAGTTCGACACGCGCAACGTCGACTCGACGATGGCCACGATGGTGGCCGAGCCGTACGTCAACCATATTCCGACGCTGACGGGCGGTGTCGGCTACGACGAGCTCAAGCGTTTCTACACGCATCACTTCGTGCATGCGAATCCGCCCGACACCACGATCACGCCGATCTCGCGCACGATCGGCGCGAGCCAGATCGTCGACGAACTGCTGTTCTGCTTCACGCACACCACCGAGATCGACTGGATGCTGCCGGGTGTCGCGCCGACCGGCAGGCGCGTCGAGATCCCGCTCGTCGCGATCGTGAAGTTTCGCGGCGACAAGCTCTATCACGAACACATCTACTGGGATCAGGCGAGCGTGCTCGTGCAGATCGGCCTGCTCGATCCGGCCGGCCTGCCGGTCGCGGGCGTCGAAACGGCGCGCAAGCTGCTCGACGAAACCGTGCCGTCCAACGGCCTGATGCGCCGCTGGCAGGACAGCGAACCATCGCCGGACGCGCATTGACGCGGCCCTTCCGTCACCCTTCGATTCCGGGAGATACCCCATGACTACCCTTGCTGGCAAAGTCGCGATCGTCACCGGCGGCGCCACGCTGATCGGCGCCGCGGTCGCGCAGGACCTGACCCGTGCCGGCGCGTGCGTCGCGATACTCGATCTCGATACCGAGAACGGCTCGCGCGTCGCCGATGCGCTCGGCGAACGCGCGATGTTCGTCGCGATCGACATCACCGACGACCGTGCGATCGAGCGCGCGGTGTCGGCCATCGCCGAACGGTTCGGCGCGATCGACATGCTCGTCAACCTCGCGTGCAGCTATGTCGACAACGGCATCCAGGCGACCCGCAACGACTGGCTCGCCGCGATGGACGTGAACGTCGTGTCGGCGGCGATGCTGGCGAAGGCCGTTCATCCGCACATGGTCCGGCGCGGCGGCGGCGCGATCGTGAACTTCAGCTCGATCTCGGCCCAGTGCGCGCAAACCGGCCGCTGGCTGTATCCGACCTCCAAGGCGGCGATCCGCCAGCTCACGCGCAGCATGGCGATGGATCTCGCGCCCGACCGGATTCGCGTCAACTCGGTGTCGCCGGGGTGGATGTGGTCGCGCGTGATGGACGAGTTGACGCACGGCGACCGCGCGAAGACCGATCGCGTCGCCGCGCCGTTTCACCTGCTCGGCCGGGTCGGCGATCCGTCGGAGGTCGCGCAGGTCGTGACGTTCCTGTGCAGCGATGCGGCGAGCTTCGTGACGGGCGCCGACTACGCAGTGGACGGCGGCTATTCCGCGATGGGCCCCGAACAGGCGGTGCCGGCCATTCCGCGCCTGGCGGAATGACCGCCCGCCGCCGCTCCCCGCAACCATTCCGGCCGGCATCCGGCCATCCAAGGACATTCTCATGAGACGCATCGCTATCGTCGGCGCCGGCCAGTCCGGCCTGCAACTCGCCTTCGCCCTGCTCGACCAGGGCTACCACGTCACGCTCGCGACCAACCGCGACGCGGAGCAGATCCGCGCCGGCAAGGTCATGTCGAGCCAGTGCATGTTCCATACCGCGCTGCAGATCGAGCGCGATCTCGGCCTGAACACCTGGGAGGAAGCGTGCCCGTCCGTCGAAGGCATCGGCATCGCGGTGCCGCACCCGGACGGCAACGGCCGCAAGGCGATCGACTGGTCGTCGCGGCTGACCCGCTATGCGCAGTCCGTCGACCAGCGCGTGAAGATGGCCGACTGGCTCGACGGCGTTCGGCGCCGCGGCGCGGACGTGCGTATCTGCGACGTCGACGTGCCCGAACTCGAGGAACTGGCGCGCAGCCACGATCTCGTGCTGCTCGCCGCCGGCAAGGGCGAAATCGTCAACCTGCTCGGCCGCGACGACGCGCGCAGCGCGTTCGACCGCCCGCAACGCGCGCTCGCCCTCACCTACGTGAAAGGGATGGCGCCGAGCCAGCCGTATTCGCGGGTGCGCTTCAACCTGCTGCCCGGCATCGGCGAGTACTTCGTGTTTCCCGCGCTGACCACGACGGGCCCGTGCGAAATCATGGTGTTCGAAGGCATTCCGGGCGGCCCGCTCGACTGCTGGGCCGACGTGAAAACGCCCGAGCAGCACCTCGATCGAAGCCTGTCGTTCCTGCAGCAGTATGTGCCGTGGGAATTCGAGCGCTGCCGCGACGTCGAGCTGACCGATCCGAACGGCACGCTGTCCGGGCGCTTTGCGCCGACGGTGCGCAAGCCGTTCTTCCGGCTGCCGTCGGGCCGCACGGTGTTCGGGATGGCCGATGCGGTGGTGGTCAACGATCCGATCACGGGCCAAGGATCGAACAACGCCGCGAAATGCGCGAAGGCCTATTTCGACGCGATCGTCGCGCGCGATGCCGCGCCGTTCGGCGAGGACTGGATGCAGCAGACGTTCGAAGGCTACTGGGCCTACGCGCAGCATGTCGTGCGCTGGACCAACTCGCTGCTCACGCCGCCGCCGCCGCACATTCTCGAACTGCTCGGCGCGGCCGGCCAGTTGCCGTCGCTCGCCGCGGCGATCGTCGACGGCTTCGACGATCCGCGCCGGTTCTCGCCGTGGTGGTTCGAGCCGTCGGCGTGCGCGGCGCTGATCCGCGAACACAGTACCCGTTCGGAGTAACCGACATGGAAACGACCGTTACCTGCAGCCCAAGCGTCGACCCGATGCAATTGCGTGCCGCGTTCGGGCAGTTCCCGACCGGCGTCACCGTGATCACCACGTGCGCGGCCGACGGACGCAAGGTGGGCCTCACCGCCAACTCGTTCTCGTCGCTGTCGCTGGATCCGCCGCTCGTGCTGTGGAGCCTTCGCAAGGTCGCGCCGAGCCGGCCCGATTTCGTCGCGGCCACCCACTTCGCGATCAACATCCTCGCGCACGACCAGATCGACCTGTCGCGCCGCTTCGCGACGCCCAGTGCCGACAAGTTCGACGGCGTGCTTCACGTGGATTCGGACAGCGGCGGCGTGCCCTGCCTCGACGGTGCGAGCGCGCGCTTCGTGTGCCGCAACGTCGGCCATTACGAAGGTGGCGATCACCTGCTCTTCATCGGCCAGATCGAGCAGTTCGACGCGTTCGGCAAGGCTCCGCTCGTGTTCCACGCCGGCCAGTATCGTGCGATTGCCGATCACCCCGATCTTTCACGCATCGTTTGATTAGTTATACAAATAAATATCCAGGAGGTGGTGAACATGAAACTCGGCTCTCGCCTGCTCGTCGTCGCAGGCCTCGCGATCGCCGGCCTGGCCGGCCACGCGTCGGCCAACGCGGCCGACCTGCCGCCGGTCAACCTCGGCATGACCAGTTTTCTCGACGGGATGCCGCCGGCCGGCTCCGGCTGGTACGGCACGCAGTACCTGCAGTACTACACGGCCGGCCGCATCAACGACAATGCCGGCAACAAGGTCGGCCTGCCGAAGCAGGACATCGACCTGTTCGCGGGCCTGAGCCAGCTCGTCTATCAATCGCCGCTGACGTTCGCCGGCATGCATCCGGGCCTCGACGTGATCCTGCCGTGGATTGCATCGGCGCGTACCGACGACGGCATCGGCAACGTCGCGCTGAATTCACGGGCCGGGTTCGGCGATCTGCTGATCGGCCCGTTCATCCAGTTCGACCCGGTGATGGGCGCGCAGGGCCCGCGCTTCGCGCAGCGCGTGGAATTCCAGTTCATCGCGCCGACCGGCGCGTACGATCCGTCGCGCGCGATCAACCCGGGCAGCCATTTCTGGTCGTTCGACCCGTACTGGGCGGCGACGCTGTGGCTGACGCCGAAATGGACCGTGTCATGGCGCCTGCACTATCTGTGGAACGCGACCAACCATCAGCCGGCCGCGTCGCTCGGCCCCGACGTGACGTCGACCCGGGCCGGCCAGGCGATCCATGCGAACTTCGCGACCGAGTATGAAGTGCGCCCGGGCCTGCGGCTGGGGCTCAACGGCTACTGGCTGCGCCAGACCACCGACATGAAGGAAAACGGGCAGGACGTGCCCGGTACGCGCGAGGCCGTGCTGGCAATCGGCCCGGGCGCGATGGTCAGCTTCTCGCCGCACGATCACCTGCTGTTCAATACGTACTTCGAGTTCCAAGCGCGAAACCGGCCGCAGGGGACGCGGATGGTGCTGCGTTATGTGCATCACTTCCAGTGATGCGGTGACGCGGCGGGCACGCGAACCGGCTTGCGCGAGCGGCGCGATTCGTTGCCCCGCGCACCGGCCGGGAGGCCGGCAACGGCCTTCAGGGGCAGCAGTAGGGGGCAGCCGACGAAGGCGGTGGACTACGGCTTGTTCCATGGCCGACCATGGGTCCAGGATGCATTGACGCCGCTATGGTCGACCTGTCTCGCGGCGCCGCCTGGGGAGGGAGCCTCCATGAAGCCTGTTGCCGTGCCGGCCGGCGCGTGTGTCGGGGCCGGCACGCAAAACCTTCAGCTGCACAGGCGAAGCCGCGCGTGCCCGCCGCTCACGGCGCTCACGGCGCGATGGTGACGAACGTCGGCAGCAGCACGCGATAGACGTGAATCATCGCCGGCCCGAGCAGCACCAGCATCAGCGCGGGAAAGATGCAGAAGATCAGCGGGAACAGCAGCTTCAGCGCGATCTTCGCCGCGCGCTCTTCCGCGCGCATGCGCCGCCGCGTGCGCAGCATGTCCGACAGCACGCGCAGCGATTCGCTGATGCTCGTGCCGAAGCGATCGGCCTGGATCAGCATCGCGCAGAACGATTCGATGTCCTCGACACCGGTGCGCAGCGCGAGATTACGCAGCGCCGTCTCCTTCGTGAAGCCGGAGCGCATCTCGAGCAGCAGCAGGTCGAGTTCGCTCGCGACCACCTCGCTGCGGAACCGCAGCTCCTCGCTCACCCTCATCAGCCCCGCGTCGAGCCCGAGCCCCGCTTCGACGCACACCGTCAGCAGGTCGAGCGCATCCGGGAAATCCTCGAAGATCTTCTGCTGGCGCGCCTTGATCCGCTTCGACAGCACGACGTTCGGGATGTAGTAGCCGATTCCGGCGAGCGCCACGAGAATGACCGACAACAACTCGCGCTCATCACCGAGCTTGGTCGTGATCAGCCCCAGCAGCGCCGCGCACGGCAACGCGAGCGCGAGCAGCGTCTTCGCGGTGAAGTAGAGTGCGGCCGCGCTCTGGTTGCGCCATCCGGCATTCATGAGCCGGATGCGCAGCGGCGAATTCTCCCAGCCCTCCTTCGGCACCGACAGCTTCGAGATCGGGGTGGACAGCTCGACCAGCTTCGCGACCCAGCGCGACGCCAGGTCGTCGCCGTCGCCCGAGCCCGCGACGGCGCCCCCACCGGCACCGCCCGCCTGCTGGAGCCGGCGCTGGATGCTGCGCGGCGCGAACAGCAGCATCGCGACGAGCACGCCGCCGGCCACGAAGATGAACAAGCCGCCCAGCATCACGGCCTGGACCACGCTCAGATTTTGCATGACAGCCTCGCAACGGTTCGTTATTCGATTCGCGCGTCAGACACGAATCCGGACAATACGGCGAATCCACAACATGCCGAGAAGCATCGACATCAGCATCCCGCCGACCAGCTTGAGCCCTGCCGGATCCTCCCAGAGCACGGCCAGGAACTCGCGGTTCACCACCGCCATCACCGCGGCGGTGCCGAACGGCAGCAGCCCGAGAATCCACGCCGACAGCCGCCCTTCCGCCGACAGCACGCGCACCTTGTCGAACAGCTTGAAGCGCTCGCGGATCAGCGCGGAGATGCTGTCGAGCAGCTCGGCCAGGTTGCCGCCCGTATCGCGCTGGATCAGCACCGCGATCACGAAGTAGCGCAGGTCCTGCACCGGCACGCGCGTCGCGAGGTTCATCAGCGCGTCGTGCAGCGACACGCCGTAGTTGACCTCGTCGAACGTGATCCGGAACTCGCCGCCCATCGGATCGGGAAACTCTTCGCCGACCATCCCGATCGTGCCCGTGAACGAATGCCCGGAACGCAGCGCGCGCGCGATCATGTCGCAGATGTCCGGCAACTGCCGCTCGAGCTTGAGCATCCGGCGCGCACGGCGGCGCATCATGTGCATCGTCGGCAGGCACGCGGCAAGCAGCGCGACCGGCAGCGCGGCCAGTTGCGGCAACGTGGCGAAGCTCAGCGCGAGCCACGCGATTGCCGCGAACACCGCGCTGAGCACGATCAGCTTCGGGAGCGTCCAGTCGAGGCCCGATTGCTGGATCACGAGATCGAGCGAGTGCACGCGCGGCAAGCGCATCAGCAGCCGGTCGAACGGCTTCGAATCGTCGAGCATCCGCTTCTTCAGGATCGACAGCCGCTCCTGCTGCACGTTGCCGCCGGCCGACATCGCGCGAATGCGCGATTCGATCCGGCGCGCGGCGGCGCCGTGCCGCGCGTTCCACCATTGATAGACGCCTTCGATCGCGAGCACGACCGCGACGAAGGTGAGAATCACAAAACCGTAAAAGATCGTGTTCATGAAGCCTCCCCGAATGCAAGCAGCGACAGGCCGTCAGTTCGTCTCGTAACGCTGGGACGGGTCGTACAGCGAATCCGGCAGGTTGATGCCGAACGCCTGCAGCCGCTCGACGAACTTCGGCCGCACGCCGGTCGCGCAGAAGTGGCCGCGTACCGTGCCGTCGCGATCCACGCCCGTACGCTTGAACGTGAAGATCTCCTGCATGTTGATGATGTCGCCTTCCATCCCGGTCAGTTCCTGGATGCTGACGATCTTGCGCTTGCCGTCCGTCAGCCGCGCCGCCTGCACGACCACCGAGATCGCCGACGCGATCTGCTGGCGCATCGTCTTCGGCGGCAGCGACAGGCCGGAGACGTTGATCATGTTCTCGAGCCGCGTCAGCGCATCGCGCGGCGTGTTCGCGTGGATCGTCGCGAGCGAGCCTTCGTGCCCGGTGTTCATCGCGTTGAGCATGTCGAGCGCTTCGGCGCCGCGCACTTCGCCGAGGATGATCCGGTCCGGCCGCATCCGCAGCGCGTTGCGCACCAGCGTGCGCTGCGTGATCTCGCCCTTGCCCTCGATGTTCGGCGGGCGCGTCTCGAGCCGCAGCACGTGCGGCTGCTGGAGCTGCAGCTCGGCGGCGTCCTCGATCGTCACGATCCGCTCGTTGCGCGGGATGAAGCCGGACAGGATGTTGAGCAGCGTCGTCTTGCCGCTGCCCGTGCCGCCCGACACGAGCACGTTCACCTTCGCGCGCGATAGCGCGTCGAGCAGCTCCGCCATCGGCGGCGTCAGGCTGTGGAAGCGCACCAGGTCGTCGATCTTCAGCGGGCTGACCGCGAAGCGCCGGATCGACATCAGCGGCCCGTCGATCGCCGACGGCGGGATGATCGCGTTCACGCGCGAGCCGTCCGGCAGCCGCGCATCGACCATCGGGCTCGATTCGTCGATGCGGCGCCCGACGCGCGACACGATCTTCTCGATCACCTTCATCAGGTGCGCGTCGTCGTAGAACGTCACGTCGGTCAGTTCGAGCTGGCCGAAGCGCTCGACATAGACCTGCCGGTACGTGTTCACGAGGATGTCGGAGATGCTCGGGTCGCGCAGCAGCCCTTCGAGCGGGCCGAAGCCGAACATCTCGTCGTACACGTCGAGCGCGAGCTGCCGCCGCTCGATGTCGTTCGCGGGCGTGCGCTGGTCGTCGAGGATGCGCGAGATCAGCGAGGAGATTTCCTGGCGGACCTGCTCCTGCTGCAGCCGCGACAGGCGCTCCAGCTCGACGCGTTCGAGCACGGCCTGGTGAATTTCGCGGCGCAGCTTCTGGTATGCGTCGCGTACCGACGAATGCGCCGGGCCGGCCGGTTCGCTGCCCGCCGCCAGAGGCTGGGCCCGGTGCAAGGACATCTGTTCGCGCAATGACATGATGAATTCCCCGAAAGAGTTACATGGACTTGAGCTTCGGCGTGACCTTGCGCCCGAAGAGCCTGGAGATCAGCGGTTCGCTGTGCGCCGTGCTGCGTCCTGCGCGCACTTCCCCCTCGACGAGTTGTTTCGCGCAACCCTGCAAGGCACGCGCGACCGCGGTGCCGCGCGCGAGCCGCGATACCGGATGCCCCTGGTTGATCGCCTCGAGCACGGTTTCGGCATCGTCGGGAATCGTGCACGCGGCATGCAGGCCGAGCACTTCCTCGAGCGCGGTGCGGGTCCGGTCGCTCGCGCGCGTTGCGCGGTTCACGATCAGACGCAGCCGGTCGGTCGAATAACCGAGCGACACGAGGATCTCCAGCAGCCGGCGCCCCGCGCGCACATGCGGCATCGCGGGCTGCAGCACGATCTGGATCTGGTCGCTGCGATCCAGCGCGACCATCGACAGCGGATTGATGCCGACACCGACGTCGAAGATCACGAAGTCGTAGCGCGGCGCGGCGACGCCGAGGATCCATTCGAGCGCGTCCTCGCGCATCTCGGCGGCCTTCACGGGATCGCCGGCGCCCGCGAGCACGTGGAAGTTCTCCGTCACGTGCGCGACGCTCGCGTCGAGAAACGCGCTGTCGAGCCGCTCGATCTGCGCGCAAAGCTGCGGCAGCGTCGACGGCGGGGTTTCGTCGCTGACGAGGAACGCCGCGTCGGCGAACTGCTGGTTCAGGTCGATCAGCAGCACGCGGCGCTTGAAACCCTCGGCGATCTCGAACGCGACGTTACTGGCGACGAAGCTCGTGCCGGTCCCGCCCTTGCACGACATGAACGACACGATCCGCGTATCGTCGGTGTCGCTCCGCGTGCTTTGCACGGCGGCACGCTCGAGCGCGTTGCCGAGCGCCTGCCGATCGAGCGGCCACTGCAGCAGGTCGCGCGCGCCCGCGCGCATCGCGTCCAGCAGCACGTTAGGCGATGCGTCGGCCGTCACGAGGATGCAGGTCAGGCCCGCGTGCGCGCGGCAGATCCGCTCGATCGCCGACAGCTCGGACGGGTCGAACGACGTGCCGTCGACCAGCAGGATGTCGAACGCGTCGAGCCCGTCGGTGCGATGCTCGATCTGCGACGGGCGGCCGGTTGCGCGTGTCGCGCGATAGCGTCCGCAGTCGGCCACGAGGCGCGCGATCTGCGTGAGCCGCGCGGTGTCGTCGGAAGCTACGAGGATGTTGATCATGTCGTGTACCTCGTCTGTTCGATTAATTGCAAGCGTTGCCGCCGGTCGCGGAGTTCAGGCTTTCGCGCGGCAGCGTCGTCGTGAACGGCGGCATCTTCACCGTGACGTTCACGAAAGGGATCATCGTCTTGACCGTGACGTTCGTGACGCTCACGGTCACGAACGAGCAGGTGGTCACGTCGCAGCTCGCCGGCGAGTAGTTCACCGATACGTTCGCGGTCGACAACAGCGGCAGCAGCGCCGTCACGCGCTTCGCGACGCCGGCGGCATTCACGTCGCAGACCACCGCCGTGCGCGCGCCGAGGCGCACGGCCTCGCTCGCGGTATTCCAGTAGAACAGCACGCGGCCGAATTCGAAGATGCCGATCAGCAGCATGATCAGCACCGACGCGATGAGCCCGAACTCGACCATCGTCGAGCCTCGCTGGCCGCGCCGGCGCGACAGGGGGAAAGGGCGCGCGCTCATGACACTTGCCTCATCACGGTGATGATGTTGCCGAAGGTGATCGACATCAGCCCCGGATACGCGGGGATCGGCTGGTACGTGTAGCCCTTGACCTTCACTTCGACGACGTTGATCGCACCTGTCGCCGTGCCGCTCGCCGCGTTGTTGTTCGCGTCGTAGGTCGGCAGGTTCGAGAATTGCGACGGGTCGGACGCGTCGCTGCAGCCGGTCGTATGCGACGCATCGCAGATGGTCACCATCGACGTGGTGAGCCCCGGCACCAGCTCGGTGCCGGCCGACCCGCAGGTCGTGCTGCCGTACACGACGAGACACTGCGCCGCCGACACCGGATACGCGCTGTCGGTCGGCAGCCAGATCGACAGGTAGCGCGCCGCGTCGCGCGTCGCCTTGGTCAACGTCTCGTACTGGTAGATCGCGCGGCCGAACTCGGCCACGCCGGTCGCGAGCACGATCATCGGCATCAGCACGAGCGCGAATTCGACGGCGGCTGCGCCACGGGTGCGCGAACGGCGAAACGGGGACCTTTTCATGATCGCCTCTCCCTATTGAACGAGCATCGGCACCTGGATCCCGGACGCGCTGCCGTCGCCGGGCAACCCGTGCGTCGCGCACGGGTTGTTGCCGGACACCGACGAGCCGAGGTATTCGAGGTGGGCTATGACATTGCCGCTGCCGGCGCTGAACGGCAACGGATCGAGCATCAGCACGCAATCCCATTGCGTGACGTGCACCTTGCCGCTGGCGCCGTTCAGCGCCGAGCAGTCGCCTTCCGGCGCGAGCGCGACACGGCGGTCGCCGCCAAAGGTCTGGTAGTTGCTCGCCGTCGTGGTGCCGTTGGTGGCGATCCCGCTGCCTGCCGGCGGCGGGCCGTCGCCCTGGTAGGACTTGAAGCTCGCGCGGTCGGTCACGAACTGCGTGTACGCGTCGCCCTTGATGCCTGCCGTCCCGGGCGGCCCGTAGTTCGGGCCGACATACGCGTAGCCGGTGAAGTCGGGCTGCCCGCTCGAGCCGTTCGCGCCGTTCGTATAGATGCCGAAGCGCGTATTCCAGGCGCGCAGCGACGCCGATTTCAGGCCGGTGCTGCCGAGGTCCGGCGGGCTCTTGATATTGCAGGTGTTGCCCGACAGCTCGCTCGCGATGGTCGGTTCGTTCGTCGAGCCGTCAAGCGCCGCCCAGCCGAAGTTGCCGGGCCCGTAGGTCGAACCGGACGGCGACGTGATCCAGTCGCCGACGTTGTAGGACGGCGCGCCCGTCGCGCGGCACACGAACACCGGGATCGCACAGGTGGTTTGCCCGCCGCCGACCGTCGCGATCGCGCTCGCCGACACTGTGGCCGCGTTCGCGAGCTGCGTGCCCGGCAGCACGTTCAGCACCTCGATGAACCAGTGCGCGATATTGCTCAACGTCGCGGTGCACTGCACGTACTTGATGTTCGCCGGCGTCGTGACCGAGTTCTTCGGCAGGAACGGATTGGACAGCGAATCGCTGAACGTGACGTTCGAATTCGTCACCATCTGCACCGACTTGTTCTGGAAGAACACGAAGTTCAGGTGGCCGGCGGCGATCCCGTCGGCCTCGGCCACCGACAGGCTGATGGCCGAAGTCAGGTCACGCGCAGCCGACAGCGCGCACGCATCGGCGCTGTTCTGCAGTTCGCTGCGCGTGACGTACAGCTTGCCGAGGTCCAGCGCGAGGCCGACGAACCCGATCATCACCGCCAGTGCGAGACCGACGATGATCGCGACGGCGCCGCGCTGGCGATGGAGGCCGCGACGCGTGACTTTCGGATAACGAGCTGCGCTGGACATGGCGTTCTCCCTGAGCGTGCTGTCGTTATTGCGCGGACTTGCCGATGCCGATCACGAACGCATTGGCCGGCGGCTGGACCTGCTTGAACGACTTGTCGTAGTTGTCGAGCGCGGCCGCGGCAGCGCCGCCGTCGACGCCCGCCGCCGACGCCGATGCCGCGTGTTCGGCGGCATGCGGGTCGATGATCTGGGCCTGCATCACGGAGCGGACCGAGTCGCCGAAGCGGCTGTCCCACACCGGGGTCGACGACATGCAGCCGGCAAGCGCGAACGCGAGCGGTGCGGCGAGCGCCGCGCGGCGCACGAATACGAGGTAGGCGGATTTCATGGAGCTTCCCCTTGGATGGCTTCAACGATCGGTGGACTTGGGTTCCGAGCGCGCGACCTGCGCCCGGGCAACCGCGGGCACCCGCTGCTTCGGTCGCGCCGCCGGCTGGGCCGACGTGTCGGGGCCGGCCGCGGCGAGGCGTGCGGCGGCGGCTTCGATACGCGCGACGCGGGCCGCGTTTGCCGTGTCGGGCTGCGGCGCGGTGGCCGCCACCGGCGCGGATGTCTTCTGCGGCTCGGCCGGCACCGGCGGCTGTGCGTCCGTGCCTTGCGGTGCGCGCGGCGCGGGCAGCGCGGCGGCCGCGGCGGCGGGCGCTTCCGATTGCGGTGCCGGTGCCGGTGCCGGTACCGGCGCCTGGGCCGGTGCCTGCGGTGCCGCCGCTGCGCCGTTCATCGGTTGTGCGCCCGGCTTGCGAACCCCGCGGCGGCCTTCCATGTTGCCCGTCGCATACACGTCGGCCTCGTTCGGCTTCGAGAAGCTGTCGGTCGGCAGCGGCACGTCCGCGGTCTGCAGCGGCTTCACGAGGTGCGGCGTGATCAGGAAGATCAGCTCGGTGCGGTCCTGCTGGAACGACGTGCTGCGGAACAGCGCGCCGAGCACCGGCACTTCACCCACACCCGGGATCGCCTTCAGCGCGCCGCTCGCGTTGTCCTTGATCAGCCCGCCGATCGCGAACGATTCGCCGTCGCTCATCTGGACCGTCGTCGACGCACGCCGCGTCGTGATCAGCGGCAGGATCGACGTGCCGCCGATGTTGGACGCGCTCAGCGTGACGCCCGTCTGCGACAGCTCCGACACTTCCGGTGCGACCTTCAGGCTGATCCGGCCGTTCGACAGCACCGTCGGCGTGAACTTCAGCGCGACGCCGAACTCCTCTTCCTGCAGCGTGATCGTCGAGATGCCGTTGCCGCTGCTTTGCGGGATCGGGATGAAGATCTTGCCGCCGGCGAGGAACGTCGCTTCCTGGCCGCTGATCGTCACGAGATTCGGCTCCGCGAGGATCTTGACGAGGTTGTCGGTGTTCTGCGCATCGGCCGCGATGTTGAACGGCTTGTTGTTCGCCTTGCTGAAGGCGACCGCGCTCGAGACGCCCGCGAGCAGGCTGCTGACCAGCGCGCCGCTCCACGAGCCGAACCCGCCCTGGATGTTGAGCGCGCTGCCCATCTGGTTGATCAGCGTCTTCGACACCTCGGCGACCTTCACCTCGAGCATCACCTGCTGCGGCGACGTGACGCTCAGCATGTTCAGCACGCCGCCGCCCGGCTTGCCGCCCGCGGCGGGGTCGCCGCCGCTGTCGCCGTATGCGCGTGCGATCTGCATGGCCTGCTGCGCGGCCTGCGAGTTCGACACGCTGCCCGCCAGCACGATCGTGCCGGCGGCGGTCGACACGTGGATGTCGCGCTCCGCCGGCAGCAGTTGCTGCAGCGATGCCTGCAGGCCGCCGGCGTCCGCACCGACCGCGACGTCGATCACGCGGCATGCGCCGCTCTTGCCCTGCACGATCATGTTGGTCGTGCCGACCGAGAGCCCGAGGATGTACAGCGTCTGCGGCGACACCATCGTCGCCTGCGCGACGGCCGGGTTGCCGATCGTCCGATTACGGACCGGCTCCGGCATCGGCACCAGCAGCGACTTGCCGAGCGGCACGCTGACGCTGGTCGACTCGCGCACGGCGCCGATGCAGTTCGGCCCGCGCAGCGGCCCCGCCGCAGCGGCGGCCGCGGCGACAGGCGCTGGCGCCATGCTGATGGTCATCTGCACGGGCCCCTTGCCGATCGCGGCCGGCGCGCTGGCGCCGCCCTTCGTCAGCACGCCCGCCTCGATGCCTTCCTGGGCCAGTGCGCCATAGACGGTCAGCCATCCCGAACAGAGGATCGCGGCCATCATCGTGCCCCGTGCCACGCGCGTCCGCAGCGGGCCGGTACCTGTGCATTGCGGTTTGATCTTCATTTTGTGTGATCCCCCGAGAGACCGGCGCCGTGCCGGTTGTCGACTTCCGAGGCCGCCGTACCCTGCCGGCGGCCGATCTGTTTATCTGGCTGTGTTGATCTGCTTCAGAAACATTCCACGCTGCCCTTCACGCCCGTCAGCACGCCGACGCAGTCGCGCCGCGCTGCCGCGTGCGACGCGACGTGCACGCGCACCGTCCGCACCTGTGCGGGAGCGGGAAGCGGCGGCAGATCGGGTACGGGCGGCTTGCCGAGCAGCGTCATCTTGGTCGCGCCATCCGTATTCATCGTCTTCTGGTCGATCTGGTTGCGCAGCACGAGCGACAGCGTGCCGACGCTGCGCGCGAGGTCGAGCCGTTCGGCCTGGTCGGGCGTGACTTCCAGCGTGACCGCGTTGACGACCTTCGGTGCGGTGTCGTCGCGGCTGACCTGCTGCGCGACGGCGAGCACGAGGATGTGCTCGAGCACGATCTTGGAGATGCTCTGGCCGTCGGTCTTGCCCTGCTGCTCCTGCGTGTTGACGATCACGTCGACGTAGGTGCCCGGCAGCGCGAAGCCCGCGACGCCGACCACATCGTTCACGCGCACCGTGATCGCGCGGCTGCCGTCGGCGATCACCGCGGACAGCCCGCCCTTCGTGCCGAGCGGCGCCAGCTTCGACTCGATCACCGGCTCGCCGCGCGCGAGGCTGGTGCGCACCACCCGCCCTTCGAGCACCTTCGTATCGGTGAACGCGCCGGGCGGCACGCTGCTCGACGGCCAGCTCACAATGTGGATCTGGTTCTGCCCGAGCGGCTCGCCCAGGTTCAGATCGGCGGCCGCCACCGCGACGGGCGTGACCGAGCTCGTGGATGTCTGCACCAGCCAGTGGGACGCGAACACGACCGCGGCAAGACCCGCGACCATCGCGACGGCCAGCATCATGAGCGCTCGACTGTTTTTCATGGCAATGCTCCTCGACGATTCGTAAAAAAAACGGCTCAACCGGTGATGTACGTACGTCCGCCTCGCTCGACGGGCGGCGTATGGTTGCCGTCCCGTTCGGGCGCTGCGCCGAAATAACTCGCCCACGCGTCGTACAGCGCGTCGTGCGTCACCTCGGGCGGATCGCCGCGGTAACGCGCGCCGGCGGCGACAAGGCGCAGAAGATCCGCCGGAAAGCACGCGAGAAACGCCTTGCCCGTCGGCAGGTGCAGCCGATGCAGCAGGAACTCGAATGCATCGCTCGCCGAGACGAGACCGAGCGATGTGCAGGCCGCGTCGTACACCGCGCGGTAGTGGTCGATCGACAGCGCGCCGACGTGAAGCTTCGAGCCGAGGCGGCGCAGGAACGCGTCGTCGCAGAACTGCTCCGGCGCGAGGTTGCTCGAGAACACCGGCCACACGTCGAACGGCAGCACGAAACGGTTGCCGGATTCGAGCGTCAGGAAATCGACGCCGCGATCGAGCGGGCGCAGCCAGCGATTGAGCAGGTCGCGCGGCTCGACGCGCTGGCGGCCGAGATCGTCGACGATGTACATGCCCATGTTCGCTTTCATGTGCGGCGGTGCCTGGTAGAAGCCGGCCGCCTCGTCGCGGCGCAGGTCGAGCTCGTCGAGCGTCAGTTCGCCGCCGGACAGCACGACCGGCCGCTTGCACAGGCGCCAGCGGCGATCGACCGACTGGCCGCCCGATTGCGGTTCCGCGTCGACATGCACGAGCGGGTCGTAGATCTGGATCACTTCACCGGCCGCGCAGATCGCGTGCGGCACCGGCACGCGGCCGTGCATCAGCGAGCCGAGCCGCTCGGCGAGGAAGGTCTTGCCGCTGCCGGCCGGGCCGTAGATCAGCAGCGGACGGCCGGCGTTCAGCGCCGCGGCCGCCGCGTCGATGACCGACGTGTCGATCACGATGCCTTCGAACGCGGCCCACACGTCGCCCTGGTCGATATGCAGCTTGCGCACCGAATGCACGCTCACGGATTCGAGATACGCGGCGAGCGTGACCGGCGCGGGCCCGCTGTAGCTGCTGCGGGCGCGTTCCTCGAGCGCGAGCACGCGGCCCGCGTCGGTCAGGCGGAACGTCACGTCGAGATCGGTCGCGCCGCGATGGGTGAGCTCGACGAGATGCTCGCGCACCAGGAACGCGAAGACGTCGTCGAGCACCGCGAGCGGCAGGCAGTGCCGCTCGACCAGGTCGCCGTACGACGGGCGGCCGAGCATCAGCGTCGACTTCAGCACCAGCCCGGCGACGAACGTCGTGCTCAGCCCGGTTTCGCCGAGCGAGCGCGGCGCCGCCGGCAACTGCGCGCCCAGCTTCGTATTGGCCTCCCGCGACGGCAACGGATCGGGCAGTTTGGATACCTGCGCGTCGCGTCTCGGTTCGGTGTGATTCGTGTTCATGGTCGTTCCGTCCTCGTTGCGGGTTCGTCGCGCTATGCGCACGACGCGAACAGCATGCCCAGCGTGCCGGCCGCGATCGCGACGCCGTACGGCAGCGTGCCGACCGATGCGATTTCCGCGGGGCTGTCGGCTGCCCCTGCGCGCGCCCCTTGCGAACGATGCGCGAGCAGCGCGCCGACGTTCGCCCACATCTGGCGCATCCGCCCGCGCAGCAGCGCGAACGCGATGGCACCGATCCCGCCGGCCACGAAGGTGGCCAGCACGATGTAAAACGTCATTTCCGCGCCAACCCATGAGCCGATCGCGAGCATCAGCTTCACGTCGCCGGCCGCCATCCCGCGCAACAGGTAGAGCGGCAGCAGCAGGCCGAAGCCGGTCGCGGCGCCCGCAAGCCATCCGAGTGCGCCTGCCAGGACGCCGTGCAGCATGCACTGGGCGACCAGCGCACCGGCCAGCCCGGCCGCGACGAGGCGGTTCGGAATGCGGCGGGACGCGATGTCCGTGCCGGCCGCCGCGACCGCGAGCAGCGTCACGCACAACGGAACCGGGTAAGGCGGCGCAACAGGTAACATGGCGAACCTCGCGTAGCGAATCGATGGATCAGGAAACCATGGTCAGCGCGGTGGTCACTGCAGCCGTCACGGCTGTTGCGATCCCCGCGTACATATCGGCCAGCGAGTCTTTCAGCGTGACGACGCTGCCGAGCACCGCGACGGCGAACATCGCCCCGAGCAACGCATACTCGATCGACGCGACACCCTGCTCGTCATCGATCCAACGTCGACATGCGACACGCACCCTGGCTTGCATGATGGTCTCCGGTTCCGGTTGATCGGATCACGGGGGACGGCTCGAACACTGCACCGGCCGAGCCGTCCACGCGCTCTGCTTCTCGATGACATCAAACCGCAGCGGTCAGATCGGCAGCAATCGTCGTGAACACATCCTTGAGTTCCGTGCCGACCGCGGTCACTGCCACGATGATGCCCACCGCGATCAATGCGGCGATCAGGCCGTATTCGATGGCCGTTACACCGTCTTCATCGCGAACGAAGCGGCTGACTTGTTGAATGAGCTTGGACATGATGATCTCCTTACGTGGTGACTTTCAAAGCCCTCGCGTGCCGGCTGGATCGATCGATCTGGCTTCGATACGTCGAGGAAGTTGCTAATGCCGTGTGGTGGCGACAAACGATCCGAATGAGCCGTTCGCCGTACCATCCATCAGATGGCCGTTACTGCCGAGTCCAGAGTCGCGGCGACCGTGCTGAACACAGTCGACAGATCCGTACCGATCGTCGTCAACGCGACGACGATGCCTAGCGCGATCAACGCGGCGATCAGGCCGTATTCAATGGCCGTCACGCCGCTCTGGTCCGTCGTGAACCAGGCGATCTTTTCGATGACTCTTACCATGAGCATTCTCCATTCGGACTGCTATTAAATTCCCTTCGTCGATCGAGACGTCGGGGACGGGCACCACCGGCACTACAAGAAAATCGAAACGTGACGCTCAGCTGTGGGAACAGGGATGCGCACACCTGTCCGTGCGAACGGATTTCTGTGAGGGGGAACGCGAAAGATGCGCGTCCGATTCGACGAGCCGGATAAACCGGGCTGGACGATCGACCTGAACGGCATGGCTGCCGCTCGACGCACGGAGTTCGATTGAACGGGAGCAAAACTCCCGGCGATGCTGAAAATCGCTTTTGCCGCGGCTCGCGGGCCGCGATGTGCTCTGCTGTTTCATTTTTATTCCCCGACTGCTGCGATACCGATTTCTTTTTGCCCTGACGATCCCGGGTCTCGTTGGCCGATCGACGAAAGTTCTCGCGGTTCGTTGACCTGGAGCTGCGTGTTCCCCGTCGCGCTCCGGCCTTCTTTTCCGCAGATGATTCCGAAGCTGGTTCCGTCCGTCTGTTCCTGGAACCGCCCGGTCGTCACGCCGCCGACTGCCGTGCCAACGCTTACGCAAAGAGCAGGCCATCTCGAGCGAAATCCCGGCGCATCAAGGGTTCCGGCGATCTCCGGGTTTCCGTGCCAATGGCGCGACGGCCGAAATGTTTCAACTTTGATATATGCATTCCCGCGAGCGGGGTACGCCGGAACGCTCGCCGCCGCGCTGCACAAAGGGTCCAAAAAATTTTCTCGGGACTTTCCCGGACGCGGGCAGCCGGTTGCGTTTCACGGCACGGGCGGGATGCGACACCGCTCGAAAACGCGGAATGTTTCAAGCCAGAAACATAAATCCGGCCCGGGCCGTTTTCTCGTGCCTGAAAACGCGGTTTTCACACCTGTCACCGATTAATCGGGATCCCGGCTTTCGGTGCGTGGTTTGCAACTCGAGATTTTTTCTTCAACAATGCATTCACCGGACAACGCCGTTCAGAGCGATTCGATCCGGCGGCACGACAACGTGAAACGGCTGCGACAGACCAAGCAGCCTCCACCACATACGGGGCATCATGTACACAGCCAATCGTGGAACGCGCGATCGCGCAATACGCTGTGCTCAATGGCTGACAGCTGACCGGATCGTTCCGTACAGCTGCATCATGCTGATGCTCTTCGTCGCGCTGCTGGCCATCTGGGGCGTCGTGACGGACGGCTTCACGTCGAATTCCAGCGCCCGCCCGGGCATCGACTTCTCGGTCTTCTGGACCGCATCGCATCTCGTGTTGCAAGGCCATGCCGCAGCGGCCTACGACACCACGTCATTCCTGCAGGCCGAGGCCGCGCACTTCGGTGCGTATCTGCAGCACCGGCCGCTTCCCTGGCTCTATCCGCCGACGATGTTGCTGTTCATCGCGCCGGTTGCCCTTGTGCCTTTCCTGCCCGCATATTTCCTCTTTTTCGCGGGCAGTCTTTTATGCTACGCGTTCGCCGTCTCGCGGTTGTCGGGATTGCGCGCGCATCTTCCGCACCCGCGCGCCGCGGCGCTCGTCGTGGTCGCGTATTCGGCGGTGTGCATGTCCGCGCTGTTCGGCCAGAACAGCATCCTGACCGCCGGCCTCGCCGCGCTCGCGCTGCATCTGCTCGGCAAGCGCCCGGTTGCGGCCGGCGTGCTGATCGGGCTGCTCGCGATCAAGCCGCAACTGGCCGTCGTGTTCCCGTTCGTGCTGATCGCGGCGCGGGCATGGCGCACGTTTGCGGCGGCGGCGATCAGCGCGACGCTGTTCGCGGCGGCCGGCATCGCGCTGGCCGGCCCCGGCGCGCTGCACGGGTTGAGCCACGCGATGCAGACGGTACGCGACCAGCATTTCATGCTCGCATCGTACTGGCTCGCGTCGCCGACGCCGTTCGCCGCGCTGCGGCTCGCGGGCGCGCCGGTGGCGGCTGCGCTGGCCGCGCAAGCGGCGGTCGCGCTGCTGGCGATCGCCGCGGCCGTCGACGTGTGGCGCCGCACGCGCGACATGCGCCTGCGCGGCGCGGTGCTGGCCGTCGCCACGCTGCTGACGACGCCATATCTGTGGCATTACGAGCTGACCTGGCTCGGCATCGCGATCTTCTGCCTGATCGCGCACGGCCTCGACGAAGGCTGGCTGCCCGGAGACCAGGGCATCCTCGTGCTTGCGTGGCTGTTGCCGATCTTCGAGCTGTTCAACCGGCTGATGAAGCTGCCGCAGATCGGGCCGGTCGTGCTGCTCGCGGTGCTGTTCGTCGTCGTGCGCCGCACGGCACTCATGTCCCGGAGCATGCAATGAAAGCGCCTTCGTTCGCCCGCCACGCGCATTCCGCCGTCGATCTGCATCCGGAACTCCCGATCGCGGGCCCGCGCCGCTATCCGCACTGGCTCAATCGCGATCGCGTGCGCCTCTATGCGACCGCCGCGCTGCTGACGGAACTGCTGTTCATCGTCATCTACGTGACCCGCGTGTTCCTGTCGCACAAAGGTGCACTGGAACAGCTGTCGCAGGATTTCTCGCCGATCTGGAGCGCCGCATGGCTCGCCGCACACGGGCATGGCGCCGACGCATGGCATTTCCCCGCGCTGTTCGCGATCCAGAAGCTCGCGATCCCGACGATAAGTATCGCGGACGGCACGCTGCCGTGGCTCTATCCGCCCACCACGCTGCTGTTCGTGGCGCCGCTCGGCTGGCTGCCGTACATGGTCGCGCTGGTGCTGTGCCTCGGCGTCACCTACGCGCTGTTCGCCGCGACCATCCGCGCGACCGTGCAGCGCGATGCCGCGTGGCTCTGCGCGCTCGCGTTCCCCGGCGCGTTCCTCACCGTGATCGTCGGCCAGACCAGCCTCCTTACCGCGACACTCGCAGGCGTCGGCCTGCTCGCGCTGAACCGCCGCCCGGTATGCGCGGGGATCTGCTTCGGCTTGCTGACGATGAAGCCGCAACTCGCGGTGCTGTTCCCGCTCGCGCTGCTGTGCGCGGGCCAGTGGCGCGCGCTGGCCGCGTGGGCCGCGACGATCGCCGGCAGCGCCGCGCTCGCGACGCTCGCGTTCGGTGTCGGCCCGTGGATCACGTTCGTGCATGTGATCGGCAACGTCTACGCGATCGTCGGCGCCGGCCACGCCAAGCTTGCGCGCATGCCGACCGTGTTCGCACTCGCGACGATGGCCGGCTGGCCCGCGATCGTCGCGCGCGGCCTGCAGCTGCTGTCGGCCGCGGTCGCCGCGATCGCCGTCGTCTACGCGTGGCGCGGCACGTGTTCCTACGCGCTGCGCGCCGCGACCCTCGCGTGCGCATGCCTGCTCGTCAGCCCTTATCTGTACGACTACGACCTGACCTGGTACGGCATCGTGATCGCGTGGTACGCGCGTTATGCGTGGACGCACGGCTGGCGGCGCTTCGATCGCGAATGGCTGATGCTGCTGTGGACGATGCCGCTCGCGGGCCTCGTGATCGTCTCGCATCTGCCGTTCCAGTTCATGCCGCTCGTGACGCTGGCATCGCTCGCGCTGCTCGTCAGCCGGATCGCGCAGGAAAGACACGACGTGCCGTCGATGCCCGACGCGCGCGACGACTCGACCGAGACCGGCTTCGCACATCCGGTCCGACCGCACCACCGCCCGACGCTCGGCGCAGGCCGGTGAAGCGACATTACAAGGGGAATCATCATGCGGGAACCACTCTACACGCCGCTCATCTCGCTGGTCGTGCCGTTCTATAACGAAGGCGAGGCCGTCGAGCGCTTCTTCGACGTCGTGATTCCGTTGCTGACGTCCATCGATGCGATCCGCTTCGAGATCGTCTGCGTGAACGACGGCAGCCGCGACGACACGCTCGAACGCCTGATCCGGATCAGCACCGGCGAGCGGCGCGTGCGCGTGATCGATCTCACCCGCAACTTCGGCAAGGAAGCGGCGCTGACGGCCGGCCTCGACGAAGCCGCCGGCGACGCGGTGATCCCGCTCGACGCCGACCTGCAGGATCCGCCGAGCCTGATTCCGGTGATGATCGAACACTGGCGCAACGGCGCGGAAGTCGTGGCGGCGAAGCGCAGCAACCGCGCATGCGATTCGTTCGCGAAGCGCACCGCGGCCGCGATCTACTACCGCGTGCACAACCTGCTGTCGGACGTGAAGCTGCCGGAGAACGTCGGCGATTTCCGGCTGATGGACCGCAAGGTCGTGAACGCGCTGCGCAGCCTGCCCGAGCGGCACCGCTTCATGAAGGGGCTGTTCGCGTGGGTCGGCTACAAGACCGTGATCGTCGAATACCAGCGCGACCCGCGCAGCGCCGGGCACTCGAAGTTCTCCGGCTGGAAGCTGTGGAATTTCGCGCTGGAAGGCATCACCAGCTTCAGCACGGTGCCGCTGCGCAGCTGGACCTATATCGGCGTCGGCATCGCCGCGCTCGCGTTCCTGTACGGCACGTTCATCATCTTCCGCACGCTGCTGTTCGGCAATCCGGTGCTTGGTTACGCGTCGCTGATCTCGGTCACGCTGTTCATCGGCGGCATCGAGTTGATCGGGATCGGTGTCGTCGGCGAATACATCGGGCGGATCTACGACGAGTCGAAGCAACGGCCCGTCTATCTGATCCGCCGCCGCTACCAGGCGCACGCCAAGGTGATCGAGCTCCCGGTCGCGCGCGACGCGCGCCGCCAGATCGCACGCCGGCGCGTGCAGCCGAACCGTGCGCGGATCGACGTACGCTGAACGCGCGCAAACGGCCATGATCGACCTGCTCCATGCGGAGCGCACGAGGCTCGTGCGCTTCGGCTTGTCCGGACTCGGTTCGACCGCGATCCACACGCTGGTCGCGTCCGCGCTGTTCGCGCTGTTCGATGCGACGCTGGTCGCCGCGAATGCGGCCGCATTCCTCTGCGCCACCGCGTTCTCGTATCTCGCGAATACGCTGTGGAGCTTCTCGTCGACGGTACGCACGCGCAACGCGCTGCGTTTTCTCGTCGTCACGCTGGCCGGCTTCGTCGAAACGCTGCTGCTGGCGCGTGCCGCCGAAGCGCTCGACGTGTCGCGCGCGGCGAGCATCGTCGCGATCGCGCTGCTGGTCCCGCCGTCGACGTTCGTGCTGCACCGGCTCTGGACCTACCGGTAAGCACGCGATCGCTTGCCGCCCGGCGGCCCGCTGCCTGCTGCGAACCGCCCCTTCCCGCTCTCGAATCGTCACGCCACCGCGGCGACGATCGCTCGCGATCGCGCCGGCCAGCTCCCCCTTTCTCGTCCCGAAAATAATCAGCCAATCAATTAACAGATTCAATTTAACTCTATTTATGCAACGCATCGATTCGATTGAATCCGATTTTCAAATTAACCGCCGATAATCATTTTATCGACCCTGTTTACTTTTACAGCTTTCATAATTAACCGAACGGGATAACCTGCATTCGCCGTCGCAACCGGACGTGCCACATACCGCACGAAGCCTTGCAGGACAAGGCGACGGCGGCTGCACGAAGCAATTCGCGCAACGATAAGTCCCATTACTTCAAACGGGAGCTTCTATGTCACGCGTTACCGATGTACTCGTCTCGATCGATACCGAAACCATTCTCAAGAATTATCCGAATCCCAGCAGGGATCCGAAAAGCCCGACGCTGATCGACTGGAAGCACGTGTACATGGTCACCAACCAGGACAACGTGGTTTCCGGGCAGGCGGGCGGCGAACTCGACCTGAAGGCGCAGGTCGGCGACCTGATCCGCTGGCGCGAAACGAGCCTGTCGCTGGGCTTCGAGAAGCAGGTGATCTTCTACGGCTTCATCGCCAACCAGGGCAAGGACCTGATCTCGACACCCACGCCGCGCAAGGCCACCGCGTCGATCCCGATTCCGAACCCGAGCTCGCCGTCCACGCCGACCTGCCAGAAGGTCGACAACTACTACTGGTCGTCGGAAACGCTGTCGGAAGGGCGCGTCACCTACCACTTCTACTTCCAGATCATCGACCGCAACTGCCAGTCGCTGGGCTGCTACCAGTGGGATCCGTTCATCTCGATCCACAACTGATCGCAGCACGCGGGCGGCCGCGCGGCGGTCGCCCGCATCATTCCCTTGTTGCGGAGGAAGCGCTCATGTCTGGTCTTCGTTGCGATGTGCTCGCGATCGTCGATGCCGTCACGCTGCTATCGGCCTACCCCGATGCGAGCCGGAACGCCGACGCGCCGACCGTGATCGACGGCCGGCACGTCTACGTGTTGAGCCCCGGCGACAACGGGCAGCTCGGCCACAACGACAGCCGGCTCTTTGCCGGCCTGTCGCCGGGCGACCAGCTTCACCTGCGCGAAACCGCGCTCGCGCTGCGCGCCGAGGTGAGCGTGCTGTTCGTCCGGTTCACATTGAAGGACGCCGGCATCGTCGCGCCGATCGAACCGGAAGTGCGCGACGCCACGACGCCGGTACCGAATGCCGACGACCTGCTGCATCCGCCGTGCCAGCCGATGAAAGACCATTACTGGCGCAGCGACGTGCTCGCCGCGGGCGCCACCACGTGCACGGCCGACTTCGCCGTGCTCGACCGCGACGGCGCGGTGTCGGGTTATTTTCGTTGGGAAACGACGATCGAGATCGCCGGCAGCCGGCCGGATACGAAACAGCCCGGTTTCAAGCCGTCGTCGGACCGCGACGGCAACTTCAGCCTGCCGCCGAATACCGATTTCAAGGCGATCTTCTACGCGAATGCCGCCGACCGGCAGGACCTGAAGCTGTTCATCGACGATGCGCCCGAACCGGCCGCGTCGTTCGCCGGCAACGGCAACGACAGCGTCAGGCAGTTCACGCTGAACTCCAAAGGCGGCAAGATCCGGATCGACGCGTCGGCCAACGGCAGGAAGTCCGCGACCGATGCGCGCCTGGCGCCGCTGTCCGCGGGCGACCAGGTGTGGCTCGGCTGGCTCGGCGCCGAGGACGGCGCCGACAGCGATTACAACGACGGGATTGTCATCCTTCAATGGCCGATCACGTGAGCGCCACCGCGCGCTGCGCTCGGGTGCGCGGCCAGCCGCCGCTCACGGTGCCGATGAACTTCGCATCGCCGCGCACCACCCCTGGTACGCGAGCATCGAATTCACGCTGAATCGAGCACGCGTTTCCCGCACACGCACGGCAGTCACGATCGCATCCTCATGCCCGTTGCTCCAGCTCCGCCACGTCCGCGTTGTCGCAGGCCCGCCGGATCGGCAGCCGCACGCAGAACGTCGTGCCGCGCCCGGGTTCGCTCGTCACGTCGATCGTGCCGCGATGGCGCTCGACGATGCCGTGCGATACCGACAAGCCAAGCCCGGTTCCCTGCCCGACCGGCTTCGTCGTGAAGAACGGATCGAAGATCCGCCGGACGACGTCGGGCGTCATGCCCGTTCCGGTATCGCTGATCGCGATCGACACCTGCTCGCCGTCGCTCGACGTGCGGATCGTGATCACGCCGCGCTCCGGAATCGCCTGCGCCGCGTTGACCAGCAGGTTCATGAATACCTGGTTCAGCTGCGACGGCAGGCATTCGACCTGTGGCAGGTCGCCGTAATCGCGCACGATGTCGGCCTTGTACTTGAGTTCGTTATGAACGACGTTGAGCGTGCTCTCGAGGCCCGCATGGAGATCGACCACGCTCCACTCGTCGCTGACCGGGCGCGAGAAATCGCGCAGGTCCTGCACGATGCGCCGCACCCGCACCGCGCCATCGATCGATTCGTCGATCAGCGTCACGATCTCGTCGCGGACGTAGTCCAGATCCGCGGCGCGGCTCATCGCCGTCAGCGCATCGCGGGCGGCGGGGTCGAGCTGCGGCAGCGCCGCTTCATGCGCCGCGATGACATCGAGCAGACTTCGCACCCAGGTCTTCAATGTATTGAGGTTCGCGCTGACGAAGCCGATCGGATTGTTGATCTCGTGCGCGACGCCCGCCGCTAGCTGGCCGATCGACGCGAGCTTTTCCGATTGCAGCAACTGCACGTGGGTTTCCTCGAGCACGTGCAGAAGGCGCCGCTGCTCATCCTTCTCCTGTTCGAGCCGCGCCTGCGCGGCCTTGCGTTCGTCGATCTCGGTCGCCATGTTCTCGCGCGTGCGCTGCAGCATCTCCGTCGTCTGCTCGTAGCGATGCAACGCGCGCTCGAGTTCCGCGGTCCGCATTTTCACGAGCCGCTCGAGCGTGTCGGCCATCCCGCGCAGAAAGGTTGTGCGCGCATCGAAGCGGGAAAGCAGCAGCGTGACGATCAGCGTCGCCATCGTAAACAGCGCGACGGTGGTCGCGAGCCACGGCGCGTCGATCCCGTTCGCCGCGCCGCATCGCGCGTCCGCCGCGAAATGGGCGGCCGCCATCCCCGTATAGTGCATGCCGGTAATGGCGATGCCCATGATGACTGCCGCGCCGACGCGTTGCGCGGTCGCATGACGTACCTGCCGCACGCGCAGCGCCTGTGCAATCCATAACGCGGCAGTCGATGCGATCACGGCAATGCCGATCGATGCGGCGAACAGCGCGGGATCGTAGCGAATGCCGGGCTGCATCTGCATCGCGGCCATCCCCGTGTAGTGCATGCCGGCAATCCCGCCGCCCATCAGCGCGCCGCCCGCGCACAGCCGCCGCCAGCCCAGCCGTGCGCGCGTGACGACGTTCAGCGCGAAATACGACACGAGCACGGCGATCGCCAGCGACGCGCCGGTATCCGACAGCGCATAGCCGAGCGGGATCGGCAGCGAAAACGCGAGCATGCCGACGAAATGCATCGACCAGATCCCGGTTCCCATCGCGGCCGCGCCGCCGCCCAGCCATGCACGCTTGAGCTTCGGGTTGTCGAGCAGCGAGATGAACGCGGCCAGGTCGAGCGTCGTATACGAGGCCAGCGTCGCGATGGCGAGCGACAGCAGGACGAGCAGGAGGTCATAGGTGCCGTGCATGATCGAGCGCCCCAATCGATGTGAAGGCATTGCCGCGGTGCGCGGTCGATCGCGCATCGCGGCCATCGGGCCGTGTGTCCTGCGTCAGCCGGGCGGCGCGCCCGCGTTTTGCGCCTGCATCGATGCGGCCGGGCCGGCCAGAACGAGGATGTCGAACGGCGATCCTTCCCGCGTCTCGAAACGACGTACGAGCTCGATCTGGTGCGCCGACATCACGCTGCCCTTCGTCATCAGCAGCACGCCGCGATGCGTGCGCAGATCGTCGGCGAGCTGCATCCCTTCGCGCAGCTGCGCGGACTTGATCTCCGCGACGGACGCCGCGATGCCGAGACTCGCCGGATCCCGCATCAGCTCGATGCAACGCTCGACGATCTGCGGGTCGTATCGCACGCTGGCCTGCGAGCGCAACGCATCGAGCGCCTGTTCGACCGAATGCGGCACACCGATTTCGCCGTTGCGCAGCCCTTCGAAATCGCGCGCGATCGCCACGATCCGCGAGCCGAGCGGAATCGCGTCGCCGGCCAGCCCGTCCGGCGTGCCGCGTCCGTTGAAGCGCTCGTACTGGTGCAGCACGATCGACGCGACCTTGTGCAATTGCGCGACCGGCGTCAGCACCATCTGCGCGCGCAGCGGATGCTGCTGGAACAGCCGGTGTTCGTCCGTCGTCATCCGCGCAAGCGGCTTGTGCAGCAATTCGTCGGGCAGCGACAACTTGCCGATGCCGTGCAGCAGCCCCGCGAAATAGACGTCCTGCGCGTGCAACTCGCTCATCCCCGACGCCAGCGCGAGCCGGCGCGCGATCTCGCCCACGCGCATCGCGTGTCCGCCGGCGGTCCCGCAACGCAGCTCGATCATGCTCGCGCAGACCTGGACCATCGCCGTGAAACTGCTTTTCAGGTCGCGCTGCGCCGCCTCGAGGAACATCACGGTCTGGCCGAGTTCCTCGGTGCGCGCGCGCACCTGCGTTTCGAGTTCCGTGTTGAAACGGCGCAGCGCCTCGTTCTGCGCTTCCGTCAGCGCGGCCAGCCGGGCCGCTTCGCGGCGCAAGTGCCGCTGCTCCAGCGCCTGTTCGATGGTCAGCAGCAGGTCGTGATCGTCCCACGGCTTGTTCAGGTAGCGATACACGCCGCCTTCGTTGACGGCCTGCACGACCGACGCGATCTCCGCATAGCCGGTCAGCAGGATACGCATCGTTTCCGGGTACAGCGCCCGCGCGCGGGCCAGAAATTCCGCACCGCTCATGCGCGGCATCCGCATGTCGGACACGATCAGGTCGACCTCGGTCGACGCCAGTATCTCGAGCGCGGCCTCGCCGCTGTCGGCGGTCAGGATGTCGTAGCCCGCGGGCCGGAACACGCGCTTGAGCGCCGACAGCACGTTCGGTTCGTCGTCGACCAGCAGGATCGACGGCGCGCGACACGTGTCGTCGGATGCGACTTCCGCGCCGGTCGTTTCAGGCGGCACCACGTTCGGCCCGTTTGTTGCAGATGTCGTCATAATCGGCCTCGGATCAATTATTTACATCTTCTCTCTCTGCAACATCGGCTCGTGCGGCAGTTTCTATATTGGGAGAAACGCTGATACGTGCTTGTCGCGGGGTCTTGATTCCTTCCGCCCGCGTTGCCGGGAATCGCAGGTACTTGCCATGCTCGTCCTCGAAAAGCGCCGGCACGCCGCCCACACCCGATGGATCCGGACGCATCGGCCACCGATAGCTGAAGACGATACGACAGGTCAGTGCGAATTGCCAAACAACTCGACCACCAAACCGCGCAGCCAGCGATTGCCGGCTTCGTGGTGATATCTGGCGTGCCAGTGCTGCCGCACGGCAAAACCCTCGACGGGAATCGGGCATGGATGGACTGACAGGCCGCTGGCCTTTGCCAGTGTCTCGCCGATGTGTCGCGGCAGCGTGGCAATCAGGTCGGTGGTCTGGATGATCGCGGCCAACCCGAGAAAGCCCGGCAACTCCAGCACCACCTGCCGCTCGACGTGCTCACGCACGAGCGCCTGTTCCAGCAATTGCGCCCCGGTTCCCGCCGTGATCGCGACATGCCCCGCCGCGCGGTATTGCTTCGCCCCGAGCTTTGCGCGCCACCGCGGATGATGCCGGTTGGTCAGGCATACCCAATCCTGCAAATACAGCTGCTGCTGGTAAATGCCGCCGCCTAGCCACGGCACATGGCCGATTGCGAGATCGGCTTCGCCGGATTCCAGCGCTCGTTCGGTATTGCCGTCAATTCCCGCCACCTCGAGGCGGATTCCGGGCGCTTGCGCGCGTACGTGCGCCAGCAAGCGCGGGAGCAGCGTGATGTGACTCGCGTCGGTCATGCAGATGCGGAAACGCCGCTGCGCGGTCACGGGATCGAATGCGATTTCCCACGCCGCGAAACGCCGCAACGATTCGAGAATCTCCCGGCATGGCCCGATCATGGCGTCGGCGTGCGGCGTCGGCGCCATGCCGCCCGGCGTACGGACAAACAACGGATCCTGCAGGAATTCGCGCAGACGTCCGAGCCAAATGCTGACGGTCGGCTGGCTTTGCCCGAGCTGTTCCGCCGCGCGCGTGACGCTGCGGGTGTCGTACAGGAGATCGAAGAGCTGCAGCAGCTTCAGTTCCGGGAGATCGGTCGGCGTCATGGCGTTATTGCGAAACACAATGACGTCATTGTAGTCATTGCATTGCCGGCATGAACAGCAACTCGTATCGTGGATTCCATGTCAAGGAGATGCCATTGAAGATCGCGATTCTGGGTGCCGGCGCACTGGGCTGTGCCATTGGCGCGGCGCTCACCGAAGCCGGCCACGAGACCTGGTTGCTCAACCGCTCGATGCCGCACGTCGAGGCGATGTGTCGCGACGGTCTGCGGGTGGACGACGACGCCGGATCTCGGCGCGTCATGGTCCGTGCCACCACGCGGGCCGCCGAGGCCGGCACTGCGGATCTGGTCGTCGTGTTGGTCAAGTCATTCCATACCGAATCGGCGATGCGCGGCGCGCAAGCGCTGATCGGGCCCGATACGCTGGTGCTGTCGTTGCAGAACGGCCTCGGGCACGAGGATGTGCTCGCCGACATCGTCGGCCGCGAACGGGTGCTGGCGGGCAAGACCTACGTCGGCGGCGTCATGCGCGGCCCGGGGCAGATCCAGTCCGGCGTGGCCGGCAAGACCACGTACGTCGGCGAACTCGATGGCCGACTCACGCCCCGCGTGCTGGCGATTGCCGAAGCCTTCAATGCCGCCGGGCTGGACACCATCGTGAGCGACAACATCGTCGGCACGATGTGGGACAAGTTGCTCGTCAACGTTGCCACCGGCGCACTGACCGGCGTCACTGGCCTGACCTATGGGCAACTCTATGACGAGCCGCTGTTGAAGGCGACCGCCGTCGCGGCGGTCGCCGAGGCGATGGCGGTCGCCCGGGCCGCTGGCGTGAAGCTCTCCATGACCGATTCCGAACAGGCATGGACGCTGGCCGCGGCGGGACTGTCTCCAGCCTTCAAGACTTCGATGCTGCAAAGCCTGGAGAAAGGCTCGGTCACCGAAATCGACTTCATCAACGGTTCGGTCGTGCGCCTGGGACAGCGGCATGGCGTGCCGACTCCGGTCAACGCGACGCTGGTGGCCTGCATCAAAGGCATCGAGCGCGCCATGGCCGACCGACAACACTTCAACACCTGCATGGGACCGGCGTAAGCGCTGAAGCGCCACCCCCGGCAGACAAAGGAGACAACCGCATGAATATTCCGAAGGCCTATCTGGAGCACGTTGCCATCCGGGTGAAGGACATCCGCTGGCACATCCGTTTTTTCGAGGAAGTGCTCGGCATGACCATGCGCGAGGTGGACGGTACCCGCGAGGAACCCCGGCAGTACTGGACACTCGGCGGCCTGCAATTCATCCATGACCTACATCATGAAGGTCCGGAAGGCCGGCTCGCGCATCTCGGCGTGATGTGCGAAGACCTCGAGGCCGCACTGGCCGCGGCGCAACGGCATGGCGTAAGCGAAATGCCGCAGGGGCGCAATTGGGTGCGCCTGCCGGACGGCCTCGCCGTCGAACTGATCCAGGCCCGGCCGGCAGCATGCGTCGCGCAGGCGCTGGCGATCAACCCGCGCGCGGAGGCGTGACCATGACGATCGCCGAGAAGTACTGGGACGACGCCCGTGAGGGCGACGAATGCGTAAGCCCGGGCTACACCGTCACCCGAGCGCGCATTCTGGCCTACGCCGACCTCACCGGCGACCGCACGCCCGTGCACGTCGACGAGGAGTACGCCAATGCGAGCCACTTCGGCTGCCTCGTCGCGCACGGCCTGTTCGGGCTGTCGATCGCCGATGGGCTCAAGACGCAGAGCGACTACCGCTTCCTGCCGGGGATGTCGCTCGGCTGGACGTGGGACTTTCTCCTGCCCATCAAGGTCGACGACGTGCTGCGCGTCAAGTTCCGCGTAGGTTCGATGCGGGCAAGCAAGAGCCGCCCCGACTGGGGCATCGTCGTGCTGCCGTCCGAGTTGATCAATCAGGATGGCCAGGTGGTCCAGCGCGGCGAGCATCGCCTGATGGTGCCGCGCCGGCCGGGAGCATTCTGATGCAAGCCCGCCCTCTCGAAGGTATGCGCGTCGTCGACTACAGCCACTTTCTGGCCGGCCCCTACGTGGGACGCTGCCTCGCGGCGCTCGGCGCCGAAGTCATCAAGGTCGAGCGACCGGGCAGCGGCGATGCGGGACGCCAGCACGCTACCGTGCTCGACGACCGGCAAAGCGGCTACTTCCTGCAGCTCAACATGGGCAAGCGCGGCGTCAGCGTCAACATGAAGGACCCGCGCGGCAAGGATTTCATGCAGCGTCTGTGCGACTCGGCGGACGTGTTCGTCGAGAACTACCGGCCGGGCGCGCTCGACAAGCTGGGGCTCGGATATGCCGAGTTGTCGGCACGCAATCCGCGCCTCGTCTATTGCTCGATCTCCGCTTACGGCCATACCGGACCGGATGCTCATCGCGCCGGCTTCGGCCTGATCGCCGAGGCCAGGAGCGGCATCATGCAGATGGTCGGCACGCCGGGCGAACCGCCGCCGCTGCTGCGCATCTCGCTGGGCGACATGTACACCGGCATTCATGCGGTGGCGGCCATCAACGCCGCGCTGCTCGGGCGCGCGAGTAGCGGCCGGGGCCAGCATATCGACATGGCGTTGTACGACACGCTGGTGTCGATGCACGAATACGCGGTGCAGTGCTACACGTTGCAAGGCGCGCTACCCGAACAGACGGGTCACGACATGCCGACCTCGACGCTCTACGGCGTGTTCCGTGCCGCCGACGGCGATCTCGTGATCGCGGCGCAGGTGGACGATGCCTGGAAACGTTTCGCCGCCGTGGTCGAGGCTCATGGCGGGCCGGCCGGCTTCGGTACCGATGCGCGATTCCACGACAGCGTGGGGCGCAATGCCCATCGGTCGGACATCCTGTCCGTCGTGCAACCGTGGGTCGCCGCCCGTTCCGTGGCGTCGATATTGGCGCTGCTGGACGCGATCGACGTCCCGTGCGCGAAAGTGCAACGCATCGACGAGGTGCTTGCCGATCCGCAGATCCGGGCGCGCGGCATGGTGGTCGAGCAGCAACATCCGCGCTACGGCACGCTGCGCTTGCCCAACCTGCCGTTCCGCTTCTCGGATTGCGATACGACGATCCGCGACGTCGCGCCCGACCTCGGTCAGCACAACGCGGAAGTGGCGCGGTCGCTGGGCTTCGGCCCTGCCGAGATCGACGCCATGCAGACCGACGGCGTTCTTTTTTCGAAGTGAGGCCATGATGACGGACCAGTACGCGGTGATCGGCAACCCGATCGGTCACACTCGATCTCCGCTGATTCACGGACTCTTTGCGCAAGAGACGCAGCAAGACATGACCTATGCGGCCATCGAAGGCCCGCTGGAACCCGACGAAGCCTTCGCAGAAACCGTGCGGGCGTTCGTCGCGGCCGGCGGCAAGGGGATGAACGTCACCGCGCCCTTCAAGCTGAAGGCCTTCGCGATGGCCGACGAACTCGGCGAAAGAGCGAAGCTTGCCGGAGCCGTCAATGCCATGAAGTTCGACAACGGCCGCATCGTCGCCGAGAACTTCGACGGAATCGGACTCGTGCGCGATATCGAGGTGAACCTCGGCCTGCCGCTCGACGGCAAACGCGTGTTGGTGCTCGGCGCGGGCGGAGCAGTACGCGGCGCATTGCTGCCGTTCCTGGCGGCGCGCCCCGCCGAGTTGGTCATCGCGAATCGGAATCTGGCCAAAGCTCGAGCCCTCGCATCTCAGGTCGACGCGTGCGGCCCGCTGCTCGCCTGCGGCTACGGCGATCTCGGGGCAATGGGACGTTTCGATCTGGTGGTCAACGCAACGTCGGCCAGTCTCACCGGCGACCTGCCACCCGTTCCGCCGAGTGTGTTCAGCACGGAGGGCGCAGCCTATGAACTCGTTTACGGCAAGCGGCTGACACCTTTCCTGCGGCTCGCGCGCAATGCCGGCGTGCGGACTGTCGCGGACGGCGTGGGCATGCTGGTCGAGCAAGCGGCAGAAGCCTTCGACTGGTGGCGCGGCGTGCGCCCCGGGACGCGGGCCGTGATCGACCGGCTCACGGTGCCGCTGGACTGAAGGTGCGATGGAGATACGCATGAAGAAAATCTCGCTGCTGCACGGTATCAAGCACAACGTGTTCGGCAAGCGCCCCGAGCAAAGCGATCGCGATCGCGCTGCCCGCTGTCCGCTGCCCCGGCACCGATCAGCAATGCGCGGCCATCTTTCACGCATGCACCGTGGTCGATCCGCGCCTTCACGAACGCGAGAGCGGCCGGGATTCGTGAAAATGCCCGGCACTGGATCGAAGCGAGGATCTGACGTTCGGACGCTTCGCGGCCAGCGTCATGAAGTCCCTTCGAGAATGACAAAGGTCCCGGTCGCTGCGCCGGCGCGGAGCGCCTTGGCCGCCTGATATTCGGGGCTTTCATAGAAGCGCCTGGCCTCGGCCAACGAATCGAATTCGAGGACCACGTGCCGCTCGTGGGCCTCGCCTTCGAGGTTTTCATACTCACCCCAACCAGCGATGACCTTGGGGCTGAAATTCTTCATCGCATCGCCGGCGGCTTTTGCGTAGGCGGCGTAAGCAGTTGCGTCCGAGACGCTGACATGTGCGATCAGATAACCTTTTGGCATGTGTATCTCTCTTTCAGTGGGTGCATTCGACTCGACGCGGGGCGCATTCGCACAACCGCCGATGTCGACGACATGGGTGCACGGTAGCCGGTTCTAATTCGACGCAACGGGCCTGAAGCTCGCGTCCTGACGATCGATCATCCAGCCGGGATAGCAGCGAGGAAACGCACTCACGGCATCAAGACGTGCAAGCTCGTCCTCGGTGAGAGCGACATCGACCGCGCCGATCGCCTTCCACATGCAGGCGTCGGCATTGCCGCCCAGCGTCATCGTGCCGAGACACAGCTCGGAGACATACAGGCCGGTGCGGCCGAGTTGCTTGTATTTCATCGCTGTTCCTGTCGAGATTGGCTGGACAGGATGCGGCGGCGTCCGGTCCGTCACGTCCCGAGCGCGAGAATTTCAGCTGCCTTGAGATTTTCCGGACCGAAACTGTCCGGCGATCGTTGCGACGCGTGCGCCATAGCGGCGTGCCGTCTCGAGGTCGCCCGGCGACATCTCGGCAGGCGACGCATCGGCAGGCGTCTGCGCCATCGGCGCGATATAGGAACCCATGCGATTCAGGTCGTCGCGCATCGAGGCTTTCACGTTCGCCGGCTTGATATCCATGCTGACCCAGATGCCGCCGTGCTGCCCGGCGAGCAGAACGAAGTATTCGAGCGTATTGAGCTTGTCGCCGTTGATGCTTGCGCTATTGGTGAAGCCGCCGAAGATCTTGTTTTGCCACGCACCTTCGAACCAGGCTTTCGAGGATGCGTCGGCAAACTTCTTGAACTGCCAGCTGGGGCCGCCCATGTAGGTCGGCGAGCCGAACAGGATCGCATCCGCGCCGGCAAGCGTATTCCAGGCATCCTCGGCAATATTTCCGTCGGTGTCGATTGCGACGAGTACGGCCCCGGCGCCTTCGGCGGCAGCGCGCGCCATACGCTCGGTATGCCCATGGCCGGAGTGGTAGACGACGACCGTTTTAACCGGAGAGGTGTGTTGAGTCATGGTGGCTCCCTTTCGTTCGGATTGTCCTCGGTGGACAACATGGGAAGCCACTCTACTGAGTCGCAACTGAGTTATAAATGATGACAAACTGAACGTTCTGTTACTCCCTGGATGAACAATGCAAAACCTTGACGCGCTTCTGATCTTTGCCCGTGTCGCCGAAATGACGAGCTTCACGCGTGCGGCCGAAAGCCTCGGTATTCAGAAGGGACGTGTGTCAATGGTGATCCGCGGACTTGAGCGGGATATGGGTGTTGCGCTGTTGCATCGGACCACGAGGCGCGTGCAGCTTACTGAAGACGGACGCGCCTTTTATTTGCGCGCACGGGACCTGCTGGCCGAAGTACAGGAATTGCAATCGATGTTCTCAGGTAATGGCGCACCGCTGCGGGGAAGGTTGCGCGTCGACATGCCCACCGAGTTGGCACGAAGCGTCGTGGTTCCCGCGCTCCCGCAACTGATGGCGGCATATCCGGAGTTGGAGCTGGAACTTTCCAGCACCGATCGGCGTGTCGATCTCGTCCAGGAAGGGTTCGATTGCGTGATCCGTCTCGGTCCGATCGTCGACGAGACGCTGATTGCCCGGCCGCTGGGCAAGCTGCGCATGACGAATGCGGCGAGCCCGAGCTACCTGGCACGGTACGGCATACCGCACACGCTCGATGATCTGCGCAGCCAGGGGCACCGGATGGTCCACTACACGCTGACACTCGGCGCCAGGCATGCCGGATGGGAATACCCGGACGGCGACGGGTATGCATCGCTTCCGTTGCCGAGCGCGATGCAGGTCAACAGTGTGCAGACCTATCATGCAGCCGGGCTGGCGGGCATCGGGTTGATCCAGGCGGGATATTCGGCGCTCGCGCATCACATCGAAAGCGGCGCGCTGGTGGAGGTTCTACCCGACTTGCGTCCCGAGCCCCTCGCCGCGTCGCTCGTGGTGGCCCATCGGCGCAACCTGTCGCCACGCGTCCGGGCCTTCATGGACTGGATCGAGCGGCTATTGGAGCCCTATTTTGATTGACCTTCAGGTGTAGCGGCTCGAAGGGGCGGCGCGACGATGGTAATGGGGCGCAACCGTCACCCTGCTCCGAACGGTGCTACCGGAGCCGTATGGAAAGGGCTACCATGAAAAGATCATCGAACGCCAGGCGCGTCCGTGCCGCGCCTGGGTGTGTAACGTCTCCCTAGTCAGGTGGTCTTGCCATGATCCAGTATCACACCGAGCCCGATTCCCCTGTCGTCGAAATTTCCGTCGAAGGCAAAGTCACCGACCACGACCTGCGCGAAGCCATCGAGCGCATGCGCGGTGATCTCGAGGCGAACGGCAAAACCCGCGTGCTCGAACGTATCGAGCATTTCACCGGCATCGAGCCGAAAGCGCTGTGGACCGATATCACGCTCGGCGTTCCCGTGGCTCGCAAGATCACGCGCGCCGCCGTGGTGGCCGACGAAGGCTGGATCCGTGCGTCGACACATCTGGCGCGGTTCTTTACGAAGGCCGAAGTCAAGGCGTTCCGCGTCAGCGAGCTGGAGCAGGCGCGCGCCTGGCTCAACACCTGAGCGGCGCTGCTCGCGAATGACGTTTCACGGTTGCGGATTCAACCGGTCGCGCGCTTCGGCAATCGACCGGAAGGCGATTCACGCTCGATGAATCGATCGAGCTAACGCGCGCGGACAGATCGCTTCGGCCGCGACTTGAACCGCTCCAGTTCCTTGTCGGCGAGCACGTAATCGTTGCTGTCGTGCAGGCGCTCGAAGGCGAGATCCAGGAATGCCCGCACTCGCTTGGGCAGAGCAGTTCGGCTTCCATAATAAATGTGCAGGCCGATGTGCGCGCTCATATGCTGCACGAGAACCGGCACCAGTCGTCCCGCCCGGATATGGGACACAGCCGAGAAGCCCGCGAGCTGCCCGATCACTTGCCCGGCGAGCACGGCCTGCACTTCGAGCTCCGAATCGTTCGTCGCAAATGCAGGGGACATCTGCCGATGTTCGAGCTTGCCATCGACGCTCAGGTACCAGGGCGCCACCTTGCCCGTGGCAGGATGCCGGAACACACCACAACGGTGCGCCGCCAGGTCATCCAGTGTCGATGGCGTGCCGTGTGCTTCGAGGTATTCAGGCGCCGCGCACACGATCATCTGGATCGGGAAGAGCTGCCGACCGACCACGCCCTCGCTGGCTGACACCCCGATCCTGAAGCCGACATCGACGCGATCCAGCACCCAGTTGCCGATTCCGTCATCGAGCTGGACATCCGGCTGAATACCGGGGTGCTCGCGACAGAACGCGTCGAGCAGCGGCATGAGAATGGCGGCGAATGACGATTTCGGCCCGACGATACGCAACGGCCCCGCGATCTCGTCTTTGGATTCCCGCGCCAGCACAAGCGCCCGGTCCAGTGCGTCCAGTGCGGGCTGCGTGTTCTCCAGAAACCGCTGCCCTTCCTCGGTAAGGGCGAGGCTGCGCGTGGTTCGATGCAATAGCCGGACACCGAGGCGCTGCTCCAGTTGCGCGATGGCCTGGCTCGCAGCCTGCGGCGTGACGCCCTGGGCAAGCGCAGCCTGTCGGATGCTGCCGAGTTCCACGGCTTTGGCGAAGGTTGCGATGGCCTTGAAGTCGTTGCTGGGCATGGTCGATGCTTGCGTTGAAGCGCGAATGGTCGGGTTCGGGTGTCGGGTTCGCGTTGCACCAGTATCAATCTCAAATTGATACTGGTGCAACAGGAATTCGACTATTCGCTTGAAACTGCGCCTTCTAAAGTAGCGCTTTGGGGCCGAGGGCGCCGGCTCGTCCCGAGCCCGCCTCATGCCGCCTTCGACTTTCAGCGCAAAGGAACGACCATGCAGGATGTGACACTGAACAACGGGGTGAAGATGCCGATCGTCGGCTACGGCGTCTTTCAGATTGCCGACGAGGCGGAATGCGAACGCTGCGTCGTCGATGCGGTACAGGCAGGCTACCGCCTGATCGACACCGCTGCGTCCTACAAGAACGAGGAGGCTGTCGGGCGTGGCCTCAAGCGTTGCGGGGTACCGCGCGACCAACTGTTCGTCACCAGCAAGCTGTGGGTCGAGGACGCGGGCTACGAACGGGCTCGCGTGGCCATCGACAAGTCGCTGAAGCGTCTGGGCCTCGACTACCTCGATCTGTTCCTGATCCATCAACCGTTCTCGGACGTTCACGGCGCGTGGAGAGCGATGGAGGAAGCGCATCGCGCCGGCAAGCTGCGCGCGATCGGCCTGAGCAACTTCCACCCGGATCGCCTGATGGACATCGCGTGTTTCAACGAGGTGACGCCAGCGGTCAACCAGATCGAAGTCAACCCTTTCCACCAGCAGGACGAAAGCGTCGATTTCATGCGGGGGCTCGGCGTTCAGCCTGAAGCCTGGGCGCCTTTCGCCGAAGGGCGCAACAACCTGTTCGACAACGCACAACTCGTGGCGATAGCACAGCGCCACGGCAAGACCGTGGGACAAGTCGTGCTGCGCTGGGTGGTACAGCGTGGAATCGTCGCCCTGGCGAAATCCGTGCGAAAGGAGCGAATGCTGGAAAACCTGGCCGTCTTCGACTTCGAACTGTCCGCGGAAGACATGCAGGCCATCGCAACGCTCGAGACCGGCACGAGCAGCTTCTTCTCCCATCGCGATCCGGCGATCGTGAAGTGGATGAGCGAACGAAAACTCGGCCTCTGATGCGCAATCGGGGGCGGCGTCCGACCGGTCAAACGGGCCGCCCCATCGCCGAATGCAGTAACGCGCATGCGTCGGGTTCGCTGCGCCCGCTCGTCAGGCCTTGAGGCTCGTCAACCTCGCTACGGTGCTCATCGTGTCACCGCCCGGGAATCCTGCCCGGCCCACGTCTTGCCCGCTCGGGCGAAATCGGAAATTTTCAGAGCGACGGTATCCGCCTTGGCACTCGCGCGCGTCTTCCGGGCGGCGCCCAGGATCGGCCCCAAGTGTTCATAAAAACACTCGAGCTGTCGTGCATCGGACGCCAATCGCTCGAGATCGAGCGCCTTCTCGAGAACCGTCCGCGCAATATGAAAGCGCTGAAGCCCGCGCCGCACGCGAACCTGAAAGACGACTCCATCGCTGTTGTGCGGCACTCCTGCCCAGACAAGCGAATCGCTGTCCATGAAGCCTCCGAAGAATCACAATCGTCACATCAATATGCCAGTCGGATCTCACGCTGCATATTGATATTTCAAAATTGTGGCGCTTGGCGCATCGGTATTTTCACGGCAACCTGAATATTGGGATGCAACGAGAATGCCCGTAGACCGATCTGTTCCAGAAATCCAGGCGGATCAAGTTGCAGCCGTCTACCAGCCAGCGAAAAGGAAAAACGACGTCAATCCGTATTCGTGAGTGGCGGCTGACTCAAACCGGCCCAAGCGAGGCGCACCGCGGCGAGCCACTCGGACGCGAGAGTTTCGGCGAACCGCTCGAGCACGTATGCCATGCGCTTCGAGAACTCGCGCTCAAGCGCGACGACATCGAATTGGTCTATCCGATGCATCTGAATCCGAACGTGAGCGGCCCCGTCCGCTCGATTCTGGGCGATCTGCGCAACGTCAATCCGATCGGACCGCAAGAGTATCTGCCGTTCGTGTACCTGATGTCGAAGGCCGATGCGCTCACCGACCCGCACGGGACATCGACAACTCTCCAAGGCGGTCGCAGGCCGGCGCTCGTGCAGGCCCTCGATTCAAGGTTGTCTGAGCAGCATTCCCCGTTTGTCTTATCCCGGCGACATGAACAGTTCAGAGTCAAATCAATCTCAACACTGGAGGCAAAACCCGGCATCCAGCGAGTGCGTGTTGCAAACACGCCGACCGTCAATCGGATGACGCCGGCAACTCATTTCCCTGTGCAGCACCGCATTGATGGCAATGCGGGAAGAAGAAGAAATTCCGGCCACCGCATTCGCATACATTGAAGAGCCGCAATCCGCAATGCACGCAGAACGTGGAGTCGTCGCCACCGAGATTCCATTGTTTGTCGCATGACGGGCAGCGCTTTTTTTCGAGTGAGCGAACGGCCTTTTCGTATCCGATCGTGCGTGCGCGCGCTCCCTGATCCTGCTGCAATTCGAGCCGCTTACGTTCGGCATAGCGCTGAAAGGCCTTCATCATGTAAAGGCCGGCGAATACCGTGAGCGCAATGCCGACCAGGACCCGGACATAGCCGCCGAAATTCGGCAAGTACGGGACCAGTTCGATGAAAAACGCGCTCAGTGCAAACAGGCCAAAACCATATACGAAAGGCCAGTAGCGCGCCTTGCGGTAGCGTATGAACAGCCAGATCGCGACCAGCAGTATCGGTAACGTCAGTGCAAGCCGCAGTCCGAACACCTGCAACTCGTAATGCCGGGTCGCCTTGTCGAAGCGCCGTTCGGCTGCAGCGTCCGCTTCGGCGATTTGCGTGTCCACTTGAGTCTGCTGCGATGCCAGTGCCCGTTGCTGGTCGCGGATCGCATCGATCTGATGCTGCCAGTTGATCACCACTGCCTGGAGCGTATCCAGCTTGCGGGTTCTCGCCAGAATGTCCGGGTCTCTCGCACTGTCTCCCGTCACCGAGCGGGTTGCCAGCCAGTTGCGGAAACTTTCCTTCTCGGCCGTGTACTCCTTCGCGGCGCGCCCGCGCGCCACCTCCATTGTGTCGGCCTTCTCGGCGAGCGTGTCGTGCTGCGTCTGCAGGTTGCGCCGCGCTGCGTCCAGCCGCGCTTTCGCCGGAGCATCCGCGAATTGCTCGATGACGGGCGGCCCGCCCCTCGGGGCGAACGCCATGTCGCGGATCACGAGACTGCCGAGCATGTTCAGAAAGACGGCGAAGATGATCGCAATCACCCATGAGGCGAGTCGCAGGAGCCGCGCTGGGCTGGTCAGGCCGTCGCTGGAAGTCATCATTGTTTTGCCTTGGTTGGAATGGTTATATCGGTGTTTAATCCAGGCCTTTTCGATTGTGTCGGTATTGCCGCTACGCTTCGCCCAGAAACGGACGACACGCAAAATTGCGAATCATCGCGAACCTCGGCAATTGAAGGATATCGCAAGTTCAAATACCCACCACCGCCCCCGGCGCTGCCCTTGAACTACTTCCAAACCGCCACGGTAACCGTGGCGCCAATGTTGTCCGGTCGCCGCGATCTGCGTCGCGACGAACGCGCGGATTTGCAAAGGGGTCGAATCCATCCAGTGCTTGAGCGTGCCGAACACATGTTCGACGGTACGGCGTCGTATCGTCACGACGTCGAACTGGCGGTCCAGCCTTTGCTGCATCGCGTCAAGCACCCCATCATGCTCCCACCGCCTGGCTGGTCGTCGGCAACCTCAATTTAGATTTGGTAGGCTCCAAAGTTCGATCCTTGACCTTCTCGCGGGTTTATGGCTACTGCACCGTCGGACAACGCCACTTCCGAATTCATTCCGGCCGACGTAAGGCAGAACGTCGTCACCCAGACATTGCCATCCGCGCAGGTCGGTATCAGTCGGCTGAAGTCGGCGCGGAGAAATATGGGCCGGACCGCGCCCTATGACCTCGAAGACGCCGATCTCATCGTGTTGCAATTGCGCGCTTTCGGCGAACAGGACTTGTGGCTCGACGGACGAGCTGCTCGCTTCGTCCCCTACAAGGCAGGGACCGTGACGATTCACGACCTCGACCGCAGGTGGGTGGCGGATCTGAAGGGGGCGTTCGACTGCCTCCATTTCCATCTGCCTCGCCGAACGCTGGAGGAGACGGCCGATGAAATCGGCGGCCAGCGACGACCGCAGCTATATTTGCCGCCGCACTTGAGTGCAACCGATCCGGTTGTCCATCACCTCGGACAAGCGTTGCTACCCGCACTGGCGCGGCCCGAGTATGCGTCGCAACTCTTCATCGACCATGTCGCGCTCGCGTTCCAGGCGCATATCGCGCATCAGTACGGCGGCATCGGCCAGCAGCGGGAAAGGCAGACCGGCAAACTCACGCCGTGGCAGGAACGTCAGGCAAAAGGACTTCTGTTCGAACACCTCAACGGAAAAATTTCGCTTGTCGATGTGGCGAAAGCCTGCGGTCTGTCTCGCGGTCATTTCGTGAAGGCCTTTCATCAGACCACAGGGCTACCGCCGCATCGCTGGCTGATCAATCAACGCGTAGAGCTGGCAAAAAAGTACATGCGCACGTCCGCCATGCCGCTGAACATGATCTCGGATCTGTGTGGCTTTGCGGACCAGAGCCACTTCACGCGGACATTCATGCGCCTGACCGGCGTCAAACCCAGTCAATGGCGCGCGGACAACCGTTGATTGAGAACCGCGGTGCTACTGCGCTGCTTTGCGGGATCGTCAGGATATGAGGCAACAGGAAACGGCGTTCAAACCGGCAGCGGGTTTGGCGTGATTGAGGCAACAGCCCGCGCCAACTCCGTCGCAAAACGACTGTCAGTGCCCGGAAATTCAACAGTATCTTCGGGTCATGATTTAGAGCACCGGAAAATACCCTGCACCGGAAGCTACGCCGCAATATCTGCTTAGGGCATCCGCTCCGATCGATCGCGTTGCGGCATCGGCTGCATCGCACTACTGCCGCGCCGCAGTTGCCGTGTCCCGAGCCACCTGCATTGCGCACTCCGTCGCAACAAACGCTTCGCTGTTTCGCTTCGCTCCTCCTGACGCGGCATTAATCTCGCGCACAATTTACCGATCGAACCAAAAGTTACTGTTCGTTTCAAATATGCCCAAATAGTAAGCTGAAGCGACGCTATTCTTCCGTCACTCACAATAACACCCATGGGGGGTGACAATGAACAAGCTCTTTAAAAGTGCCCTTTGCGCTGCATTCGTGCCTTTCGTTCTTGCCGGCTGCGGCGGCGGAGACGACGGCGGCAGCGTGCAGAACGGCACGCTGCACGTCGCGATGACCGATGCTCCGTCATGCGGCTTCGATCATGTGTTCGTCACCGTGTCGCAGGTGCGCGTGAATGCCAGCTCGAACGCGGGTGACAACGACGCGGGCTGGTCGACGATCACGCTGCCGACGCCGCAGAAGATCGACCTGCTGTCGCTGACCAACGGCGCGCTCGCCGATCTCGGCCAGACCGCGCTGCCGGCCGGCCAGTATCAGCAGGTTCGCCTCGTGCTCGCGCAGAACCAGGGCAACACGCTCGCGAACTCGGTCGTGCCGACGGGCGGCAACGAGCAGGCGCTCGCGACGCCGAGCGCGACGCAAAGCGGTTACAAGATCATCACGCCGTTCACGGTTCAGCCGAACACGCTCGTCGACCTCGTGCTCGATTTCAATGCGTGCAAGTCGATCGTGCAGCGCGGCAATGGCACCTTTGCGCTCAAGCCGGTCGTGACGGCAACGCCGACGGTCGTGAGCGGCGCGATTTCGGGCTACGTCGCGCAGGCCGAAGCGGGCGCAACGGTCTATGCCGAGCAAGGTGGCAAGGTCGTACGCGGCACGGTGGCCGATAGCACCGGCAAGTTCGTGCTGTCGCCGCTGATCCAGAGCTCGACGCAGGGCAATTACGACGTCGTGATCGTGCAGAACAATGTCGCGTCGGGCGTCGTCCGCTCGGTGCCGGTTGTCGTGAACACGAGCACGGCGGTGTCGACGTCGAACGTGCCGATCACGCTGCCTGGCTCGACGATGAGCACGGTCAGCGGCACGGTGACGGCGAGCGCGAACGCGCTGGTGCGCGCGCTGCAGACGATCGATGCAAACGCATACGAGATCACGTCGGTCAACGCCAACATGGATACGGGTGCGTACGCGCTGTCGGTGCCGACGGCCGCGCCGATCGTCGGCACGTACTCGGGTTCGCTGCCGGTCGCGCTGGCTGCCGCGCCGGCGGCGGCAGGCCAATACACGATCGAAGCGGACGCAGCGTCGGGGGCAACGCAATCGACGAACGTCAATGCAACGACGAGCCAGACGAACGTCAATTTCAGTTTCTGACGGTCCAATGGCATAACGGAAAGGGCCGAACGGCCCTTTCCCTTTAAACGGGAGAACGAAGTGAAAAAAGGGGTTATCGCACTGCTCGCCGCGGCGAGCGTGATCGGTGCACTCAGCGGGTGCGTGGCTTACGTTCCCGGGCAGCCGATAGTGGTCGCGCCGCAAGGTGGTCCGGGGAACGGTTTCTGCCCGCCCGGACAAGCGAAGAAAGGCAATTGCTGATGAAAGGCCCGCGCATCGCGGGCCTTGCTTTTACCGGCTACGCCGATAGGCTGGGCTGGAGCCGCTGGTAAACGCGGGCGGCCAAAGCAACTTTACGTCTGACCGATGACACCCCCGCTACCCGATACGCTTGCAAGCCGCCGGCCAATGATGCAGCAGTACTTGCGCGTTATCTGACAAGGCTCGGCGCACAAACCTACGCCCACCCTTTTGGGAATCGGCCGTTACCGACTGCGGATTCAACCCCTCGATGCGACACACTCGAGGCTGCATGGCAGCGAGAAATGTTGCAATGAAACGGAGGCGGCGGATCGACTATACAGACAGCCAGAATGCGTTCATGTGAGAGCGCTGACGCAAAGGAGAATCGCTGCATCAAATCGCCCGACCTGCTTGCAACGCGCTTCATCGAGCTGATGATCGGAAACCGGATAATCTGCCCGAGACGCTGGCCGTCATTTAAGCGTATATGTCAACGTCCCATATCCCAGTTGATCGAAGCCGCCGCTGTTGGGACCGTAGTCGCCACCGCCGCCTTCCGGCGCGACCTTGCGGGCATAAGCCTCGACGTCCGGCGCGGAGAGCCCTTTGAGCACGACGTAATGGTTGTAGACGAGTGCCCAGATCGGACGCCCGTCACCGCGCGACCCCGGCGAGATGACGGGCTGCGTGACGTCGCTGTTCGTGTATTGCGTGTAAGGCACGTCCTTCCCGAGGTTGTATCGGGCGGCGTATTCCGCTCCGCGCAGGAACCGGTTGTCGTCATATCCGAAAAGATCGTCCCCCTGGCTCCAGGCCATCTGGCAGAACGCCCCGAGCAGCGCGATATCGAGCATGGTATGCCCCTGGTCGCGCCCGCTTTCCTGCACCTGACCCAGCCCATCCGGATACAGCTTCCACACCACGAGTTCGATCGAACCGTTGCCGGCGCCATGCCTGAAATAGTCGACCGCTTCGGCATAGATGTCGCGACGGTCGGTCAGGACACCGATTGCCAGCATGGATGCCATGTTTGCGAGATCCCAGTTGGCCCAGTAATGGTCGATCTTTGCGCCGTTGTGCCGCACCAGGAAGTCGTGGTTCATGGGATAGAACACGTCCAGCATCATCGACTGGAAGCGCCGGAAATCGTCGGCGCGCCACAGTGGGGACGTGCGCAGGATTTCGCCGGCGTTCGCCAGCTGATAGCCGTAAATACCGGAAGCCAGGAACTTGTCGGAACTGCCACCGATCATCGTCAGCGTGCGCGACCACGCATTCAGGACTTCTATCGCGTGTTGTGCGTACGCGTCGTCGCCGGTGATCTTCCACCGAAGTGCAAGCGCGTAGGCCGCAGCGGCATCGTTGAAGAGCGCGGCGTAATTCTCTGCGTGGTCGGGGTTGCGTCCGCGATAGATGGCCGGCTGCGGATTCGGCTTCCAGTCGAGCGACGCATGCCGGTTGGCGACCAGGCGTTGCCAGCCGTCGAACCACGGCTGTCGCCGCGCGGCGACGTTCACGCGCATGCGCGTGAAATCGCTCTCCGTATGCAGCAGGCCGGGGTGAGAAAAAGGTGCGCCGGCCATGCGGGCGCCGGGCGCAGGCTTCGGCTGCACGTTGGCGTGTGACTGATATGAACCGGTCGCATCGGTATGGTGCTGCGTCGCGGCGATGCACCCGCCAAGCATCACGATGCTAAGAACGGGAATCGTGGCTGCTGCTCGCAAGGACGGACGAAATGCCATGCGGCTCCGATGATGGTTGCGCCAGTCTTGCCGAGAAAGAACCAGCATGGATTCGAACAGGAACCGGCGCCCGATGAACGGGCCGCCGGGAGAAAACCGCTTGAAAACGTATGAACGGTCCTCGCGACGCTATGGTTGACAGTAAGCATGCCGTAAAGACTCGTCCATCATTCCGGGAAGACTCATTCCGGTTCTGCGCATTCCGATCTAACAGGCGTCGCTTACGGACCGCCTACGAACAAGCAGCGCTGAAGGCTCGAGTCGCGCGTAGCCGAGAAATCAGTCGAGTTAGGGAGCTCCGCACTTGCGCGGCGAGGTCGCTGGAAAACTTGAGCAGCCCAGGCAACTTTCCTCGGACACGTGAGCACCCGCCCCGCCGATGTAACTGCAAACGTCACTCCAATGACGCAGCAGGACTTGCGCGTCATCTGACAAGGCTCGGCGCACAAACTTACGCCAAGACCTACACTCGCTTTGTTGGGAATCGGCCGCTACCGACTGCGGATTCAACCCGTCGACGCGACACACTCGAGGCTGCACGACAGCGAGAAATGTTGCAATGAAACGGAGGCGGCGGATCGACTATACAGACAGCCAGAAAGCGTCAATGCGGGCGCGCTGGCGCGCGGGCGAATCGCTGCAGCGGATCGCCCGGTTGTTCGATCGGAACCAATCCTGGGTACGACGGATTCCGGCCGAAACGGGCGGCATACAGCAGAAGAAACGGCGCCGTTCAAGATTGGCGCCGACTTTCGCCGAGCGGGAGGAGATCTCGCGCTCAGCTCTTGCTCGACGTCTTTGCGACAAACGGCGTGGGCGAATGTTGAACCTGTTCGCTTCCACACTTCGGGCATTGCGGGTGAGCAGTCTCATGCTCCGCGAGATGTTCAACATGTTCGAACGTCTCGCCACACTTCTCACAACGGTATTGGTAAGTCGGCATGGCATCCCTCCAGCACCAAGCTTGCACGTGTCGCCACGGAAGAAGCCCGGACGGCGTGCGGCACCCCCGATGAGGCATTGTAGTTCAGGACATGTGCAGACACTAATCGTCCATGCCTGGCCGGCAGCCGCCCGCGCACATGCCCGGAGTCTTGCGAGCCGCCGCTCCCTGCTCGCTACGCGGCAATCACGCAGTTTCGCCCCTGATGCTTGGCTTGATACAAGCGCTCGTCAGCCTTGCGCAGAATCGCGTCGATCGTCTCCCCGTCACGGCCAAACTCCGATATGCCGACGCTCACCGTGACCTCGATCGGTTGGCCATCGCCAGTCTCGAATAGCGTGCCGGCGATCGCCGCGCGAATGCGCTCGCCGACCAAGCGGGCAGTATCCAGAGCGGCCTGCGGCAACAAAACCATGAATTCTTCGCCGCCCACCCGCGCCACGCCGTCGTACGGCCGGATCGCGTCGAGGCATTTCTTTACGAAGCGCTGCAAGACCTGGTCGCCCGTCTGATGCCCGTAGCTATCATTGATTACCTTGAAGTGATCGAGGTCGAGTGCAAGCAGCGAGAACGGTGCGCCGTTACGTCTCGCGCGGGCAATTTCCACCTCGACGCGTTCAATGAACCGCCGCCGGTTAGCCGCGCCGGTCAGGGGATCGGTTGCGGCCATGTATTCGAGTTTCTCATTGGTTCGCTGCAACTCCTGCAACGCACGTTCCGTGCGGGCCATCGCTTCGCGTAATCGCGCAAACAGCTCTTCCTGGCTATAGATGGTCGAGAACGAGCGCGTTGTGTGGAATGCCTGCACGACACCGAAACTCAGCAGGAAAAAACCTCCGGCGAAGATCACATGCGCGAGCCACCACATATGGTTCCACGGGCGGCCGATGATGAATGCAAGCGATGACAGCGCGAACGACGCAACCGAGATGCCGTAGATCAGCATGAGCGGGGTGCGGATGCGCCGCAACACCAGCGCGACGACGTTGATCGTCGAAAAAGCGAGTGCACTGCCTTCCATCGACAGGCGAACCCACGGGCTGCCGGCAACCGGCGAGTACGCGACCCAGGCCACCAGCACATCGATCAGCACGAACAGCGCGATCCAGGTCATCCACGCCCGACGATCGACGCGGAAAGCCTCGTTGTCCGCTGACCGACTGTACGAGAGCTGTCCTACGAAGATCAAAATGGACATGACGAGGCGCGAGGCCGGCCCATACAACAGGAATAGCCAGATATTGTGGTGCGCCATGCCGGTGAAGACACCGTGCAATGCGTAGATCAGCGAAAAGCCCAGAAAACCAAGCGTCAGCCAACGCAGCAGCGGCTCCCCCGACAAGCGATAACAACGCCAGCATACGTAGGTGACGAACACGCCTTCGAGCGTCGCGGCGGCGATCGCCAGCTCGTGGAAAGCGTGATTCTCGAATTTCAGCGAGGGGTCCTGAAAGAAATAGAGGTACGCGATCAGCATTGCCGGCACCAAAGCGAAGCCGGTGAGCAGCAGCCTGGCGTAAGCCTTGGTTATGAACTGGATTGAGGCGGCCGGCTCGTTCGCGGATGCTGCGATGCTCATCGTCTCCCCTCCGGCGTTCGTCAGATGAATCCAGTATATGCATAGCGACTGGCATTTGATACCGGCCACGACACCGTAAAAACGGCGTGCAGTAAATAGATCGTCGGATTGAATCGGAACCGGGCTTACGACCGTAATCCGGGCATTGCGAATGACGTTAATGGTCGGTGAAGCAACGTTCATCGTCGCCAATCGAACGTCGGTTTACAGGATGGACCTGGCGTCGGAGCGACCAGGCGGCGCAATTGGCGGGTGACTCTGCATGGCCGAACGCGGAAGTACGAGTCCGGCCCGGCAGCGAGGTATTCGCACGATAGCCGAACTTCCGTAGCCGCCCCACTGGACCGCACACGGAAGAAGATCTCGGCATGATGTGCAGCTACGGTCAATGCAAAAACGTCGTTGGCAGACGGCCGCCGTGAAGTGGTCGCTGCGCTTCGATCTGTCGCGCGAGCGTTACGCGTGACGCGGTGTTTCAACGGGTGGCGTGCCGTCGTGGAATAGCGTTTTCAGCTGCGAACGCAGCTCCGGCGAATCGACATGCTTGTGAACCGTGACCGCATGCTGTACGGCCGCCTCGAGCAACTCGTTTTCGGAATCCGCGGATAGCGCGACCGAACAATTCATTTCGCTCGGGAATTCCCGGCAATCGATGTATTTGCGCGTCATGATGTCCTCCTCATACGACAGTAGCCATGGGTCTTGCGTGAATGAACGCGCGGGATGCCGCGCGACGTACATAGGGCACGATTGCGCCTCCTTATCGCGGACGAAATGGTTTTGAAAGTATAGGTCGCGTGCAATGAATTCGCGGTTGCGCATCGATATTCACGGCGTTTCGCGTGCGTCGCCTGCACGACGTGCCGCGGGTGCCGCCTGCGGCCAGCAATGAAACAGGGATGTAATTAACGGCCGACTACATGACTGGCGAAATCCGCGCACGAAGGTCCATTGGCTCGTACGTACCGCGAGGCCAATGCTGACCTAAAATGAAAAAATACGTCCGTTGACGATGAGTTGATCAAAAAGGAAGGAGTGCCAACATGAGACGCCTTTATTTCCTCGTACCCGATACGCAGATGGCGAAGGCGATCGTCGATGACTTGCTGCGCGCGCGCATCATCTGGCGCCATATCCACGTCCTCGCCGATCACAGCGTCACGCTCGATCAGTTACCCGAAGCGTCTTTGCTGCAAAGCAGCGATGTCGTGCACGCGCTCGAGCGCGGCGTCGCATTCGGCGGCGCGACGGGCGCACTCATCGGCCTCACCGCGCTGGTTTTCCCGCCAGCGGAGCTCGTGATTGCGGGCGGCGCCGTCGTCGCCTTGACGTTGGCGGGAGCGGGCTTCGGAGCGTGGACGGCCGCGATGATCGGCATCGCCGAGCCGAACGCGCGACTCCAGCGATTTCGTGAAGCTATCCGGGAAGGCCAGATCCTGATCATGGCCGACGTGCCGGGATTACGAGAGCAGGAAATCGAAGAGATGGTCGCCCAGCATTTTCCGAAGGCGGATCTGGAAGGCGGCGAGCCTACGACACCGATCTTCCCCTGAAACTCGAAACCGGCATACACAACGCGTAAGGCTTTCTCTGCATCGAGCGTGCCGGCTTCAGGCCAGTGTGAAATCGGCATACGCCAACGCAGGACAATTGTCGGGGCATTTCCGCTGCCCCGGCACGCCGGTACAAAGGCCATTCCGTGATATCCCGTGCACTTTTGCGTTGCACCAAATCAGCCGCCCACAATCGCGCGGCGCCACCATCTCGGTTCCATGTCGCACCGACGCGCGCCGGCTGCCTGCCGACGCGCCGATGCCGAACTTCGAGCAGGACGCCGTGGCGCCATGCAACGCGCAGGGTTTTTGTACCTTGCGTTGGCATCCGTATCTGCCATTCTGAATCGCATAAGGGACGTACTTTTGACGCGAGCGGCGCCTTCTGAACCTGAGTGCTGAAGCTGAACCGTCGGCAAGGAGGTCGTATGGAACTGAACATTCAATCACATCATTGGCAACGGCGTACGCCCGATTGGCTCGCCGCTGCCGTGGCCGGTCTTGCGGGCGGCGCCCTGGTGATCGTGCTCGAATTCTTCTGGTCGACCATGGTGCTCGACGAAAGCCCGTGGCAACCGACCCACAAGATCGCGGCGATGGTGATGGGCCGCAGTGCGCTCGAACAGATGTCGGTCTTCAGCTTCGGCATCGTGGGGACGGCGCTGCTACTGCACTACGTGCTCGGCGCCATCATGGGGATGATGCTCGCCGCGATCATTGCGCCGTTCCGCTTCGATTCGAGTGTGGGCATGGAGGCTGTCATCGGGCTGGCCTTCGGGATCGTCGCGTATGTGTGGAACTTCTATGTGATGACAGCCGTGTTCCCATGGTTCGTCTCTGAGCGAGGTTCCGGACCCTTGCTGGCAAACCTGCTGTTCGGTGTGGTCACCGCCGTCGTCTACGGCACGCTTGAACGGCGCAAGCAGGACGCGATGCGCTGACGCGCCGTTGTTCCCGCCGCGCCGACAGGGTCTGTTCAGGCGTGCGACGCACGCACGTCACACACGTGAACAGACCCGAAACACCCGGCGCCCTCGGGAAACAGCCGCGTTGGAAACCCATGCCGGAGGCGGCCGTTTCGCACTGCATCGCGGCGAGTGACCGCTACGTTCGCGCGATCCGCATAGGGGCGCGCGCCCCGTGGCGCTGCCTTGCACGATGCAGAGGAGAGGACTACCTTTGTTCTAGAGCCGCTTACAGCGCTAGCGAATCGGTCCCGGCCGGACGTGCCGGTGCAGACAGTTCGAAGTGCGACAAGGCGGAACAACGACGACGCCACGCGCGTCGTCGTCGTATCAGCGGCTCCAGCGCGTGACACGCAGCGAGGCGGCTTATGGCCCTTGCGATTGCCCTGATCCTGATCATCGTATTGGCGGTGGGGTTTCACTTTGCCAGTCCATGGTGGATCACGCCGATCGCATCGAACTGGGTGCGCATGGACGACATGCTGACGATCACGATCGTCATTACCGGCGCGTTCTTCATCGCGATCAACCTGTTCATCGTGGTCGCACTGGTGCGCTACCGCCACCGCGGCGGGCATCGCGCGGCCTACGAACCGCACAACAAGCGGCTGGAATGGTGGCTGATCGGCCTGACCTCGGTCGGCGTGGCGGCATTGCTGGCACCGGGGCTCTTCGTCTACGCGGACTACGTACGGCCGCCGCGCAACGTGCTGCAGATGGAGGTGCTCGGCCAGCAGTGGCAATGGCGCTTCCGCTTTGCCGGCCCCGGCGGCAAGCTGGGCACGACGGACGTGCGCTACATCAGCAACGACAATCCCTTCGGCCTGAACCCCGCCGATCCCAACGGCCGTGACAACTACCTGATCGAGACGCCCGAGGTACACCTGCCGCTCAACCGGCCGATCCAGGTCCTGACGCGCTCGCGCGACGTGCTGCACGACTTCTACGTACCACCGTTCCGTGCGCGCATGAACATGGTGCCCGGCATGGTGACCACCTTCTGGTTCACGCCGACCAAGGTGGGGCGTTACGACATCCTGTGCGCGCAGCTTTGCGGTACGGGGCACTCCAGCATGCGCGGCGTGGTGGTGGTGGAAGACGAAGCATCGTTCTCGCGCTGGCTGGCGCGGCAAAGCACGTTCGAGCAGCGGCAGCAGGCCGCGGTGCAGGCAGCTGCCGCCGCTGCGGGCGGCAGCGCCCAGGCGCTTGCCGACCAGGGCAAGACGCTGGCGGCGGCCAAGGGCTGCATCGCCTGCCATACCGTGGACGGCAGCCCGCGTGTGGGCCCCACCTGGAAGGGCCTGTACGGCAAGACCGAAACGATGGCCGACGGCAGCACCGCGAAGGTGGACGAAGCCTATCTGCGCGCCTTCATCCGCGATCCGAAGGCCCGCGTCGTGAAGGGTTTCTCACCCATCATGCCGACCTTCGACCTGAGCGAGCAGGAGCTGACCGCGCTGGTGACCTACATCGAATCGCTGGGCGGTCCGGCCGCCAGCAGCGCAACGAATCCCTAGCGAATCCCCGGCGGAGCAAACGCAATGACCTACGCGCACACCGACCACGTCCCGCAAAGCTTCTGGACCCGCTATGTCTGGAGCCAGGACCACAAGGTCATCGCCGTGCAGTATTCGCTGACGGCCATCGCCATCGGCCTGGTCGGCCTCGTGTTGTCGGACCTGATGCGCTTGCAGCTCGGCTTTCCGGGCAAGTTCAGTTTCATCGACGCCAACCACTACTACCAGTTCGTCACCATGCACGGGATGATCATGGTGATCTACCTGTTGACCGCGCTGTTTCTGGGCGGCTTCGGCAACTACCTGATCCCGCTGATGCTCGGCGCGCGCGACATGGTGTTCCCGTTCCTCAACATGCTGAGCTACTGGGTCTACCTGCTGGCCGTGCTGGTGCTGGCGGCGAGCTTCTTCGTGCCGGGCGGGCCGACCGGCGCGGGCTGGACGCTGTATCCGCCGCAAGCCATCCTGCCGGGCACGCCGGGCGTGGAATGGGGCATCGTGCTGATGCTCGTGTCGCTGGCGATCTTCATCGTCGCGGCAACGATGGGCGGCCTGAATTACGTCACCACCACGCTGCAGGCGCGCACGCGCGGCATGACGCTGATGCGCATGCCGCTCACGGTGTGGGGCATCTTCATCGCGACCATCATGGCGCTGCTGGCGTTTCCGGCGCTGTTCGTGTCGGCGGTGATGATGCTGCTCGACAGGACGCTCGGCACCAGCTTCTTCATACCGGCCGTGGTGTCGATGGGGCAAACGCTCAAGCATGCCGGCGGCAGCCCGCTGCTGTTCCAGCACCTGTTCTGGTTCTTCGGGCATCCGGAGGTCTACATCGTCGCGCTGCCGGCCTTCGGCATCGCGTCGGACCTCATCAGCACGCACGCGCGCAAGAGCATCTTCGGCTACAGGATGATGGTGTGGGCCATCGTCATCATCGGGGCGCTGAGCTTCGTGGTCTGGGCGCACCACATGTTCATCGCCGGCATGAACCCGTACTTCGGCTTCTTCTTTGCGACGACCACGCTGATCATCGCCGTCCCGACCGCCCTCAAGGTCTACAACTGGGTGCTGACGCTGTGGCGCGGCGATATCCACCTGACCGTGCCGATGCTGTTTGCCATCGGCTTCATCAGCACCTTCGTGCTGGGCGGGCTGACCGGGCTCTATCTCGGCAACGTAAGCGTGGACATTCCGCTGTCGAACACGTACTTCGTGGTCGCGCACTTCCATATGGTGATGGCCGTGTCGCCGATCCTGGTGGTGTTCGGCGGCATCTACCACTGGTATCCGAAGGTGACGGGCCGCATGCTCGACGACACGCTCGGGCGCGCGCACTTCTGGATCACCTTCGTCGGCACCTATGCGATCTACTTCCCGATGCACTATCTCGGCATCCTGGGCATGCCGCGGCGGTATTACGCGTACGAGGGCTACAGCTTCATTCCACACTCGGCGCAGACGCTCAACACGTTCATCACCGTCGTCGCGCTGATCGTTGCGGTGGCGCAGTTGCTGTTCCTGTACAACCTCGCGTGGAGCCTCGCGCGCGGCAAGCGCGCCGACGGCAACCCGTGGCGGGCCACCACGCTGGAATGGCAGACGCCTCAAACGCCGCCGGTGCACGGCAACTGGGGCGCCGCGCCGCCGGTCGTCTACCGCTGGGCGTACGAATACAGTCCGCCGGGGCAAGAGGAAGACTTCATCCCGCAAAGCCAGCCGCCGGCGATCGCGCCTGAACCGGCCCACCCGACGCTTCAACCCGGCGAGGCACGCGAATGACCACACTGCCCCGCCCCTTCGTGCCCGACACACCGCCCGTGTCGCCGAATGCGAGCCGCGTCGGCCTGATCGTCTTCATGGCGGTGGCGACGACCTTGTTTTCGCTGCTGCTGCTCGCGTATGCCATGCGCATGCGCGAGCCCGACTGGCAGCCGATCCCGCATCCGGCGCTGCTGTGGTGGAACACCGGCGCGCTGGTGCTGGCAAGCCTTGCCATGCAGCGTGCCCGGCAGTTGACCTTGCATCGCGTGGCTTGGCTGGTGTCCGGCGGTGTGCTGGCGGCCGTGTTCGTGATCGGGCAACTGGCCGCCTGGCGCATGCTGTCGGCGGCCGGGCAGACCGTCACCGTCAATCCTTCAAACAGTTTCCTCTACCTGCTCACCGGCCTGCACGGATTGCATGTGCTGGGCGGGCTGGCGGCCTGGGCCGTGACGATTGCGCTTCTGCGGCGCGCGGACCCGTTCCGGGCCCAGCGCGCCATCGCGCTGTGCGCCCTCTACTGGCATTTCCTGCTGGCAGTCTGGCTCGTGCTGCTGGCGGCGATGTGGTGGCTCACGCCCGGGTTCGTCGCCGCCATCTGCGGGCCGTTGTATGGAGCCGCGCCATGACCTCGCCCACGCTCCCCACCGAATCCGCCGCCACCCCGCCCGCCGACGCCGGGCCCGACGGCTGGCGCGGCATCGTCACGGACTGGTCGGCCGACCGCGAAGCCTTCAAGGTGCCGTGGGGCAAGGCGATGATGTGGATCTTCCTGCTGTCGGACACCTTCGTCTTCAGCAGCTTCCTGATCGGCTACATGACGGTGCGCATGTCGACCACGGTCCCGTGGCCCAACCCGTCCAAGGTGTTCGGGCTCACCGTGGGCGGCGTGGATGTGCCGTTGCTGCTGATTGCCATCATGACGTTCACGCTGATCAGCAGCAGCGGCACCATGGCGATGGGCGTCAACTTCGGCTACCGGCGCGACGCAAGGCGCGCCGCCGCACTGCTGCTGGCAACCGCGCTGCTGGGCGCGACCTTCGTGTCGATGCAGGCCTTCGAATGGACCAAGCTGATCGTCCATGAAGGCATCCGCCCGTGGGGCAACCCGCTGGGCGCGGCGCAGTTTGGCGCGTGCTTCTTCATGATCACCGGGTTCCACGGCTTTCACGTGACCTGCGGCGTGATCTACCTGCTGCTGATCGCACGCAAGATCCTGCAGCCGGGGTTCAGCGAGCACGGCAACTTCCAGATCGTCGAGATTGCCGGCTTGTACTGGCACTTCGTCGACCTGGTGTGGGTGTTCATCTTCGCGCTGTTCTATTTGTGGTGAGGGATGCCATGGACCACACCGATCCCGCCGAACGACCCGACGCCGCGCACGGCCAGCAGCATCCGATCGGCATCTACCTGAAAATCTGGGGCCTGCTGTTCGTCCTGAGCACGTTGTCGTACCTGGTGGACTACTTCAACGTGCAGGGCCTGCTGCGCTGGGTGCTGATCGTCGTGCTCATGATCGCCAAGGCCGGGCTGATCGTGTCGATTTTCATGCACATGATGTGGGAGCGGCTGGCGCTGGTGTACGCGATCCTGATACCGCCCCTGTGCCTGCTGGTGCTGATGGTGCTGATGGCTGCCGAAGCGCATCACACGTTCGGCATGCGGGAACTCTTCTTCCACTGATCCCTTCGCCACCCGTTCGTCATGTGACGAGCGCTTCGCAGATGAAGGAGGACGCGATGAAATTTTCACGCCGACGTTTTATTTCAACCACCACCGTTCTGGCATCCGCGCTGGCATTCGGACGCCGCGCGGCGGCGGCAGATGCCGGTTCCGTTCAGGAATCCGATGCAAATGCGCAGGCCCTCGGCTACAAGACGGATGCAAGCCGGGTCGACCATGCGAAGTTCCCTCAATTCCAGGCGGGCCAGGCTTGTGCGAACTGCCAGTTCTTCCAGGGCAAGACCGGCGTCGCGATGGCGCCGTGCACCGTTTTCGGCGGCAAGCAGGTCAATGCCAAAGGCTGGTGCAGTGCCTATGCGAAAAAGGCGTAGCAGGAACGCCGTGGCCGATTCGCATGGGCAGCCGCGGCCATAACCGTCACTCGAAAGCTTCTTACCGAGAACGATCAACCGGTGGCTGCGGGCGCAACCGAATGAGGCGCGCCGCGCGCGATCTCCCGTCCACCGATGGAAAGCGCCGCGCTCTTTGCCCTCGCGGGGCGCCGCGCAGCGACAAGGTGTGCCGACATTCACCGTCGGCAGCCGCAATGACACGCCCACCGCATCATTGCGCCTGTCGGTCCGGCCGCGCGAACTCGGCCTCAGGTACCCGGCGGCACATTGAAGGCGAGTGTTCCGGGAACCAGGCGGAAATCGGCATACGCGAACGGGCCGTCGGGAAGGTGCCATACCGCCTGGGCAGCGGTCGGCAATCGGCGACCATCGACCATCGTCCATCCCGCGACAGGCGTACTCCAACGCGCACGCATCAATTGCCTGGGTTGCTCGGGGTTGTAACAAAACCGGTCCGCGGTGCTGAAATCGGTCGGGGCTCCATTCGCATCGACAAAGACTCGCGCACTGACCGTTCGTCCATGGTCCGTCAATGTCAGGTCAAAGGATTCACTGTCGACGGGGGACCACGAAATCTCGGGCACGAGCAGCATCGATGGCGCAACCAGCACGGCGTCATTCAGGTAAGTCACCAATTCACCGATGTCATACTCCGTACCCGTTCCATCTGCGAGCGTGAACAGGTCGAACAGCTTGACTAGCATGCGGCCGCGGCCTTCCACGTACGTATCCCGGGCGACGACCGGCAGCATGCCGCCGAGCAGGATGCGTATCTGAAAGATGCGCGCGAGCGCCTGACGACTGTTGTACTGCCATGCTTCGCACTTCATCCAGGGTTGCCGAGGCTTGGTGCGGAATTTGCCGGTGAAACCGAGACGGAACGACCAGTCCTGTGGGCGTCCCACGATCCCCATGAACCGTAGATAGCGTTGCGCCGGCTCCGGCAAACCCATGATCCGGGCGTCGGTGACGAGATCGACCGGCCCCGGCCCCGCCGGCAATCCAGCCGACGCCACCTCTCTCAAGAACCGTCCGTGCACGCTCATCTCCATTTGATACACCGCATCATTGCCTGTCGCCGCCGTGTTGACAGCCAGACTGACCGGATCATGATAAACGGGCCTGGCGACAACGCCGCGGAACGTCGGATGCGGCGGTTGGACGGCGATGTCGACCTGATTTCACGCACGACTTTGTGGAGACGACAGATGGACGAAGACATCAGACTAAAGATCCTGGCGCTGCTGGATCAGCACCGGATCATGACGATTGCCACGCTCAGGCCGGATGGGTGGCCACAGGCAACGACGGTGGGCTACGCGAACGAAGGTCTCACGCTTTATTTCCTCTGTGGGCTGGATAGCCAGAAGGCGGCAAATCTGGCGAAAGACGATCGGGTGTCGCTGACAATCGACCACGACACGCCGCAAGTGATGGAGATCGCCGGACTGTCGATGGCCGCGCACGCACAAGTCGTGGTCGATCCGAAGGAAGCGGAAAAGGCGTTGCACTTGCTCATGCTGAAGTATCCCGAGCAGGCCTCCATGCCGCTGCCGATGCCGACCCCGGCGGATGTCCGCATATTCCGCGTGACGCCGACGGTGATCTCCGTCCTCGACTACTCCAAGGGCTTCGGACATACCGATCTCGTTACTTGCTAGGTACGTTTCCCGCGGCAAGCGAGCGTGTCGCGGTCGGCCAGGAGACGATCGGTCGCAACGTCCGACAATCGTTTAGTTAATCGAATCGATTTGCCGGGGATCGGTCGACCTATTCGCAGGCCAAGCTCAACGCCCTGGCCAGGCGGCTCGATGAACGCGCTCGACGGACATGCGGCGACCCACTACGGACGAGGCGCTCCGCTGCAGCGCTTCACCGCAGGCACGCACCGCAACATACCGCGTCCGACGACCCGGTGATAAGCTCGACGTCGATGCGCTATCGCGCCGTCCTCAACCGCCTGTCCGACCCCAACGAGCCCCCTCATGCCCCTCGCCCCCGCCATCCTCTCCGCCTTCATGCCGACCGGCAAGCTGCGCGCGTCGATCAATCTCGGCAACCCGATCCTCGCGAACCGCGATCCGGCAACAGGCGAACCGTTCGGCGTGTCGATCGACCTGGCGCGCGCGTTCGCCGAGCGCCTGTCGGCCGAACTGGAACTCGTGGTGTTCGACGCCGCCGGGAAATCGGTGCAGGCGCTGACCGACGAGCGCGCCGATTTCGGCTTCTTCGCGGTCGATCCGCTGCGCGGCGAAACGGTCGCGTTCACGGCGCCGTACGTGCTGATCGAGGGTTTCTATCTCGTGCGCGACGCTTCGCCGATCCGCACGAACGAGGACGTCGATCAGCCGCACAACCGCGTGACCGTCGGCAAAGGCAGCGCATACGACCTGTTCCTCACGCGCGAACTGAAGGCCGCGCAGATCGTGCGCGCACCCACGTCGCAGGCCGTCGTGCAGACGTTTCTCGAACAGCGACTGGAAGTGGCGGCCGGCGTGAAGCAGCAGCTCGAAGCCGATGCCGCGAAAACGGCGGGCCTGCGCCTGCTCGACGAGCGGTTCATGGTGATCCGGCAGGCGATGGGCGTGCCGAAGAGCCGCGGCGAAGCGGCTGCCGCGGTGCTGCACGAATTCGTCGAGGACATGAAGGCGTCGGGCTTCGTCGCGGATTCGCTGCGGCGGCATGGCATCACGGGCGCATCGGTTGCGCCGTAACGGCGGCCATCGCGTCACCTTCCACGCGCAGGATCGCGGTGGCCGCTCGGGCCGCCACCGCGCGACTCGTCGACGTGATGCGCGCGCCGGTCGAACCCGGCGACCGGCCGTCCGCGCACTGGCTCACGGAATGAGCCGGCGCGTGCGCGCGTCACGACGGCAACGAATCGTTTGCGCGCAGCGTGATGCCGGCCCACGTTCCGCTCGCGGCCAATTCACCGATCAACTCGACGATCGTTTGCCGCACGGCCAGCGCGGCGGAATTCACGGGTGACGTGTTCGACCAGCACAGGCTCGCGGGCCGCCGGATCTCCGGATCGACGATCCGGCGCATTTTCGGCCGGTTCGACGGGTCGCGCAGCGCCATCGCCGACGCGGGCAGGATCGTGCACGCCATGCCCGACTGCGCGAGCGATATCAGCGTCGGCAGCGAATCGACATCGGCAATGATGTTGAGCGGCACCTCTTCGCGCGCAAACGTGCGCTCGAGCAGCAAGCGCAGCCCGTTCTGCACGCCGGGCGCGACCAGCGGCACGCCGGCGAGGGATGCCAGGCTGCAGGTGCGCGCACGCGGCGCCACCGCGCCGCCCGGCTCGCCGAGCAGATACAGCACTTCATCGAACAGCGGCATCGCGGTAATCCCCGTCGTGTTCGACTCGCGGAACAGGATCGCGAGATCGAGCCGCCCGTTCGCCAGCAACTCGTTGATGAAGCCGCTCATGCTTTCGACGTACTGCAACCGGATGCCCGGATAACGCACCCTCACCCGTTCGAACAACGGCACCGCGAGAATCGACGTCATCGTCGTCGGAAAGCCCACCGCGACGGTGCCCGACTCGCTGCCCGCGCCTTCCCGCACCTCCTGGCGCAGTTGCTCCATCTGATGAAGCACGAGCCGCGCATGCCGATAGAGCGCCTGCCCCGCCGCGGTCGGCTTGACGCCCTGGGGGCTGCGCACCAGCAGCACGACGCCGAGATCGTCCTCGAGCTTCGCAATCTGCTGGCTCAGCGACGGCTGCGCGACGAACAGTTTCTCGGCCGCTTTCCCGAGGCTCCCGTATTCGACGATGCTGACAAAGTAGCGGAGCTGGCGGACGTCCATGGCGGTTCGGGCAGCACGAAAGCCATAGGATACCCCTATGACCGGCACATTCAAACGGTATTTCCGCCGCGCTGCCGCTTCACATACAGTCGCCTCAACCCTGGTCCAAACAGCCGGCCCACCCGGCGCTGGAGGTGACAGTGAACGATCCCCGGTCGCATGCCAGCGACGATGTCGAACAAGTCGTGACCGATCTGATCGGCGCCGAACGTGCCGCGGCATTCGCGGCGACACTCGACCATCCGGTCCGTCCCGCGGCCGGCGATGCGTTGCCGCCGCCGTGGCACTGGCTGTATTTCTGGTCGGTCGCGCGGCAATCCGAACTCGGCCCGGACGGCCATCCGCGCAAGGGCGGCTTCCTGCCCGATCTCGGGCTGCCGCGGCGGATGTGGGCCGGCGGCCGCCTGGTGTTCGAACGCCCGCTGACGATCGGCGACACCGCGACGCGCACGTCGCGCGTGCTGTCGATCGAACGCAAGGAAGGACGCAGCGGCCCGCTCGGCTTCGTCACGGTCGAACACGTGATCGAGTCCGCCGGCGCTGTCGCGATCCGCGAAGAACACGACATCGCCTATCGCGGCGCGGCCGCACCCGGCGCCACCGCGCCCGCGCCGCAGGCCGCACCCGATCATGCGCAATGGCAACGCGACATCACGCCGGACGAGGTGCTGCTGTTTCGCTACTCCGCGCTGACGTTCAACGGCCATCGCATCCACTACGACCGGACCTACGCGCGCGACGTCGAAGGCTATCCGGACCTCGTCGTTCATGGCCCGCTGATCTCGACGCTGCTGCTCGACCTCGCCGCGCGCTCGCTGCCCGGCGCGACCGTTCGCGAATACGCGTACCGCGCGGTGCGGCCGACGTTCGTCGGCAACACGTTCAGCGTGTGCGGTCGCGTCGCCGACGACGGCACGACCATCGAACTCTGGGCGAAGGATCACGAAGGCTGGCTGACCATGTCCGCCCGCGCGACCCTCGCGTGACCCTTCCCGACGATTATCCCGATTCCCGTGATGAACCATACCGACGCTTACCAAGACATCCGTGAAGCCGTTCGCGACCTGTGCGGCGAGTTTTCCGCGGAATACTTCCGCAAGATCGACGAAGAGCGCGGCTATCCCGAAGCGTTCGTCGACGCACTGACGAAAGCCGGCTGGCTCGCCGCGCTGATTCCCCAGGAATATGGCGGCTCCGGCCTCGGCCTGACCGAAGCATCGGTCATCATGGAGGAAATCAACCGCGCGGGCGGCAACTCGGGCGCGTGTCACGGTCAGATGTACAACATGGGCACGCTGCTGCGTCACGGTTCGGCCGAGCAGAAGCAGCGCTATCTGCCGAAGATCGCGAGCGGCGCGCTGCGCCTGCAGTCGATGGGCGTGACCGAACCGACCACCGGCACCGACACGACGAAGATCAAGACGACGGCGGTACGACGGGGCGACCGCTACGTGATCAATGGCCAGAAGGTCTGGATTTCGCGCGTTCAGCACTCCGACCTGATGATCCTGCTCGCCCGCACGACACCGTTGTCGGACGTGACGAAGAAGTCGGAAGGCATGTCGATCTTCCTCGTCGATCTTCATCACGCGATCGGCAACGGGATGACGGTCCGGCCGATCCCGAACATGGTCAACCACGAGACCAACGAGCTGTTCTTCGACAACCTCGAGATCCCCGCGGAGAACCTGATCGGCGAGGAAGGCCAGGGCTTCCGGTACATCCTCGACGGACTGAACGCCGAACGCACGCTGATCGCGGCCGAATGCATCGGCGATGGCTACTGGTTCATCGACAAGGTGTCGCAGTACGTAAAGGATCGCGTCGTGTTCGGCCGCCCGATCGGCCAGAACCAGGGCGTGCAGTTTCCGATCGCCCGCGCGTTCGTCAACGTCGAAGCCGCGAGCCTGATGCGTTTCGAGGCCGCGCGCCGGTTCGACGCGCACGCGCCGTGCGGCGCGCAGGCGAACATGGCGAAGCTGCTCGCGGCCGATGCGTCGTGGGAAGCGGCCAATGCATGCCTGCAGTTCCACGGCGGCTTCGGCTTCGCATGCGAATACGACGTCGAGCGCAAGTTCCGCGAGACGCGCCTGTACCAGGTCGCACCGATCTCGACGAACCTGATCCTGTCGTATGTCGCCGAGCATATCCTCGGCCTGCCGCGTTCGTTCTGACCGGGAGTGCCCGACATGCGCCCACTTGAAGGCATCAAGGTCGTCACGTTCGAGCATGCGATCGCCGCGCCGTTCTGCACGCGCCAGCTCGCGGATCTCGGCGCGCGCGTGATCAAGATCGAACGTCCGGGGGTTGGCGATTTCGCGCGGAACTACGACGAACGAGTGGCGGGGCTGGCCTCCCACTTCGTGTGGACCAACCGTTCGAAGGAAAGCATCACACTCGACGTCAAGCAGCCCGCGGCGCTCGAGATCGTGCACGAACTGCTGGCGGACGCCGACGTGTTCGTGCAGAACCTCGCACCCGGCGCGACCCGACGCCTGGGGCTCGACTACGACACGCTGCGCGAACGCTATCCGCGATTGATCGTCTGCGATATCTCGGGTTACGGGCTCGATGGCCCGTTCCGCGACAAGAAGGCGTACGACCTGCTGATCCAGAGCGAATCAGGATTCCTGAGCATCACCGGCTCGGACGGCGAGCCGGCCAAGGCGGGCTGTTCGATTGCCGACATCGCGGCAGGCATGTACGGCTATACGAACATCCTCGCCGCGCTGATCGAACGCGGGCGCACCGGGCGAGGCCGGCACATCGACGTGTCGATGCTCGAAAGCATGGTCGAGTGGATGAGCTATCCGCTCTATTACGCGATCGACGGCCAGTCGCCGCCCCGGCAAGCCGGCGCGTCGCACGCGACGATCTTTCCGTACGGTCCGTTCAACGCGGGCGACGGCAACACCGTGATGCTGGGCCTGCAGAACGAGCGCGAATGGAAAAGCTTCTGCGATACCGTGATCGGCATGCCCGGACTGGCAACGGACGAACGCTTCGGCTCGAACAGCCGCCGCGTCGCGAATCGCGACGAACTCGCTGCCGTCATCACCCGCGCGTTCTCGACCCTGACGGCCGCCGACGTGATCGACCGGCTGGAGGAAGCCGGTATCGCGAACGCGCGGATGAACGACATGCATGCCGTCTGGAAGCATGAGCAGCTCGCCGCCCGCCATCGATGGACCCGGGTCGAAACGCCTGCCGGCGAGATTCCCGCCCTTTTGCCGCCGGGTGTCGGAGCAGCGGACCACCCACGCATGGATCCGGTACCGGCGCTCGGCCAGCATACCGATGCCGTCCTCCTCGAACTCGGCCATACCGACGAACAGATTCACACGCTGCACGCATCCGGTGCCGTCTGACCGGCCCCTTCCGCGCTGATCGAAGCGCGCCCGCCACGCACAAATCGAAGCGTCTCCGCATCGGCCCATCGACGCGAGAGCGCCTACAACTGGAGACATCATGGCCCATACCGTCAATGCCGCCGGCCGGCTCGATCGGCTGCCGATTTCAGGGTTCCACTGGAAGATACTGGGACTGATCGGGGGCGGCGCCTTCCTCGACGCGTTCGACATCTACCTCGCCAATGGCTCGGTCGCGGCCATGGTCAAGGAAGGATTCACCGATCTGCGGCATGGCGCGATGTTCGTGTCGTCGACGTTCGTCGGCATGATGATCGGCGCGTTCGTTGCCGGTTACGTCGGCGACCGGCTCGGCCGCCGATACTCGTACCAGCTCAATCTTGCGGTGTTCGGGCTCGCGTCGATCGCCGCATGCTTCGCACCCGACATCGAGTGGCTGATCGTGCTGCGCTTCATCATGGGTATCGGTCTCGGCGCGGAACTGGTGGTCGCGGCCGGCACGCTGGCCGAATTCGTGCCGCCCGAGACGCGCGGCAAATGGGTCTCGCTGCTCGCGATCATCACCAACAGCGGCCTCTTCGCCGCGTTGGCCGCAGGGTACTGGATCATCCCGCATCTCGGCTGGCGCTACATGTTCGCGCTGGCCGGCGCGGGTGCGCTGGCCGTCTGGTTCATGCGGAAACGGATGCCGGAATCGCCGCGCTGGCTCGAATCCGTCGGCCGGCTCGACGAAGCCGAAGCAACGCTGTCGGCCATCGAGCTCGAGGTCGGCAAACAGGTCGGCACGCTGCCGCCGGTGCGGCGCACGATCGATCTCCACGTGGGCAAGGTGCCGCTCGGCGTGCTCTTTTCCCGGGGGATGCGCGGACGCACCGCCGTCGCCGCGCTGACCGCGATCGGCGTCAACGTCGGCCTCTATGGCTTCATTGCATGGTTGCCGACGTTTTTCGTCGCGGAGGGGCTGTCCGTCGTCAAATCGCTCGGGTTCGTGTTCCTGATGTCGATCGGCTCGCCGGTAGGCGGCCTGATCGGCTACCTGACCGCAGACCGTCTCGGCCGCGCGAAGGGAATCGTCATTGCATCGATTCTCAGCATCGCGCTCGGCTGGCTCTATGTATCGCTGCGCGATACGACGGCGATCATCCTGGTCGGATTCTGCCTGGTCAGCGCCATCTACACGATCACCACGCTCGGACTGTTCGGCTACATTCCCGAACTGTTTCCGACCGAAGTCCGTCTGCGCGGCACGGGTGTCGCCGGCATGTGCGGACGGATGTCGTCGATCGGCACGCCGGCGCTGGCGTTGGCGCTGTACCAGGCGTTCGGCGTATCGGGCGTGATCGCGATGGTCAGCGTGACGCTCGGCGTACTGTGCGTCGCGATCGGGCTGCTGCGCGTGGAAACCGGACGACAGGCACTGGAAGAGGTCGCGCCGGGCACGAACGACGCAGAAGGTACGGCGGTCAATCCGGGCGTCACGCAGGCCTGATGCCGACCTACCGACCGCGACGAAGCTTCGACATTCGCACTCGGGCGCCGGCAGCGAGCCGGCGCGCGACCGCGTGACGAACCGCACAAAAAAACGCCGGCCGCGACTCATGTTCGCGGCCGGCGTCTTCGTCAAGGTTGCCTGTCGTCTCTTCAGATCCTTCGACGTACAGCCGCGGCTGCCTGAAAACCGGCCGTAGGAAGCCGGGTCACGCGGCCGGCATCACGTTGCGGCGCGCCGCGGAGGCAAGGACCTGTTGCGCACGCAACAAAACCGGACGGTCGACCATCTTTCCATCGACCGTCGTTGCGGCGCCGTCCGCACGCGACACCGCGTCGACCACGCGCATCGCCCATTCCACATCGCGGGCGCTCGGGCTGTAGCACGCATGTACCGCCGCGATCTGCGCGGGATGGATGCACAGCTTCGCGCCGAAGCCATGACGCTTGCCGTTCCGTGTATCGGCCACGAGCCGATCGGTGTCGTGGATATCGGGCGTGACGCCGTCGACCGGTGGTTCGATCCCGGCGACACGCGAAATCAGCGCAAGCTGCGCCCGGTACGGATTCAACGCTTCGTGATCGTCGTCGGTGCCCATCTCCGCGATGAAATCCAGCGTACCGAACATCAGGCGCTTCACATAAGGCGCTTTCGCGATCTCCATCGCCGACCACATCCCTCGCGCCGTTTCGATGAGCGGAAAAACCGGAACCTTGCGTCTTGCCGCCGATACGACTTCGACAATCTCGTCGAGGCTTTCCGTTTTGGGAATGACGACACCCGCAATGCCGTCGAGCGCAACGAGTTTCGCATCCTCGTCGAACCACGGCGTACCGCGTCCGTTGATCCGCACGAGCACCGGTCGATCGCGGGACACCCATGCCTTCACGGTTTCCCGGGCATCGACCTTGGTCGCGGGCTCCACGGCATCCTCGAGATCGATGATGACCGCGTCGGCGCCACTCGCCAGCGCACTCGCAAAACGCTCCGGCCGATTGCCCGGGACAAACAGATAAGACTGTGCGGAGAAGGCAGCTTCGGATGACATGGCAATCTTCTGTAAGAGAAACGAACAGGGGGCTGATTCACAGATCACTGCAAGGCTTCATGCAGCGCCGGCACGAGCGCGAACAGATCGCTGGCGAGGCCGTAGTCGGCTACGCTGAACCCCTCTTTTCACGGCGACCACGATCTTCACGCGTCGCTCCTTGATCGATTCGCTGGCATCGCCCGGTGTCGCAGCGCATTACACGCGGAATCCCGTACGTCGACAACTATCGATTGACTCTGCCGGCCATAGTTCAAACCTATTGGCAGGCCCGCTTTCCGGCGATCGGCATCTTCGTGACAGTCAGCAAGCAGGCTGTGGTAAAGCGGTGAAGAGCGGCCTCGAGATCCGTATCGTCGAATTCCCCGATTACGTGCAGCCGAACGCGGCCCTCGCGTCGGGCGCCCTCGATCGCTCGAAATGCCGGGCCGGCAGCAGTATCCGGGCGCGCATCCGTAGATGTCGTCGTGACGTAAAAACGGCTCCGGTATCTCGCCGGACACCGGAGCCGTTCATTCGACGCGCCGCATTCAACCGACCCGCGCTTCTCCCTGCCGCTCGGCTTCACCCTCATTCGCCGCCGTGCGCGCGAGCACCGGCTTCAGCGCCTGCCCCGTATGGCTCGCGCTCACCTTCGCGAGCGCTTCCGGCGGCGCGGCCGCGACGATCGTGCCGCCGCCTACGCCGCCTTCCGGCCCGAGATCGATGATCCAGTCGGCCTCCGCGATCACGTCGAGGTCATGCTCGATCACGACGACGCTATGCCCCGCGTCGACCAGCCGGTGCAGCACGCGAATCAGCTTCGCGACGTCCGCCATGTGCAGGCCGACCGTCGGTTCGTCGAGCACGTACAGCGTGTGCGGCGCCTTCTGGCCGCGCCGCGTGATGTCGTCGCGCACCTTCGTCAGCTCGGTGACGAGCTTGATGCGCTGCGCTTCGCCGCCGGACAGCGTCGGCGACGGCTGGCCGAGCGTCAGGTAGCCGAGCCCGACATCCTTCATCAGCTGCAGCGGATGCGCGATGTTCGAGATCGGCGCGAAAAATTCCACCGCCTCGTCGATCTCCATCGTCAGCACGTCACCGATGTTCCGGCCGCGCCACGTAACCGCGAGCGTCTCCGGGTTGAAGCGCTGCCCGTGGCACACGTCGCACGGCACCTTCACGTCGGGCAGGAAGCTCATGCCGATCGTGCGCACGCCTTGCCCTTCGCACGCGGGGCAACGCCCGTCGCCGGTATTGAACGAGAAACGCGACGCCGTATAACCGCGCGCACGCGCTTCCAGCGTATCCGCGAACAGCTTGCGGATCGTGTCCCATACGCCGATATAGGTGGCCGGACACGAACGCGGCGTCTTGCCGATCGGCGTTTGATCGACTTCGAGCACGCGATCGATCTGCTCCCAGCCGCTCAGCGACTCGCAGCCCTGCCACGCATGCGTGACGTTCAGCGACGGCCGCGGCGCACTGCGCGCGAGCACGCTCGAGCGGCGGTTGGCCGCCGGCACGTCCTGCTGCGCGGCCTTGCGCGCGCGCCGCGTGGCCGGCGACGACAGCACCGAGCGGCCGACCGCGTCGAGCAGGTTCGTCATCAGCACGTCGCGCGCGAGCGTCGACTTGCCCGACCCGCTGACGCCCGTCACCGCGACGAGCCGCGCGAGCGGAATGCCGACCGTGACGTCGCGCAGGTTGTGCAGCCGTGCGCGATGCACGGTCAGCCACGCCTCCGGCGCCGCCTGCCCGCCCTTCCCGCGCGGCAGGCTCACGCCGCGGCGCGGCTGCAGCGGATGCGTCATCGGATGCGCGAGCAGGCGCCCCGTCACCGAATCGGACTGCGCGGCGAGATCCGCGACCGCGCCCTGCGCGACCAGCGTGCCGCCGCGCTTGCCGGCGCCCGGGCCGACGTCGATGATGTGATCGGCGCGGCGGATCGTGTCCTCGTCATGTTCGACGACGACCAGCGTATTGCCCTTGTCGCCGAGCTTGCGCAGCGCGTCCAGCAGGATCTGGTTGTCGCGCGGATGCAGGCCGATCGTCGGCTCGTCGAGCACGTAGCAGACGCCTTGCAGGTTGCTGCCGAGCTGCGCGGCGAGCCGGATGCGCTGCGCTTCGCCGCCCGACAGGCTCGGCGCCGCACGGTCGAGGCTCAGGTAGCCGAGCCCGACTTCCTCGAGAAACGCGAGGCGGCTGCCGATCTCGCTGACGATGTCGCGCGCGATCTGCGCGTCGCGCCCGGTGAGCTCCAGCCCGTCGATCCAGCGCCGCGTGTCCGACACCGTCCACTGCGCGACCTCGACGATCGGATGCGCGTCGAACGTGACCGCGCGCGCGGACGGGTTCAGCCGCGTGCCGCCGCAATCCGGGCACGGCTCGTTGCCGACGCCTTCCGGCTCCTGCTCGTCCGACGGCAGCGTCTGCTCGCGGCCGCGGCCGTCCTCGGCGAGCACCGTGTCGTCGTACGCCGCGCGCTGTTCGCGCGTGAGCGTGACGCCGGTGCCGACGCAGGTCGTGCACCAGCCGTGCTTGCTGTTGTACGAGAACATCCGCGGGTCCAGCTCCGGGTAGCTCGTGCCGCACACCGGGCACGCACGCTTGACCGACAGCACCTTGACTGTGCCGACGCGCGCGGTCGAATGATCGTTCTGCATCGCATCGTGCAGCCCGTCGAGCGGCGCGAGCAGATGCATCACGCCCTTGCCGAGTTCGAGCGTTTCGTCGAGCACGCGCCGCAACTCGGCCTCGTTATCCGGCGATACGACGATATCGGCGACCGGCAGCTCGATCGTATGCTCGCGGAAACGGTCGAGCTTCGGCCACGGATCGACCGACACGAACTCGCCGTCGACGCGCAGATGCGTGCTGCCGCGCGCCTTCGCCCACTTCGCGAGATCGGTATACACGCCCTTGCGATTGACGACGAGCGGCGCGAGCAGCCCGACGTGCTCGCCGCGATGATCGCGCAGCAACTGCGCGGCGATCGATTCGACGGACTGCGACGTGACCGGCGTGCCGTCGTGGATGCAATGCTGCAGGCCGAGCTTCACATACAGCAGCCGCAGGAAGTGCCAGACTTCGGACGTCGTCGCGACGGTGCTCTTGCGGCCGCCGCGCGACAGCCGCTGCTCGATCGCGACGGTCGGCGGAATGCCGTACACCGCGTCGACTTCGGGGCGCCCGGCCGGCTGCACGATCGAGCGCGCATACGCGTTCAGCGATTCGAGGTAACGACGCTGGCCTTCGTGGAACAGGATGTCGAACGCGAGCGTCGACTTGCCGGAACCCGACACGCCGGTAATCACGTTGAACTTGCCGTGCGGGATATCGACGTCGAGCGACTTCAGGTTGTGTTCGCGCGCGTTGACGATCCGCACGACATCCTCGCCTTCGATCGCACGGCGCTCGCGCGCGGCGTTCAGCACGGCCTGCAGCGGCACGCCTTCGTCGCCGAGCGGCGCTTCGGCATCCATCGCGCGGTCGTATTGCAGCAACGCCACGCCCGTATGCGATTCGGCGCACGCCTTCACGTCGTCCGGCGTGCCCGCGCACAGCACGAGGCCGCCGCCGTCGCCGCCTTCCGGGCCGAGATCGATCAGCCAGTCGGCCGCGCGGATCACGTCGAGGTTGTGCTCGATCACGATCAGCGAATGGCCGGCCGCGAGCAGCTTGCCGAACGCCTGCATCAGCTTCGCGATGTCGTCGAAGTGCAGCCCGGTGGTCGGCTCGTCGAACATGAACAACTTCGCACGCGCGACGCGCGCCTCTTCCGTGACGACCCGGCGGCCGTTGACCGCCGCCGCGGATTCGGCGAGGAAGCCGGCCAGCTTCAGGCGCTGCGCTTCGCCGCCCGACAGCGTCGGCACCGGCTGGCCGAGCTTCACGTATTCGAGCCCGACGTCGACGATCGGCTGCAGCACGCGCAGCACCTCGGCGTCGGTCGCAAAAAACGCGGCCGCTTCGCTGACGGTCAGGTCGAGCACGTCGGCGATGCTCAGCGCGCGGCCGTCGCGCTCGATGCGCACTTCGAGAATCTCGGCGCGGTAGCGGCTGCCGTCGCAATCCGGGCAACGCAGGTAGACGTCGCTCAGGAACTGCATCTCGATGTGCTCGAAGCCCGAGCCGCCGCAGGTCGGGCAACGGCCGTCGCCCGAGTTGAAGCTGAACGTGCCGGCGCCGTAGCCGCGTTGCAGCGCGAGCGGCGCCTTCGCGAACAGCTTGCGGATTTCGTCGAACGCGCCGACATAACTCGCCGGGTTCGAGCGGGTGGTCTTGCCGATCGGGGACTGGTCGACGAACACGACGTCGCCCACCTGGTCGGCGCCTGTGAGATTGCGGTATGCGCCCGGCGACTCGGTCGCCTTGCCGTGATGCCGCGCCATCGCCGGATAGAGCACGTCCTGCAGCAGCGTGGATTTGCCGGAACCCGACACGCCCGTCACGCACACGAGGCGCTGCAGCGGAATCTCGACCGTCACGTCGCGCAGGTTGTGCTCGCTCGCGCCGTCGAGCACGATGCGCGGCGTATCAGCGTCGACCGGCCGGCGCGCCCAGTTCGACGCATGCGCGACATGCTTGCGGCCGCCGAGGTATTCGCCCGTCAGCGTGTGCGCCGAACGGATGTCGCCCGGCGTGCCGTCGTAGACGATCGTGCCGCCGCGCTCGCCCGGGCCGGGGCCCATGTCGATCAGCCGGTCGGCCGCGAGCATCACCGACGGATCGTGCTCGACGACGACCAGCGTATTGCCCGCGTCGCGCAGCCGCTGCATCGCCTCGACGATCCGCGTGAGATCGCGCGGATGCAGCCCGATGCTCGGTTCGTCGAGCACGAACAGGGTTTTCGTGAGCGACGTGCCGAGCGCCGTCGTCAGGTTGATCCGCTGCACCTCGCCGCCCGACAGCGTGCGGCTCTGCCGGTCGAGCGTCAGGTAGCCGAGCCCCACGTCGCACAGGTATTTCAGGCGCGTGCGCACTTCGGCGAGCAGCAGCTTCAGCGCATCGTCGAGCAGCGCGCTCGGCAGGCTGACTTCGTCGAAGAAGCGGCGGATGCGCTCGATCGGCAGCAGCATCAGGTCGTGCACGGTCAGGCCCGGCAGCGCTTCGAGCTGCGCGCGGCTCCAGTCGACGCCGCGCGGCATGAAGCGGCCGGCCGGCGCGAGCACGCCGTCGGCATTCTCTTTCGAGCCGAGCCGCCATTGCAGCGATTCCGTCTTCAGGCGCGCGCCGCCGCACACGTCGCACGGCGTGTAGCTGCGGTATTTCGACAGCAGCACGCGGATATGCATCTTGTACGCTTTCGATTCCAGGTAGCCGAAGAAGCGCTTCACGCCGTACCACTGGCTCTGCCACTTGCCGTTCCAGTCCGGCGAACCGTTGACGACCCAGTCGCGCTCGGCGTCCGTCAGCTCGGCCCACGGCACATCGCGCCGGATGTCGGCCTTCGCCGCGTAGCGCATCAGGTCGTCCTGGCACTCCTTCCATGCGGGCGTCTGCATCGGCTTGATCGCGCCGCCGCGCAGCGTCTTGCGCGCGTCGGGAATCACGAGGCCGAGATCGACGCCGATCACGCGGCCGAAGCCGCGGCAGGTTTCGCACGCGCCGTAGGCCGAGTTGAACGAGAACAGCGCCGCCTGCGGCTCCGCGTAGCGCAGGTCGCTGTCGGGGTCATGAAGCCCGGTGGAGAAGCGCCACACCTGCGGCTCCGCAGCCGCGCCGCCAGCGTTTTCCGGCTCCGCCGCGAGCACGTAGACGTTCACGCGCCCGCCGCCGCGCTTCAGCGACGCCTCGATCGCCTCGACGACGCGCACCTTGTCGGCCTGCTGCACGCGGAACCGGTCGGCCACCACGTCGAGCACCTTGCGCGGCCCGGTGGGCGACGCGACTTCGCGCTGCGCTTGCACGCGCGTATAGCCGCTCGCCGACAGCCACTGCGCGACTTCTTCGTCGGACGCCGAATCCGGCAGCTCGACCGGGAACGTGACGACGACGCGCGGATCGTCCGCCTGCGTGCGCGCGACGAGCTCCGCGTAGATCGTCTCCGGCGTGTCGTGCCGCACCCGCCGCGCGGTCTTGCGGTCGAACAGCTCGGCCGCGCGCGCGTACAGCAGCTTCAGGTGATCGTTCAGCTCGGTCATCGTGCCGACGGTCGAGCGCGAGCTGCGCACGGGGTTGGTCTGGTCGATCGCGATCGCGGGCGGCACGCCATCGACGCGCTCGACCTGCGGGCGGTCCATCCGGTCGAGGAACTGCCGCGCGTACGCGCTGAAGGTTTCGACATAGCGCCGCTGGCCTTCCGCGTACAGCGTGTCGAACACGAGACTCGACTTGCCGGAGCCCGACGGGCCGGTGACGACCGTCATTTCGCCGGTGCGCAGGTCGAGATCGATATTCTTGAGGTTGTGCTGACGTGCTCCGCGAATGCGGATCAGATTGCTGGATGACAATTTGCCTGCCCGTCTGAATGAGTTAGCCAGAGTTCACGGTGCCGGAACGCTGCGGCGGATGCCCGCAGGCGCGGCGCACGTGCCGCCTAGGTTCGCACCTGGGCGGCTCGATTTCGACGGGTACTATACTGTATATTCATACAGTTTTCCATGAAAGCCCTTTGGCGGGCATGGGTGGGTAGTTGAAGGAGTTCTGATTGAGCGGGGATTGCGATATGCCCAAGAATCAAAGGGTTGGCTTTCGTTTTGGCGCGCCGTGCTCGGGCCTTGGTGCGGGAATCGGGAGTCCGGCCGGCTCGGCGCCAGGAAATCTTGAGGCTGACGAAGGTGGGAGCCGTCTTTGTTCGGACAGCAACGGTCGTTCGACGCTCCGGTTCAAATCGTCGACAATCTGTCGGCGGTCGACTTGCTGCGCGAGATCGCAGACCCGTTGCCGCAGTCGCCCAACCTTTCGTCGCACGTTGCCATGTTGCTACCGCTTGTCTTCTTGCCCGCAATGCCGTGCGACGGACGCATGTACGCCGACCAGCTTGAAGGGTTGGCCGATCTCGTCATACCCACGGTTCGAGTGCTGGCACATGCGACTTTCGCCGACAGTGCGGAGAGCCTGCTTGACTCGATAGACGGCGCATTCATCCTTGCGGGCACAGCCTACGGCGGCTGTCTCGCGATCGAAGTGCTGGCACGCGCGCCCGAACGTATACGTGGACTCTGGTTGATGAACTGTCAGCCGGGAGTGCCCCCGCATCCCGACGTCGTTCGCACCACCAGCCGGAGAATTCGGGCGGGTGAACATGAACGAGTCATCGCGGAATTCGCCGAGAATGCCATTCCCTCGGAAGATGTCGAGTCGAGAGCAGCATTCGTTCAAATGGCACGCGATGCCGGAGCTGACTTGTTTGCACGACAATCCGACGCGACATTGACGCGCTCGGATCGATGGTCGACGCTCGCGATGAGCACGATTCCAACGCTCCTCATATGGGGCAACGCAGATCGCTTCGTTCCCGTCGATATCGGTTTTCGCATCGCCGGGTCGATGCCACATGCTCGATTTGTGTCATTGCAAGGATGCGGACATTTCCCTACGCTGGAGCGGCCATCGGTATGTACCGAGATTTCGCGACGTTGGCTGATGGAGCAAGTCATCGACGGCCCCGTCCGCGGCATCGCGGCCAGATGAGAAGTGGCACAACCTATCGGGCGAGAATCGGCCAGGAGCGGACATCCGTCGATCGGAGCGCACAGAGCAGCTTGAGCGGCAGCGACGCTCTCGATAACGGACATTCAAAGCGAATATATAAGTGTCGGTTGATCGGTGTGGATTCAACTGATGGATCGCTCACGGCATTCGGCGGCGAAATCTTGTGCAGGGAAAATACGCCGCCGTCAGGGCTCGTCTGGAGAAGTGCGTGAGAAGTCAGGATGCCTTTCTGATCGCAGTTGCCGCCTCGAAGCTGTCCACCAGGAGCCCGTAGGGAGGGTAGTGGTCGTGGAAGAGTTTTACCATCTCCTGCCCGGTCGGCAGGGTCCAGTTCCGCTGCAGCTCGGCCGCAATCGTCGTCCAGTTGAGGAGGACGATCCCATGGTCCCGCATCCGTGCGACGGCGTTTTCCCGAATGGTCACCTCATAGCCACCGGAGGCGTCGATCACCCCGTACACGTTGTAACCCGCATCCACTGCTTGGAGAGCGGCGAAAGCCAGGCAGACGTCAACCGTCACGCCCGCCATGATGAGGTTCTTGCGGTCCGTCTTCTTGACCGCAGCGACGAAATTCGGATCGTCCCACGCGCTGATGATCCCAGGTCGATCGATCAGTGGCGCATCCGGGTGCATCCTGACGATTTCAGGGAGGAACGGACCATTGGGGCCTTGACTGTAGCTCGTGGTCAGGACTGTCGGCATATTGAAGATTCGTCCGAGCTTCGCGAGCGCGATGACGTTATTGCGGAATTCTGCCGGCGGATAGTCGTGCACCAGCTGCATGATCCCTGCCTGGTGGTCGACTAGGATTAGCGCTGAGTCATCCGGGGAGAATCTGGTCTCCGTATAGTTTTTTGTGTTCATGGTGTCGCGGGCTCCTGTTGATGCCGGTTAGTGGTGGATCGATTTTGCCCATCGACCGTTTGGAACGGTAGACTCACGTTTGGAACTCCGGTGTCTCAAATTTGGAACAATGATCGACGCAGTTGACCTCTCCGGCATGGCCCTCTTCGTCAAAATCGTCGAGTCCGGCTCCCTGAGCGCCGCTGGCCGCCTGCTCGGCCTTCCAAAGGCGACGATCAGCCGCCAGCTAGCGCTGCTGGAGCAGCGTCTGGGGGCACCCCTGCTGCTGCGCTCGACGCGTGCACTCACCCTCACCGACGCGGGCCGGCGCTACTTCGAGCGAGTTCGCCCCATCGTGCGCGATGCAGAGCTGGCTCAGGTCGAGGCGCTCGCAGAGCATGCAACCCCGAGTGGGACGTTGAAGATCGCTGCTCCCGTTGCTTACGGCCAGCATGTCCTGGCACCGAAGCTCTTCGCATTTCAACAGCGATATCCGGCGGTGCGCCTCGACCTGCGCCTGGGCGACGAGCTTGTGAACGTAATCGCCGACGGATTCGACCTGGCGATCCGGCTCGGCCGACTTAACGACAGCGATCTGCTGTGCCGTCAGCTCGAACGCATTGACATGTGGCTGGTGGCCTCGCCGGATTATCTTGAGCGTGCCGGAACACCTCAGACGGTCGCAGAACTTGTGAATCATCGCGGCATACTGACCCGTACCGATCTCGACCATTGGACGGTCGATAATCAGTCGATCCGTGTCCGATGGCACATCAGCACCGGCAACATGTCTGTCACTTACGACGCGGTATGTGCCGGTCTGGGGATTGCCCTTGTGCCAGGGTTTCTGGTGGACGCCCCGATCGCGGCCGGAAGTCTTGTCCGGATCCTTCCTGAATGTCACATGGATCAGCTTGAGGTGACGGCACTGCAGGCGCGCTCCGCGACACAATCCATTGCCGTAAAAGCGCTGCTATGCAGCCTCAAGTGTGTTGCATCGACGGGTTGAATCCGCAGTCGATCTGCGCCGGTCGCGCGTCACAGGGCGGCGGCCGGCCGCGTTCGGCCATGAAGCGTCCTTCGCCCAGCGCGAGGCAGGGCCATTCAGACGTCAGTTGTGCTCGGCCACCGATCGTTGGGTGGCGGAAGTCAAACGCTGCGTCAGCGGTCCTTTGCAGTCGTTCGCACGATTCCATGCCCTGGTTGGCGCAATTCTGCTTTCCGAAAGCACGATGGATGGGCCAAGCCTTGATTGCGAGACGATGTTCCAACGGGAGCGAAGCCGTTGATCTGAATCAATCAGATTCAACCGATTCGGCCCTACGGTGGACTACGGGTTGAATTAATAGGTGCTGGATGAGACGCGGACAACGTTCGGCTCGCCTACCGCGCCGCCACGACTCGCAAATCAAATAACGTATCGCTGAACGCGTATATCGCGACCTCGGAGGCATCATGATCCATCGACCCCTTGCGGCGCTCGCTGCATTGTTCGTCGGCCATGCCACGTTGACGGCCGCTCACGCGCAGACGTTGGACAAAATTGCCCGAACCAATCAGATCGTTGTTTCGTATCGAGAATCTGCGGTGCCCTTCAGTTATCTGTTGACGCCGCATAAGGCGGTTGGCTTTTCGGTAGACGTGACCGAAGCGATTGTCGATGACGTCCGAAAGGCGCTTCGAAGACCGGACCTACGTGCCGTCTATATGCCTGTTACTGGGCAAAACCGAATTCCGTTGCTCGTCAACGGCACCGTTGACCTCGAGTGCGGATCGACGACAAATACATCAGCGCGCGGCAAGGAGGTCACGTTTTCGACCAACTACTTCTATGCCGGCACGCGGCTAATGGCCAAACGTGAATCACACATCGGTGATTACGCCGATCTCGCACACAAGGTCGTCGCGACCGTCGGCGGCAGCACGAATGAAAAGGCCTTACGCCGCCAACTCGACGCGCAGCATGTCGATGCAGAGGTAGTGCTGACAAAGGATTATGCCGAAGCTCTGAAGGAGGTTGCAGACAACAGAGCGGCGGCGCTTGCACTCGATGACGTTCTGCTTTACGGGCTACGTGCGAATGCTAGCGACCCGAATACGTGGGAGGTCGTCGGCGAGACGCTGCAGATCGAGCCGTACGCGTGTATGGTGCAAAAGAATGATCCGGCATTCAAGCGGCTCGTCGACGGTACGCTGACTCGGCTGATGAAGAGCGGCGAGTTCGCGCGCCTGTACGCAAAGTGGTTCGAATCGCCGATTCCACCGCGCGGCGCAAATCTCAAAATGCCGATGAGCGCAGCTCTGAAGGGAAACCTGATCGCACGCAGCGATCGCCCCGCACAATGACAGATCTCGCGCGCCTTCAATTCGGGAGGGGTGGCTGTAAACGACCGCAAAGCGGCTCCGAGCCGCCACTGACCGTCGGCTAGGTCGAAGAGCCGTTTTGGGCTGCGGTCAGTCGCTTTTGACTGCTGCCGGCCATGAACAGCCATCCCGCCATCGATTGGCTCAGACACTCAGACGGCCGCTTCACGTCCGATTTCGGTCGTTTGCGAAAGCACCAAAGCTTCCTCGAAAAGAAGCGGTCATTGACGCTCACTTACCGTGACCGGGACGATTTTTTCCAGCTTGTCCAGCAACAGCTCCTTTTGCTGCTCCGGCAGCTTGACCAGACTGGGATACATGTTGATCAAAGCCAGCCGTTGCGAAGACGACTTGGAGGGCAGCAGCATGAGCAACCCCGCCTTCTCACGGTCGGACAGCGATGACAGATGCGGTAGCGCGCTGAGTTGCATCATCCTGGCAGAGTCTGCCGAAGGTACGGCAGGTTCGTCCGTCACGGCCGACGGTACCGATTTTTCCCCTCCTGGCGACGTGCTTTGCGCGGCCAACGGGCCCGGTCCCGACGACGCTTGCTGCGGGGCTGCCATTGGTGGCGGGGCGGAATCCCCTCCGCTGCATCCGGTGAGCAGCAGACTGAACAGCAGCATCCACCAAGCGTGCAAAGAATGGCGCGGTGCATGTGAGCCATGCCACACGCGGCAACCAAGGTGAACATCTTGTTGCATGACCAAGCATCCGATGATTCAGGAAAAAGTGGGCGTGGCACCGTATGAAATGACGGTACCAGCCGCCACCGATTGCAGACGTGCCGGCGGATGCCGGCACGCCCATCCCTATCGCTTAGGGCGCTCTCGCTAATGTCGGGTTTTTCCCGTTCAGTGGAATGTGCCGAAGCCTGTGCCAAGTCAATCAAGGACCCACGAGGCTGAAATAAGGCCCACTGAAGCCCGCGAAGGTGATCGTATACACGAAATTCGCAAGGGTTGGGCCCGCTATCAGCTGCTTGGTCCAGTTCCCGTTGGGGCAGCTGGCATCGGCTAGCAACTGTTGGGCGGTCGGCGCCACCACGCCGAGCGGCGGCACTACGATTTGCCCGTTCTTGGACGCTGTCAGTTTTCCCGACGAAGCAGCATCCGTGGCCTGCGTCTTCACGTCAACGACCTGACCGCCATGGTTTGTGCACTGCACGGTGCCCGAGTAAGTCGCTGACAGGTTCGCTGTCGCATTCGTGTGGCCGATCCCCCCGATGGTGGTCCCGGTACAACTGACATCCAGGGTGGCTTGATCTACTGTGCATACCGGCTCGGCAGTTGCAAAATGTGCTCCGCTGGGCCCATCGGCGGCATTGGTTTCGGCCCACGCTGCGGGAGCGACCAGCACCGCTGCCAATGTAATCAAAGCTAGATTCTTCATGCTTTTCTCCAAGAAGCCATTGATAAATAACTGACCTGCTATTACTTTTCTCCTTTCACCAGATTAAGGAAGCACTAATAAATCACATTTTTGTCGACGAGATTATCGACGCAACCCCGAAATTAAATGCATCGATATATAAGAGTGCGCGCCGAGAGTGCTCTTGCCGAAAATTAGCCGAGTTTGGTAGCTTTCCTGAATCGCCTTACGCACTCAGGACGGACCTCCCCAATGACAGGTCAACAACCGCGCAGCGTTCATCGTCAGACCTTTGTGGCGCGCCTTGTCGCGACCTAACCGATCCTTGACCACGCGAAAAGGATGCTCAACCCGCGCCTGGATCTCGGCTTTGCTTCGCTCCTCAATAGTCAGCAGATACCTCAAGCCATGACGGCAATCTTCCCTCTTCGTATTAATAATATTCACTTCAGAATTTCATTATCTTTGGCATACTAATCAATTTATAGAAAGTATAGAGAAGGAAAGGCAATGAACTAGAAATTTCTTTTTTGTTTGATGGAGGTTTTGCGCTGCATCTTGGCGCGCAACTTATGCGCAGCTGAACTATATTTAAAATTTTGCGGCACTGCAGTTCGACCCTCACCTATTATTAATAGAAGAATGACAAAGCGTACGTTTTCCGACTCGTCGAAGCTGCGAATAAGTTCGCGTTTGAGTTGCACGTGATACACGCCATGCCGACGATGCAGCCGCAGAGGTGACGCCCAACTCAACGTCCAGAGAGGATCCGGTGCTGGCCATTGTCGCCAAGACGCGTCGGAAGACGGCTTCGGGTCGGCAACAGCCATGTATGAAGCATCTGCTTTTTGATTCGTTGTTTGCCTCGATTCAAGGAGTGTCCCACCGAGATACGTTCACCACTGGGACATCACTTCCGCTACGATGCACCTCATCTTCGACCCAGTAAAAGTACATGAAAAATTGCGTCATTAAGACAAGCACAGTGCTCATTGCTGTTTTCGCTGGCGCGGCCGTCTCCCTCGTCGCCAGAGCAACTCCTCCTCAGGAAGTCAGCGCGCCCAGCTATGACACCTATAAGTCATGGTTGGTCGCCTGCGACAATGGCTTGACCTGCGAGGCGAAGGGTTTCGCGGACGGTGGCGAATTCAGCGCAGACTTGCGCTTCATTCGCACCGCCGGACCAAACAGCTCGCTCGAAGCACGGCTAAATGTCGCAACCAACGACAGTATCGATCTCGGTGATCTGCGTGTTGATGGAGAGCCACTGCGACTGGACGAGTCGGCCTGGCGTGTCGACTATGCCAACAATGTGGCGACTTTGTCAGCAACGCGCCCGGCGGCCGTGGCAGCCTTCGTATCCCGGCTTCGCAATGGCACAAAGCTTCAGGTCGGTTCGGAGGCAAGCGCTTATATTCCTCTCGATGGCATGGTCGCTGCGCTCTTGCGCATCGATGATCGGCAGGGACGAATCGGGGGTGTTACCGCGTTGATCCGCAAGGGCCCTGCACCGGCCTCCCGAGCCACACTCGCACCGTCACTACCGGTCGTACCGACACGGAAGATCGTTTCGCAGTTGCCGGATCGAGAGGAAAAGAGCCTGATCACGCGCACGAAACGTATCCGGGACGCCAGTAGTTGTGAGGACCATGCGTCAAAGTATCTCGAAGAAGCGGCGTATGCACTCAACACACAGAAGGCGTTGGTTTTTCTCCCATGCATTCAGGGAGCCTACCAAGGATCATCGGACGTGTTCATCGCCCCGCGCATTGGTGGCGGAGCACCGGAGCCCCTCAAGCTGAGAAACCCTGCGGGGGGAGTTTTAGACTCCTCACTGGTCGAACCGAACTTTGACCCTGCTACTGGCGTCCTATCGACTTTTGCCAAGGGGCGCGGGCTAGCTGATTGCGGTTTTCAGGCCGAATGGATCTGGGATGGTCAGGCATTTCAGATGTCGGCTGCGTCGCAGCAGAGTACCTGTGGTGGTGTTGGGCCCGGTGACTGGCCCACACTCTATCGGTCACGGAAAAGGTAAAGAAACACCTAGGTTCCCGCATGCACCTTCGATCTCGGTTGCGAGCGCGGCGCGTATGTTCGCGCCACGATTCGGCATCAGCGAGGAATCAGCGACAGGAACGGCTGCTGGCCCTCTGGCGTGCTTTCTCCATGAACATAGGCATATCAAAGACCGAGAGATCTTCATCGAACAGGGGCGACTGATGCAACCACCGTCCCCAAGCGCCATCAAAGTCATACTCGACATTGACGACGGCAAGGTTTCTCGATTGAAGGCCGGAGGCGGCGCTAAGGTCGTGCGGTCGATGAATCTGGAAGTCTGACGAGTTCGCGTGAACGGTATCGAGATGGTCGAAGGACCGCTCCGGGTCGCGAGCGCCCAGCCGCGACCCGCCGCCAGGGCGGCGACGGTCCTCCTCGAAATGTCGCGTCAGCGCGAAACCTCGCCGTCGCGAGGCGATGACCTCGACAGCCGACGGAGTTCAGGCCGCTGCCGCCGTATGAATCGAGTCGTGCCGATCGCCACCCAGGATATCGACAAGATTGGTCAGCATCCGCCCCAATTCACCCGTCATCAGCGTGAAATCCGAGTCGAAGCGTTCATCGTCGTTCTGCGCGGTGGGATCCGTCGCCTCCTTGATCACGTCGAGCGGCGTGACACGCTTCATCGTCAGCGACGGTGTCAGCACGAAGGAGATCCGGTCATCCCAGGTCATCGCGAGGCGCATGCATTGTTTGCCGGCCTCGATGTGCCGGCGCATGTCGTTCGCTTCCAGCGCGTGGCCGACATATCGCACCGTGGCGCCGCCTTCGCCGCTCGAGCGCAACTCGGCGTCCTGGTCCACGGTGAATCCGCCCGGCGCCTCGCCGGACAGCAGCCAATCCGTCATCGCGGCGACCGGCGAAAGCGCCACATGAACGCCGGCGAGCGGCAGCTGATCGATCGATTTTACGAGCAGGCCGCGAACGTCGTCGGCAAGAGCCTGTGCAGCCGCATCGATGACGAGCCAGCCGTTCGCCGTATCGATCCACACGCGGGTATCGCGACGAATGGTGAACGCGCGCGGCAGCAGTTCGTCGGTAACCTGCTCCTTGAGTTCGCGCAGCTGTTTTCGCCCCACCTTGAAGCCCTGCTGCTCCTCGACTTCAAGCGCCCTGGCCTTGGTCACCTGATTGACGACCGACGCCGGGAGCAGCTTCTTTTCGGCACGAAACACCAGCAGCATCTGCCGGTTAATCGAATACACAAGCGCGCCGTCGTCACGCGGCGACGCCCATCCGAAGCGCTGCATCTCGACGCTGCTGCCCGGCTGGAACGCGTGGGGCGCCAGCCATTTTTCCATCTGATCGGGGGTAACGGCCCAAGGTGCCGGAAGACGATGAAGCTGAAGATTTTTGAACCACATAGGAGTACGGGCAAAGCGCACCATTCTATATGACGGTGACGCTTCCCGGCGCCGGATTCAACCGGTCGATGCAACAGCCTGATGGAATCGTTCAGCCGGGCGAGTCTCGGCAATTCGGCAATTGCAGTCCCACAACCCCGATCGCGGTTTCACTCTTTCCACTTCCGTGCTGCAACGCCCGACGGCAATGCAGTTGCGGGCGCCGATAGCCTCAACCCATCGGCACCCGCAACCGCCCCGAAGGCCGGTCAGACAGCGTCAGCCCTCCTTGCCCCTCACCCCCTTCCCACCAAAAGCCTCGCACTCCGCCTTATCCCACCGCGTCTTCACGACGCGGTTATCCGAATCGAACTGAACCTGATACTGGCAGGTCGCGACCTTTCCGGAATCGCGGAACTGGAACAGGTAATTCCACGTCCGCACATGAAAGATCCACTCGTGGAAATGCGGCGGCCCAAGCAGCTCGTAAAGCTGGTTCTTCGTCACGCCCGGCTGAACCTGCGCGAGATTCGCGAGATTCGGATACGTGCCCTCGGGCAACGTGGCCGTATCGGCCGACGGGAACGGCGGATCGCCCTGCTGCGTGGCGCATCCGGTCAGGCCGGCGACGGCGAGCAGTGCCGCGGCCGCGAACTTAGCAATGTGTGCGTTCATGTTTGGCATCGTTTGAATGAAAGGGAAACGGCGCGGTTCGCGGCTCACCACTGATACCCGGCGCCGACCACCGCGCCATACGTGCCGCGCGTGTTGGTCGAGACGGCCGCCTTGTAGATCCAGTGGTTGTTCTCCGAAATCGTCGAAATGCCGAGCGCCTGCCCCGACTGGCCGCGATACACGCTACCGGCCACCGCGACCATGCTCTTGCCGGGCCCGGACGGTTGCGGCAGGCCGGCCACGGCCATCGCCGTCGCCGTGCCGCCGTCCGCATCGCGGCGGTAGCTGTCGAGGCTGTTGCGCAAGCTGGCGACCTGGCCGTCCGTGTAGCTGTTCGCCTGCGACAGCGTGTTGCCGACGCTGGCGTTCAGCTGGTTCACGTTGACCGCATCGGTGCCCTGCGTGCCGGCCGCGACGTTGACAACCTGCCGTGCCGAATCCGCCGAGCCGACCGCGACGACGTTCGAGCGCCCGCCGTCGTTGCTGCCCGTGCCGATCGCGGCCGAGTTACTGCCCGACGCGGTCGACCCGACCCCGATCGCGGTCGAGCCGTTGCCGGACGCCAGCGACCCGTTGCCGACCGCCGTGCTGTTCGAGCCCGATGCGACCGCGCCCGAGCCGCCCGCCGACGAGTTCGACCCGATCGATCCCGGCGGCACGTTGGAGCCGGCCGGATTCGATGTGTACGAACCGCCGAGGTTGGACGTGCGCTGGCTGATCAGCGTCGTCAACTGGTTGGCGACCGAATCGAGCTGCGACACATTCACCGCGTCGGTGCCGCTCTTGCCGGCCGCGAGGCCGGTGATCTGCCGGTTGCCGACGTTCACTTCGCCTGACGACGACTGCGGGCTGCTCAGGCCGTACGCGATGTAGTTTGTCTGCGCGCCGACCGTGGTCAGCGAACCCGCGCCGAGCGCGACGCTGTTCGCCAGCGTCGCCGATGCGCCGGCGCCAAGTGCGAGCGCGTCGGTCGCGTTGCTGCGCGCACCCGATCCGAGCGCGACGCTGCCGACGCTGGCCGCGACCGCGTGGGCGCCCTGCGCGACCGACTGCGCGCCGGTGGCCGTCGCGCCGCTGCCGAGCGCGATCGCATCGGCCTGCGCGGAACTCGCCGCCTGCCCGATCGCGACGCCGCCCGGCGCGGTGGCGTCGACGATCGCGCCGTTGCCGATGCCCACGCCGTTATCGCCGTTGACAACCGTCGTCGGGCCGACCGCGATCGACTCCGCACCGACCGCGAGCGAATCCACGGCCGTCGAGTTCGCATGGAAATACTTCTGGCTCGTGACCGCGAACGACTGCAGCGCGCCGGCCAGCTGCCGCACGGTCACGGCATCCTGCTGGCCGGTGCCGTCAGCGACGTTGGTGATCTGGCGATACGTCCTGCTCGTCGCGTCGCCGACCGATACCGCGCCCAGCAGCGTCTGGTCGGTCGTGTTGAACGGGATCGACGCGCTGCCGTTGCGGATCACGCCGGAAGCCGGCACCGTCGCGCGATCGGCCACCGAGCCGGCGCCGAACGCGATGCTGCCGTCCACCCTCGCGACCGCGTTCGGGCCGATCGCGACGCTGTCGACGCCGAGCGCCTGGCTGTCCGGCGCGGTCGAGTTCGCGTGGAAATACTTGGTGCCGTGCGCGTTGATGTTGTCGATCGCCGAGCCGACGTTGTTGTTGATCGTCGTCGAGCCGTCGCTGTTGTACGTCACGTACGACGGCGCCGAGATCGTCCCGGTCGTCGGGTTGTAGGTCGCGCCGCCGCCGATCGCGCCAGCCGTGCTGTTGCCGAGATTGGTGTTGTTCGACGCAATCGAGCTGAGGCTGGTCGACAACGAGCCGATGCCCGTCGACGTCGCGGTCGACAGCGACGTCAGGTTGCTGTTCGTGCTCGACAGGCCGGTGGACAGCGAGCCGACGATCGTCGAGGTCGACGTGGACAGCGACGTGATCGAGCTGTTGGTCGAACTGAGGCCGGTGGACAGCGAACCGATGCTCGTCGACGTGGCGGTCGACAGCGACGTCACGCTGCTGTTCGTCGTGCTCAGGCCGGTCGACAGCGAAGCGACGCCGGTGGACAGCGAACCGACGATCGTCGAGGTCGACGTGGACAGCGACGTGATCGAGCTGTTCGCGCTCGACAGGCCGGTGGACAACGAGCCGATGCTCGACGACGTCGACGTCGACAGCGACGTGACCGTGCTGTTGGTCGAGCTCAGGCCCGTCGACAGCGAGCCGACCACCGTCGACGTGGAGGTCGACAACGACGTAATGCTCGACGACGTCGACGTCGACAGCGACGTGACCGCCTGATTCGTCGCATCGAGCTGCGACCCGTTGATCGCGTCCGTGCTCGCCGAATTGACGCGCCCGGCCGCGACGTTGGTGATCTGGCGTTCGGTGCCCGGTCGGCCGACGCTGACGACACTGGTCGGCGTCGTGCCCTGGAAGGTGTACGTGACGCTGCCGATCGTCGCGCTCGACGTCGGATGCGGTGCAGCCGTCGTCGAGCCTGAGCCGAGCGCAACATCGCCCGCGTTGTTCGCCACGGCCGACGCGCCGAACGCCACCGCGCCCGCCGCCGCGGCGGTCGACGTATTGCCGAGCGCGAGCGAGCCGACGCCCTGCGCGTTGTTCGAATTGCCGATCGCCACCGCGCCGTCGCCGTTCGCCGTGTTGTTCGAACCGGCCGTGACAGCACCCGTGCCGATCGCGGTGCTCGGGTCGCCGATCGCCACCGCGCCGTTGCCGCTGACCGTCTGGCCTGCGCCGAGCGCGACGGCGCCGGTACCCGCCAGCACCTTCGAGTTGTTGCCGCCGGCGATCGAGCCCGCGCCCGCGGCAGCGGCGACCGAGTTGGTGTCGCCGATCGCCACCGTGGAACCCGCCGCCGCGACGCTGTTGATGCCGATTGCGGTCGAATTGATGGCCGACGCCGTCGCACCGGGGCCCAATGCAGTCGCCGATATGCCGCTCGCTCGCGCGAGATTGCCGAACGCGACAGCAAACTGCTGCGTCGCGGTCGCCTGCACACCCATCGCGATCGAACTGATGCCCGACGTATTCGCGCTCAGACCGAACGCCATCGACTGGTCGGCGCCGGCCGTCGTGCTCGAACCCAGCGCGATCGAGCTGGTGCCGAGCGACTGCGTGCCCGATCCGGGCACGCCGGCCGTGCCGCCCCAGCCGATCGCGATCGACGTGCCGCCCTTCGCGCCGCTGTTGACGCCCATCGCGACGCCGGAATTGCCGGTCGCCAGCGCGCCGCTACCCACCGCAACGGCGGCCGCGCCTGAACTCGTCGACTGGTTGCCGATCGCGACCGTGCCCGTATCGGTGGCATGCGACGCGTAGCCGAGCGCGATGCTCTGAACCCCCACCGCGCTCGCCCCGAGACCGAGCGCGGCCGCATACTGGCCGGACGCCAGCGCATTGTTGCCGAGCCCGATGGCGGAAACGCCGGTCGCGGCTGCGCCGCTGCCGATCGCCACCGCGCCGCTTTGGGTCGCGCTCGAGAGATTGCCGACGGCAACCGAGTAAGCGCCGCTGCCGATCGCCTGCACGCCGAGCGCCGCGCTATTGACACCGGTCGCCTGCGAGTTGATGCCGACGGCCGTCGAACCGTCGGCCATCGCGTGAGCACCCGGGCCGATCGCAGTGGCCGAAACACCTTGCGCCGTCGACAGGTTGCCCAATGCGGTCGAATTCTGCTGCGCGGCGCTCGAACCGACGCCGATCGCGATCGAACTGATGCCGCCGGTTGCCGACCCGCCATCCTGCGCGTACTGCGCATGCACAGCAACATGGAACAAGCCGAGATACGCCGATGCCATCAGCACGGCCAGCCGCCGTAGCGACGGAGCGGCAGGCATTCCCGCGTGTGTCGCCGCGCCCCTGATCGCCGTACGTTCCGCCGCGCTGCTCGACGACGCAACGCGCTTGCCGCGCGCACGGTCAAGCTCCGACGCCGCAACCCAGGCCCCCAATGCTTCGTTCCAGATCGACTTGAACGACTTGTTCATCTTGTCTTCCCTCGGTTCTCATGTGCTGGATGACGCAACAGCGAACGCATCGACAAGCGATCACGCATCCCTCTGCGTTCCCGCTCGTCTTGCGACGCTCCACGCTTCACTTTGGATAGCTAACTAAATGCTCGAACAACGCTGCACGACACTCGCGATCGCCATCGCGATCACGCGACCGCACGCCGCACGTGCGCTTCGGCACGATGCGCGACGACGATCGCCGGTTATCGAATCATGGAAGCCGACGTCGCAGGAAAAGCGGCGGCGCGATGCACCGCGCACCGCGAATCCGCGCGCGTGCGCCGTCGCACCGAACCTGCGGCGACCTCGAATTTCATGGGAAAGCGTCGTTCAGACGCCGGATGGACGGATGCCGGCCCAAACCCCGGGGCGGCCCGTCGTGATTCATTCAGGAGGAGGATGACGCTGCGTAGTCCCCGGGTCTGAAGCATGCGCCGCCGGTTCGATCGAACCGGTGCGTCGAACTGCCATGCCTGTCGTATTCATATTTTTCATGCCCGCCTGATTCGATAGCGCACCGCGCGCGATCGCGCCCGAGCGAATCAAACCGCCAGGCTGCCACCGCGAAGCCGCTCACCCTTTCCGTTCGGCCGCCAAACGCACTTTCCGGATTTCCGGAAAAGAACCGAGGGCTTGCCGAACGACCCCTTCACCGAATTAATCGGTCTAATTTCCTTGACGATTTTTCTTGCCAGATGCTTCACACCCTGACCAACGCCACAATTCTCCGGTTTATCTTGTATACCAACACATGCGGAGAATTATGAAGTTTTCATTACCCTCGTGCCAGTTATTCGCCCACTGCCGCATTCTCATATTTTGAGAATTTCATCATTCAATGTCACATTGAATATCGCATGCTTCCGGATATGACAGCGGCAAGCAATCCGCTCGGGATCGCTCACCCCGAAGAACCGATTCCATCCGCTCCGGAGCTAGTGTGCAGGCATTCGTTCAAACAAACCTTTTCCCGAGCGGACGAACCCTTTTCCCGAGCGGACGACATTTACATTCATACATTTCGGCGCGAAATCCGATTTCTCCGGGAAAAAATTTTGAACAGCGATCAATAAAACATTAATCAGTAAAGCCTCGAGCTGGCACTTTCAATTTACTCGAACGATACCAACCCTCGACACAAGACGCTCGAATTCATCACTCGGGCCATTTCAATCTGATAATCATCTTCCCGGAAATAAAGACCGATATTAAAAGGTATTCGGAATCTTTTTCCACTTCTTTTTATACCCGCCGATCGCCGCTACAGAAAACCCGCCGGACCCCGTCGGATATGCCCACACAGGACGCACGGAATCCTCACAATCGTGCTTTTGCCGGCATATAATTTTTCGCAACAATCGCGCGCATAGCGATGCTTTCAGCCCGTCAGACCTACTTCCCTACCCGTCCGCAACCATGTCATCCCGCTCGTCCAGCCCGGCGCCGCTTCGCTCCACGCCGGATCTCGCTGACGCACATATTCTTGTCGTCGACGATCGCCCGAACGACCTGCGGCTCCTGACCGAAATCCTGCGAGCCGCACGGTGCCGGATCAGCGTCGCGTTCGACGGGCTCCAGGCCTATCATCGTGCGCAAGCCATCTCTCCCGACCTGATCCTGATGGACGTGCGCATGCCGCGCATGGACGGGTTCGCCGCGTGCCGGCTACTGGCGTCGACGCCGTCGACGCAGTCCATCCCGGTGATCATCCTGACCGCCGCGGGCGATCTCGAGGATCGCATCGCGGGGCTCGAAACCGGCGCGATCGACTACATCGTCAAGCCATTCGAACCGGCGGAAGTGATCGCCCGGATCCGCAATCACCTGAAGCGCGCGCGGCGCAGCCAGCCGTTTGCGTACCTGCCCGAACTGCCCGACAACCCCGACGCGGCCGTCGTGCGCGCGGCGAGCGAGGTGCTGCTGCGCAACTTGCGCCATCCGCCGGCGCTCGAGGATCTCGCCAAACAGGTCGGCACGCACGAAAAGCGCCTGTCCCGCGTGTTCCGCGACCATCTCGGCCAGACCGTGTTCGAGTATCTGCGCGACACGCGCCTGCGCGCCGCGATGCACTTTCTCGCGGAAACGTCGATGGGGATCGGCGACATCGCCGAGGAAATCGGCTTTTCCACGCCCGGCAATTTCGCGACGGCGTTCCGCGAACGCTTCGGCATCACGCCGTCCGACTGGCGCCGCCAGCGCCACGCGGTCAATGCGCCGCCCACACCGGGGGAGCACCATCACGATGCGTAGCCGATACGCGGCATGGGCAGCCGGATGTCGCGCGTTGCTGCTGCTTCTGATGGCGATGGCCGTCACCTGCGCGACGGCCCGGGCCGCACCGGCGCCCAACCCCGCGCAACTGGAAGCCGTGTCGGTGTTCGAGGACGCCGGCACGACGATGACCGCCGATCAGGTCGACGCCCGACTCGCCGATCCGTCACGCGGTAAATCCGCGGCAACCACACCATCGTTCAACGTCGAGTTTTCCCGGTCGGCATGGTGGGTCCGCGCGACGCTGGCCAACCGCGGCAACACGGTGCGCCCGCTGGTACTGGTGTTGCGCGACGCGCGCGTCGACCATGCCGACTTCTATCTGCACCGGGACGGCCAGTGGACACTCGCCAGCCGCTTCGCCGCCGCCAATGCCGATGCCGATGCCGATGCGAACCGGCTGCCATCGCGGTACCCGGTACTCGACGTCACGCTGCGCGCCGGCGAAAGCATCCCCGTGCTGATCCGCGTCACGTCGCGCAAGGAAATGCGGCTCGCGCCGGCCGCGTTCACCCGCGAAGCATGGAACGCTCAGGAGTCGCGCGCCACGATGTGGGACTTCGGTTTCTTCGGCGGGTTGCTCGCGCTCGTGTGGTGCGCGCTGCTGATCGGGTTCTTCTCGCGCAGCGGCATGTTCTACGTGCTGGCCGCGACGGCGCTGGGCACGACGCTGTTCGAAGCGGCGTACCGCGGATACATGGCGTTGGCGCTGTGGCCCGTCGCGCGCGAGTGGTCGGCGCGCGGCGAGGTGATCTTCGCGTACCTGGCGGTCTCGCTCCTCATCGTGTTCATTCTGTTGGTCGCGCATCGCGAGAAGGCTCGGCTCCCGGTGCGCGCCGTCTACATGACGATCCTCGGCCTCGAATGCGCGGGAATGGCCGGCGCCGCCTTCGGCGACCTGCTGACCTTCACATGGTTCTGCCTGCGGCTGAACACCGTGCTGGGGATCGTGAACGTCGGCATCGCGCTGACGCTCGCGATCCGCCGGACGCCGACCGGCCGCGTAATGCTGATCGCGGTTACGCTCGCCTGCTTCAACATCCTGCTGCGCGCGCTAGACGGCATGGACGCGCTGCCTCCGTTCCTGTTCTGGCTCAAGTCCGATATCTATCCGAACCCCGTCACCGCGATCATCGGGCTCGCCACGCACCTGCTGGTGCTGGCCGCGTGGATCCACCACGTGGGCCGTCAACGCACCGAGGCGAGAAAACGGCTCGAGCATTTCCAGCTCACCGAACAGGATCGTCTGCGCGACGAAGTCGCGCGGCGCACGGTCGCGCTCAACGACGCGCTGCAGCAGGTGAAGACGCACATGCAGCAGAAGATCGAGACGCTCGGCTATGTCAGCCACGACCTGCGCGCGCCGCTGTCCACGATCAACGGCTACGCGAAGCTGCTGCTGCAAAGCGCGACGCGCGGCCAGGCGCGGCTGATCCGGTCGATCGACCGCAGCATCCGCTACCAGCTCGCGCTGATCGACGAACTGCTGGCGTTCACGAAAGCCGAGTTGCAGCCGCTCGGCGTGTCGCCGGACACGACCGACCTGCCCGCCCTGCTCGACGATATCGGCCACTATGCGGTCGCGCTATGCGCGCAGCAGGACAACCGGTTCGTCTACCGGCCGGCCACGCCGCTGCCGCACACGGTGTCGATCGACGGCATGCGGCTGCAGCAGGTGCTGCTCAACCTGCTGTCCAACGCGTCGAAATTCACGCGCGACGGCACGGTCACGCTGTCGGTCCATGCGGCGCGGGAAGGCGATGCGTGGCGTCTCCTGTTCGAGGTCGCCGATACGGGGATCGGGATCGACATCAGCGGAACGCGCGACATCTTCCGCGCGTACCAGCAGGTGCAGGCCGTGAATGGTGGAACGGGGCTCGGCCTGTTCATCGCGCAGCGCATCGTCGACGCGATGGGCGGCGAACTGGCCGTCTCCAGCCGGCCGGGCGCCGGCACGTCGTTCTCGTTCCCGATCGTCGCACCGGTAGTCGGGCACGCGCTGGTGCCGGTGTCGGAACTCGTCCGGCGGTTTCAGCCGGCCGACGATACCGAACCGGAGATCGCCGCGCCGTTGCTGCACGGCCCGTCCGACGATGCGCTCGACGAACTGATCCTGCTCGCCGGCGAGGGCCGGCTCACCGATATCGAAGAGTGGCTCGGCCAGCATGCTGACGAGCCCGAGCATGCGGCCTTCGTGCAGGACGTGCGAGAGCACCTCGACGCGCTCGATCTGCAAGCGATCGAGAAGCTGGCCGGTTCGCTGAAACGCGCGCGCATCGCCGATACGTCATTCGATGCCGAGACGGATACGGCCGGGCCGGCCCGATAGCGGGCAGACGCGCCCGCGCCTCGTCCAAACGTCAAGCGGAAGCCACCGTGCTGCCCGAACTCTGCTCGCGCGCCCCTGCCGCGCGTCGCCCTGACGCCGACGCCGATGCGCCGTTCGGCCGGGCCGCATTCGGCCGGTCGACGTAATCGCGCGGCGTGCGCCCGAGCACCCTTCTGAAATGGCGGCACAGATGGCTCTGGTCGAAGAACCCGACCTCGGTCGCGACGACCGACGGCGGCAGCCCCGCGCGCAGCAGGTCCTGCGCGCGCCGCACCCGCACGAGGCACAGATAACGATGCGGCGACACGCCCAGCTCGCTGCGAAAGCGCGCGGCAAAACGCGACACGCTCAGCCCGGCCACCGCCGCGAGCGCCTCGATGCTCAACGGCTGCGCGTACGAAGTCTCGATGATGCGCAGCGCGCCGCCGACGGCGCGCGATACGGGCTGCGCAACGCCGAACGGGCGGATCGCCTCATGATCGATCACGTGATGAAAAACGTCGGCCATGCGCGGGTTCCTCAGGTCGTTGCGTGCGTCGCGTCGGCCGGCATCGCGAAGCGCCCGATCGCGAACGGCTCGATCGGCGTGCTCGTCGCGCCCGTATCGATCAGCTCCGCCATCGTGTCGCCGACGCCCGGGCCGAGCTGGAAGCCGTGCCCGCAGAAGCCGAACGCGTAATACAGCCCGTCGACCTTCGCGCTGCGCCCCATGATCGGCCGGTCGTCCGGCATGTAGCCCTCGACACCGCTCCACACGCGAATGATGTTCAGCCGCGTCAGAGCCGGTGCGACGCGCGCAAGCTGCGTGAACTGCAGCAGCGTGCTCTCGGGCAGCACCTTCGCGCGCCGTTCGTCGAGATAGGCCGGTGCGCGCGCACAGCCGCCGATCACGACGTTGCCGCGCTCGACCTGCCGGAAATACACGACTTCCTCGATATGCGGCGACGATACGCCGACGGCCGGCAGGATCGAATACGGCACGGGCTCCGTCACGCACATCTGCGGCCCGTTGACCGCGATCGGCACCGGCTCGCCGAACTGCGTGCTGAGCTGGTTGCCCCACGCGCCGGCCGTCACGAGCAGGTTCGGCGCGCAGAACACGCGGCCGTCGGCGCTCGTCGCGCGGAACGTGTCGCCGTCCTTCTCGACGGTCGCGATCGCGGTGTTCTCCTCGATCCGCGCACCCGCGCGCGCCGCCGCGCGGCCGAACGCCGGCGCGGCGAGGCGCGGGTTCGCATGGCCGTCCAGCGCCGAATGGGACGCGCTCAGCACCTCGGGGCCGAGAAACGGAAACTTCGCGCGCATCGCCGCGCCGCGATACAGGTTCAGTGCAGGATGTCCTGCAGCCGGTAATACGCGCCGACGAACGGCAGGAACCACGCATGCCCGAAATGGCCCGGCATCGCCGGCCAGTCGAGCTCGCGCCACGGATTCGACGCGGCCGCGCCATACATCACGTCGGCCATTACACGGCCCATGTGCACCGACATCTGCACGCCGTGGCCGCTGTAGCCCATCGAGTAATAGACGCCTTCGTGCTGGCCGGCACGCGGCAGGCGGTCGGCGGTGATGTCGACGAGCCCGCCCCAGCAATAGTCGAGCCGCACGTTCGCGAGCGCCGGGAAATACTCGGCCATCCCGGCGCGCAGGATGTCGCCGCTTTTCGCATCGGAGCGCGGGCTCGACATCGCGAAGCGCGCGCGGCCGCCGAACAGCAGCCGGTTGTCGGGCGTTACGCGGAAGTAGTTGCCGATATGGCGCGACGTCACGTAGGCGCGGCGGTGCGGAAACAGCCGGTTCAGTTGCGCGTCGGGCAGCGGCTCGGTCACCACGATGAAACTGCCGACCGGCGCGATGCGCCGCCGGAACCACGCGAACGGCCCGTGCTGCGACGCGCCGGTCGCGACCAGCACGCGATCGGCCACGATCCTGCCGCGCGTGCAGGTGATCGCGTGGCGCTCGCCATCGAGCCGCTCGAGCTGCGTGACGGCCGCATGCTCGTAGATGCGCGCGCCGGCCCGCGCCGCGGCTTGCGCGAGCCCGACGCCGAACTTGCCCATGTGCATCTGCGCGCCGTTGCGCTGCAGCAGGCCGCCGTAAAAGCCGTCGGAACCGATCTCGTCGCGAATCCGCGACGGCTCGATCAGTTCGATGTCCGGATCGACGTCGCGCCGCAATGCGTCGAAGGTCTTCGCGAGCCCAGCGAAATGCTGCGGCTTCGCGGCAAGCTTCAGCTTGCCGGCGCGCCGGAAATCGCAGTCGATCGCGTGTTCGGCGACGATCGTTTCGACGGTTCGCACCGCGCTCTCGTACGCACGATAGAACTGCTTCGCCTGCTCGGCGCCGAGTCGTTCGGCGAGCGACGCGTAGTCCTGCGCGACGCCGGTGTTGCATTGCCCGCCGTTGCGGCCGGATGCCTCCGCGGCGACCTGCGCGGCTTCGAGCACCACGACCGACACGCCGCGCTGCGCGAGCGCCAGCGCCGCCGACAACCCGGTAAAACCGCCGCCGATCACGACCACGTCGGCGCGCCCTTCTACGGGCCCTTCGCTGCCGGCGCGAAAGTCGGGGCGGGTTTCCAGCCAGTACGATTCGAATTTCATCGGATCCTTCGTGAGCATTCGGACGCCGCGAACGACGCGCATGCGCAGCGCGGCCCGCGTGTCGCCGCAGGCTCGCGATCGGGCGACGGCCGCCCGGTGGATACCATTTAAGCACCGCCAAAAAGCGCGGTTGCCGCGTATTGGCGCACGGCGCGCGCATCATCCGCTGTTTTGCGCGGCCGCCGCAGCACATCCTGCGCAAGCCGCGCGGCGGCCGAATGCCATTCGATCCGTGATGGAAGGCGCGATCCGCCGGGATGTCGATCGGGACGCGCCTGAAGCGCCGGCCCGCGTGGCCAGCGCAGCGGCCGAAAGCGCGATCGGCGGTCCGGATGAACGTCGACGAATGCCGCCGGGCGCGCGGCCGTGGCCTACAACATCGCCTGACTGACCAGCCCGTACAGCCCGTATGCCGGATCGAGCGCGCCGCCGCATGCCGCGGCGGGCGCGTTGCGAACCATCTTCGAGCAGGTGTCCACCCGCTTCAATCCCTGCATATCGAGCCAGTCCGGCAAGCTCGTTCCCGACGGTACGTCGATGCGGACAAATTCATTCTCCAATCCACCCAACCAATGGGCGATCAGGGCCCTCGCGCACGTGTCGCCGGTCGAACGCGGCGCGACCACCGGGCCGATCAGATAGCCGCGCCCGAAGCGGCGCAGCACCGAAAATCCGGCGATTTCGCCGTCGCGCTCGAGCACGACGCTTTCCCCGCGCGTCAGCAACGCCGACAAAAGCGCATCGCGCTCGAGGCCGGAAGCGCACGCGTCCAGTTCGACGAGGCGGCGCAAATCGGCAGGCGTCCCGGCCCGCAGCCGCGCGCCATCGGGCAGTACAACCGCGGCGGGCCGGCTCACGTTCCCCTGAAACTGGTCCAGCGAGCCGCACACGTCGAAACCGAGTTTTTCGTAGAGCGGCTGGCCGGCCGGCGTCGCATGCAGGAACGTGATGCGCGGCCCCAGTTCCTCGAGGAGCGTCTCCATCAGCGCGCGGCCGATGCCGCGGCCCTGGTGCGCGGACGACACGATGACGTGCCCGATGGACGCGCGATCCGCGCCGAACTTCCAGCACATCGCCGTGCCGATGACCGCACAGTTTTCCTCGGCCGCGAACGCGACCGACGTGTCGGCGGAAAACTGCCAGTCCTCGAGCCTGAATGGCCAGCGAAGCGCGGTGGACAGCGCGTGGGCCGCAGGCAAATCGGCCACGGTGAACCTTCGATAGCGAAGCGCCGTCGTCGAGCGGGAATCGTTCATCACATGTTCCTGTTTCATCAAGCAATCCTTCCGGAAGGCACCCTCGCGCAAGCGGGCGCGCACGACGGCGCGAGCCGGTTTCGCCGGATATTCGACGAGCCGGCATCGGCGCCCTGGCGTTCGCGGCACGCGCGTCGTGCCGGCAAGTTCATGGAATCGACTATAGGAAACAACGCCTTCGTCGTGTTTAACAACCCGTAAACCGGCTGTTAACGCCGCTTTAACGTTCGGCCCGCGCATGACCATTCGATGCGGCTGGGCCGGCTGGACTACCGGCTTGTTCGGCAGCGGGCATGCGTCCACGGCGAGCGCCGGTCGCAACTGCTCCGCATGCGCGGTGCGGGCACGCGCCCGATCGCGCGACGAACCGGCCGCGCACGATGGATCGCACCGCCGCGTCAGACGGTCCCGAAGTAGCGCCGCGCCAGGGCGACCCAATAACGGACGCCGGCCGGAATGATGTCGTCGTTGAAATCGTATTTCGGGTGATGCAGGGCCGGCGTGGCCGTTCCGGCCGGCGCATTGCCGATCAGCACGTACGCGCCGGGCCGCTCCTCCAGCATGAAGCCGAAGTCCTCGGACGTCATGTTCGGCGGCACGTCGCGGTAAAGGCGCTCGTCGCCGAACGTCTCGCGAATGACCGTTTCGCAGAGTGCCGTCTCGGCCGGCGTGTTGACCGTCGCGGGGTAGTACTGAAAAAACGCGACCTCGACATGCGCGCCATAGGCACGGGCCAGCCCCTCGCACATGAGCTGGACGTCGCGCTGCAGCTTCTGCTGCAATGCCGACGATAGCGTGCGAATCGTCCCGCGCAATTCGGCGCTGTCCGGAATGACATTGTCCGTCGTGCCCGCATGGAACATGCAGACGGAAATGACGGCGGGATCCACGGGATCCTTGTGCCGCGCGGCGATGGTCTGACACTGCAGCACCATCGAACACGCGAGGGGAACGGGGTCGACGCCCAGATGCGGCTGCGCCGCATGCGCGCCCTTGCCCGTTACCGTGATCCTGAATCGGCAGCCCGCGGCCATGATCGGGCCGGTACGCAACCCGAAATGCCCGGCCGGCAAACCCGGCCAGTTGTGCATGCCGAATACCGCCTCGGTCGGATAGCGTTCGAACAGCCCGTCGTCGATCATCCTGCGCGCGCCCGCGCCCCCCTCTTCGCCGGGCTGAAACACGAAATGAACCGTGCCCGGCAACTGCGGCAGCGCCTTCAGGATGCGCGCGGCCCCCAGCAACATCACGGTATGCCCGTCATGCCCGCATGCGTGCATCACGCCCTGGGCGCACGACGCATGCGCAAAATCGTTGGCTTCCTGGATCGGCAACGCATCCAGATCGGCACGCAGCACGATGCCGCGGCCCGGGTCCGCACCGGGCAGGCTCGCGACGACGCCCGTGCCTCCGAGCCCGCGCGACACCACATAGCCGAGCGCGTCGAGCTCGCGGGCGACGACGTCGGCCGTCCGGTGCTCCTCGAATCGCAACTCGGGATGCGCATGCAGGTCGCGGCGCAGGTTCGCCCAGTGCGCGTGATGCGCGTCCAGCGACGCTTCGGGAATAACGGGGTTGTCCAATCTCGGCACCTTTATCGGGCAAACGGATTCAAATCCGGACTGCCGCCGCATGGCGCGCAGCCGTTGCTTCAATCATGGAAACCCAGGATCGACTTGATTTCCATGTACTCTTCCATCCCTTCGATCCCGTACTCGCGACCGTTCCCCGACTGCTTGTAGCCGCCGAACGGAGCCTGCGGGTCCCATGCCGGGTAGTTCAGATGCACCTGGCCCGACCGAATGCGCGCGGCCACCGCGCGCACGCGTTCCTGGTCGGTACCCTGCACATGTGCGCCGAGCCCGTAAACCGTGTCGTTCGCGATCGCGATGGCTTCTTCGACGGTGTCGTAAGGAAGGATCGCGAGAACCGGACCGAAGATCTCCTGCTGCGCGATGTTCATGTCGGTGCGGACCTCGGAAAAGACGGTCGGCCGCGCATAAAAGCCCCGGCCGAAACCCGCGGGCCGTCCGGGCCCGCCGGCGATGAGCTTCGCCCGTTCGTCGATGCCCGCGTCGATCATCTGCCCGACGCGCTCGAACTGCGCGCGATTGGCCAGCGGACCATGCGTCGTCGCTTCGGCGAACGGATCGCCGACGACCATCCGTTCCGTTGCCGCGACCGCCAGTTCCTCGACGCGGCCCAGCACGTCGCGCGGGACGATCATGCGGGTCGGCGCGCTGCACGACTGGCCCATGTTCCGGAACGCGGCGGCCACGCCCGGCGCGACGGCGCGCGACAGGTCCGCATCGGGCAACACGATGTTCGGCGACTTGCCGCCGAGCTCCTGCGCGACGCGCTTGACGGTCGGCGCCGCCGCTTGCGCAACGAGTACGCCCGCACGCGTGGACCCCGTGATCGAAACCATGTCGACTTCCGGGTGCGACGCGAGCGCCGCGCCCACTTCCGTGCCGCTGCCGCTCACCAGGTTGAACACGCCCGCGGGCACGCCCGCATCGGCGACCACTTCCGCGAACAGCAACGCGCTGAGCGGCGACAGCTCGCTCGGTTTCAGGACCACCGTGCAGCCTGCCGCGAGCGCCGGGCCGACCTTCGCGGTGATTTGATAGATCGGCCAGTTCCACGGCGTGATCAGCGCGCACACGCCGATCGGCTCGCGCACGACCGCGGTCGTCCCCCGCCGCGTGACGAACGGGTAGCTCGCCAGGTTGTCGCGCGCGACCCGGACATGTTCGGCCGCGAGCGGTACATGGGCGCCGCGCGCATAGCCGATCGGTGCGCCCATTTCCATCGCGAGCGCGGCGGCGAACAGTTCGGCGCGCTCCAGGATCAGCGCATGAATGCGGTCGAGCAGCGCGGCGCGTTGCTGCGGCGACGTCGCGGCCCAGCGTTCGAACGCGCCGCGCGCGGCCCGCACCGCGCGGTCGGCGTCGCGTGCGTTGCCGAGCGGGATGTCGCACAGCGTGTCTTCGGTGGACGGGCAGACCACGGCGAACCGGTCGCCACCGTCGGGCATGACCCAGTCTCCGTCGATGAAGAACCGCTCGAGCCTTCCGGCTTGCATCAAGTGACGAACAGGTGAATTCATTGCAGGGTGTCCTTCAGTCGGTACCACGCACCCACGAACGGCAAAAACCACGGTTTGCCGAAGTGGCCGGGAATGGCGGGCCAGTCGAAACCGCTCCACGGGTTGAGATCGGCCCGCCCGTCCATGATCTCCGCCATCAGCGTGCCCATCAGCGTGGCCATGTGCGTGCCGTGGCCGCTATAGCCCATCGAGTAATACACGCCTTGTCGCTGGCCCGCGCGCGGCAGGCGGTTGGCCGTCATGTCGACCATGCCGCCCCAGCAATAGTCGATGCGCACGCCGGCCAGCGCCGGAAACACGGCGGCCATCTGTTGTCGCAGGATCAGCCCGCTCTTTTCGTCCGAACGGGGGTTCGACGTCGCGAAACGCGCCCGCCCGCCGAACAGCATCCGGTTGTCGGGCGTGACGCGAAAGAAATTGACGAAGTTCTTCGTGTCGGTGACCATCCGGCGGGTCGGCAGCAATCGGTCAAGCAGTTCGCGCGGCAACGGCTCGGTGACGATGATGAACGCGCCGACCGGCACGATCCTGCGGCGGATCCAGCCGAACGGCCCCACCTGCGAGATGCCGCTCGCGAGCAGCACCTGGCGCGCACGGATCTCGCCGAGCGGCGTATGCACCGCGTATGCGCCGCCCGCCTCGCGCTTCACGCCGAGCACCGGCGCATGCTCCAGGATGTGCGCGCCGCGCGCTTGCGCGGCGCTCGCCAGACCGCGCACATAGCGGCCGACGTGCATCCCGGCGCTCTTCTCGAAGATCAAGCCGCCGTGATAACGGGTCGAGCCGATCTCATCACGCAGTTGCGCCTTCGTCACCAAGCGCGTGTCGGGGTCCACGCTCGCGGCGAGCAGCGCCTGGCTTCGCACCAGCTTGTCGTAGTGCTCCGGCTTCGCCGCGAGCTTGAGCTTGCCGCGACGCACGAAATCGCAGTCGATCGACTCTTCCCTGACCAGCCGCTCGACCGTGTCGACGCCCGCATCGAACGCGCGATACAACCGGTTGGCGAGTTCGGTGCCGATGCGCTGCGACAGCGACGCGTAATCCTGCGCAAAGCCGTTGTTGCACATGCCGCCGTTGCGTCCCGACGCTGCCTGCCCCACGGTGCCCGCCTCGCAGACGACGACCCGCGCGCCTTTTTTCGACAGCGCCAGCGCAGCCGCCGAGCCCGTGATCCCGCCGCCCACCACGACCACGTCGCAACTTCCGTCGGGCAGCTCCGGCGAGCTGCCCGCGAATGGCTCGGACGTATCGAGCCAGTAGGAACTGAAACGCATCACACACTCCAAAGCTGGCGCATCGGGCCGGAAAGCCGGCAAGAATTCGCCGCGCCGGTCCGGCCGGTCGCGCGATCCGATCCGAAGCGCATCGTTCAAACGCCGCCGCGTTCGGCGTGACGGCCGTCGCCTAGAAATCGGCGACCTTGCCCCACGCGGATTCGCCGAATCGGCTGGGCCGATACGGCAGCGGGTCCACGATCGGTTGCGCGCCGGTCGCGAGATCCGCGATCAAGTGGCCTGCGCCCGGGCCGATGCCGAAGCCGTGCCCGGAAAAGCCGGCCGCGAGGATCAGGCCCGGCAGGCCCGGCACTTCGCCGATACCCGGGACGCCGTCCGGCGTGCTGTCGACGAACCCGGCCCAAGCGTGCGTGATCGTCGCTTCGCGAAGTTCGGGCAGCAATTCGACGGCACGGCGGTACGTCTCGGTGACGGTCGACATATCGGGCTTCGGATCGAGAATGCGCATCGCCTCCATCGGTGTCGGCGCATCGAGCCGCCACCGCTTCAGCGTTTCGTGGCCGCCGCGCATGCCCTCGAGGCCGCCCGGCAGAAGGCTGCGCCAGCGCTTCGCGAACATCGGCACGAAATGCGGCGCGAATCGCAGGAACTGCGGCGTCAGGTCCACGCGCGCGCGGCCGCTGATGGCCAGTGCGTAGCGTCCGTCGCTGCGGCGCGTAATGGACACGCCGGAGGTGTACAGCGCAGCCGGCAAGTGCTGTTCGACGGGCGACACGCTCAGGATCGACTGGCGGATCGACGCCTGGGGAAACCGGATGCCGAGCTGGCGGCAGAACGACGACGCCCATGCGCCGCCGGCGAGCACAGCCGTCCTGGTCTTGATCACCCCGGCTTCCGTGACGACGCCGGAAACCCGGCCGCCCTCGAGTTCGATGCCGCGGGCCGCGCACTGCTGGTTGACGCTGCCGCCGAGCTTCATCAGTGCCGCGGCCACGGCCGGCGCGGCCTTCGCCGGATCGGCGGTGCCGTCGGTCGGCGAAAAGACGCCGCCCTTCCAGGGTCGCCCGGTGGGCTGCCCGCGCTCGCTCGCCTGCCGGCTGTCGAGCATGTAGGTCGTCACGCCCGCGGTCCTCGCGAATTCGCCCCAACTGGCCCAGCGCGACAACTCGGCTTCGTCATTGCTCAGATACAACAGCCCGCAACGATGAAAACCGGTGTCTTCGCCGGATTCGGCGGCAAATCGTTCCCACAGGTCGAGGCTCTTGCTTGCCATCGGCAGTTCGCGCGCGTCGCGGTTTTGCTGCCGGCACCAGCCCCAGTTGCGGCTCGACTGCTCGGCGCCGATCCTGCCCTTCTCGACCAGCGCGACCGACACCCCGCGCCGGGCCAGGTAGTAGGCGGTAAAGACGCCGATGATCCCGCCTCCGATCACGACGACGTCGGCCGCGGCCGGCAGCGTGGGCGAAGTTTGTATGTGTTGCAGCGGAGGTGACATGGTCAATGTTGCTCGGTTGAAACCTGGACGTTTTGCATGACGTAGAACTTCGCCACGCGATCGCTGCTTTCCCACCCGATCGGCGCGCCCCGCGGCACGAAAAGCGCGTCGCCGGCGCCGAGCGACAGCACGCTGCCGTCGGGCGCGGCGAACCGCACGCTGCCGGCCAGCAGCTGCATGAACTCGTTCGCGCGATGCGGGCGCACGATCCGGTGGTACGGCGTCGAATCCCACGTACCCGCGCAGCAAGCCGCGCCGTCGTCGGCGAAGACGTTGTCGCTGCGGCATTGCGGAGCGGGCCCCAGCAGCACGTCGGCCGGCAGCGATGCGGACGGCTTGAAATCGGCGTCGGCGCGCAGCGCGAAGAGGCCGCGTCTGGGCGGGTTCGTGCAAGCCGCCGCGCAGAACATCAGAAGCACGGGCGATGCCGCGCTGACGCGAACCGCCGTGCCGCTGCCGATGACCGCCCCTGCTTGCGGACCGAGCACCAACGGCGCCGCTCCGGGCGCTTCGAGCGTCAGCTCGCCCGCCACGACGACGAGGGTCTCGATGTGCGGAAAGCTCGCCACGTCGAGTTCGCCAACGAAGCCGATACGGCCCGCGGCCATCGAGTCGGGGCCTTCCCATGCGATTTCACGATGCGGCCCGAACGGGTCGTTTTCGCCGAACGGCTTCCTGCGGAAGTCGGTCGACAAAGGCGTGCCGTCGGCACGGTGCAACACGAACGCTACGGTCATTTCTGCTCCTGCGCATGGCGCGACGATCTTGTTGAAATATCCCTGGACGGTACCGGAAATCGTCGTTCTCGCGACTTCCCAGCCGGCAACCGTCAGGAGTATTGATTGGTTCGATAACGCGTATTCGCTGCGCAATAATTGAATTGCGTCGCTGGTGGTTCATGCCTGCAATTATGCGGTGCAGGTCTTCCCGATTGATTAACCTCCGGAAAAGCGCTCGTTAAGCATGGCTTAATGACCACGCCACGGCCGGCAGGCGTCTTCATCGGGCAGCCAGGGCCGGTCGCAACCGCGTGCCCGCGCTTGCGCTTACGCGGCGTGACAGGACGCGTCCCGGCGTTCGGCGCGCGTACGCATCGACGTGGTTCGCCCCGGCGCTCCGCCCGAGCGCGCGCTCACGTAATCGCGCGGCGTAATCCCGAGCACCCGCCGGAAATGCCGGCACAGATGGCTCTGGTCGAAGAAACCGACCTCGGTCGCCACCACCGACGGCGCCACGCCGCCGCGCAGCAAGTCCTGCGCTCGCCGAACCCGTACCAGACACAGATACCGATGCGGCGACAGCCCGATTTCGCTGCGAAAACGCGCGGTGAAACGCGACACGCTCAACCCGGCCACCGCCGCGAGCGTATCGAGATTCAGCGGCTGCGCGAACGACGCATCGATCGTGCGCAGCACGTCGTCGATGGCCGTCGATACGGGCCGCCCGACGCCGGCAGCGCGGAGCACCGCACTTTCGACCGGCTCGTGGATCAGATCGACCATGTTCGCCGTCCTCATGCGGCCGCCTGCGCGGCAGTGGCCGGCGCGACGAAGCGCACGATCGCGAACGGCTCGATCGGCATGCCGGCCGCGCCGGAATCGATCAATTGCGTCATGGTGTCGCCGCTGCCGGGCCACGGTCGGAAGCCACGCCCGCGAAATCCGGACGCATGATCGACACGTCGGCGCGCCCTTCGGCGCCCCCTTCACAGCCGGCGCGAAACGCGCGGCGGGTATCCAGCCTGTTCGATTCGGGTTTCATCGGATCCTTCCCAAGCCTTCCGGCGACGACGATCGGCGATCGCTCATTGAAAACCATTTAATCACCATCAAGAAGCGCAGTTGCCGCGTATTCGGGTGCGGCGCACGCACAATCCACCGTTTTTCGCGACCGCCGCGGCAGCCTGTGCGGAACGCCGATCGCCGACGCAAGCGAGCGCGGCAAACGAACGGCGCGGCGCACTACAGGCGCACCGGCTGCACCGGCGGGACGACCGCCGCCGGCTCCGCCTGGAAGCGCGTCAGGTCGTCCTCGCTGCGGTGGCACAGCACCTGCGCGCCGTTGCCGAGGGTGCGCAGCACGGGCGCCGTCCGATTGCATACGCCGTCCACCCGCATCGCGCAGCGCGACAGGAACGGGCACAGCTGCGCATCGTCCGCGCTCGCGCCGATCGGCACCAGCGGCCGGTGGCACCGCTCGGCCGCATCGTCGAGCCAGCCCGCGCGCAGTTCCGGCGCCGACGACACGAGCAGGTGCGAGTACGGGTGATAAGGCGGCGCGCACAGCGCGTCGCGGCTGCCCGTCTCGACGCGGCGGCCCGCGTACAGCACGACGATGTCGTCGCTGATCGCGCGCACCTTGGCGATGTCGTGCGTGATGAACACGTACGACACGCCGAGCTTCGCCTGCAGTTCGCGCAGCAGGTCGATGATCGCGGCGCCGACCACGGTGTCGAGCGCCGACGTCACCTCGTCGCACAGGATCAGGTCGGGCTCGGCCGCGAGTGCGCGCGCGAGGTTCACGCGCTGCTTCTGCCCGCCGGACAGCTCGCCGGTGCGCCGCCCGGCGACCGCCGGCGGCAGCCGCACGAGCTCGAGCAGCTCCGCGACGCGCTGCCGCGCACGCGCGCCCTTGACCCCGTGATAGAACGCGAGCGGTCGCGCGAGCGTGCGTTCGACCGTATGCACCGGATTGAGCGCGGTATCGGCGTTCTGGAACACGATCTGCACGCGGCGATGCTGCTCCTTCGTGCGCTTGCCGATATCGAGCGCGAGCGGCTCGCCGTCGAGCAGGATCTGCCCGCCGTTGGCCGGCACCAGGCCCGCGATCACCTTCGCGAGCGTCGTCTTGCCCGAGCCCGATTCGCCGATCACGCCAACCGTCTGGCCGCGCCCGATGCGCAGGTCCACTTCGTGCAGGATCACTTTCGCGGGCAGGCCCTTCGCGGTGCGGGCGCCGTATCCGGCGACCGCGCCGCGCACGTCGAGCAGCGGCGCCGGCGCGGCCGCCGCGGGTTTCGCGTCGCGTTCGGCGCCGTTCGGCGTGACCGCCGCGATCAGGCTCTGCGTGTACGGATGCGCGGGCGCATGCAGGATCTGTTCGGTATCGCCCGCCTCGCGGATCACGCCGTCGCTCAACACGACGATCCGGTCGGCCATCTGCGCGACGACCGCGAGATCGTGCGACACGTACACCGCGCTCATGCCGTAGCGGCGGATCACGCTCTTGAACGCCTGCAGCACGTCGATCTGCGTGGTCACGTCGAGCGCCGTGGTCGGCTCGTCGAGGATCACCAGTTCCGGATCGGTGATCAGCGCCATCGCGGCCATCAGCCGCTGCAACTGGCCGCCCGACACCTGATGCGGATAGCGCTTGCCGATCGTTTCCGGCTCCGGCAGCGCGAGCGCGCGGAACAGCTCGACCGCCTTCGCCTGCGCGTCGCGCTTCGACATCGTCCGGTGAATCAGCGCGCTCTCGATCACCTGGTCGAGAATCGTGCGCGACGGGTTGAACGCGGCGGCCGCGCTCTGCGCGATGTAGGCGACCTTGCGGCCGCGCAGCGCGCTCAGCGCCGGCGCGGACAGCGCGCATACGTCGGTGCCGGCGAGCTTCACCGAGCCGCCGGCGATCCGGCAGCCGGCGCGCGCATGGCCCATCAGCGCCAGCGCGATCGTCGTCTTGCCGGAGCCGGACTCGCCGATCAGCGCGAGCACCTCGCCGCGCCGGATCTCGAAGTCGACGCCGTGGACGATCGTCGTTTCCGGGCCGCCCGGGCGGCCGCCGACGACGCGCAGCCCGCTGACCTCGACGAGCGGAGTCGATTCATGTCGCATCAGTGTTCTCCGGCGGCGGCGGCCGCGCCCTTGCGGCGGCCGCGATGCGGCAGGCCGTCGATCAGCAGGTTGACGCCCACCGTCAGGATCGCGATCGCGACCGCGGGCATGATCGCGACGGCCGAACCGTCGCCGAGGCTCGCGATGTTCTCGCGCACGAGCGAGCCGAGGTCCGCGTACGGCGGCTGCACGCCGAGCCCGAGAAAGCTCAGGCCGCTCAGCAGCAGCACGACGAACGTGAAGCGCAGTCCGGTATCGGCGAGCATCGGGTGGATCATGTTCGGCAGCATCTCGACGCACGCGATGTACAGCGCGCTCTCGCCGCGCGCTCGCGCCACCTGCACGAATTCGAGCGTGCTGATGTTCACGGCCAGCGCGCGCGCGATCCGGTACGAGCCCGGCATGTAGCTGACCGCGGCGGTCAGGATCAGCAGCGGCAGCGACGAGCCGAACGCGGCGACGAACATCAGCGCGAACATCTTCGACGGAATCGACGTGAGCGCGTCGAGCAGCCGGCTCATCGTCTCGTCCACCGCGCGGCCCGACACCGTCGCGAGCAGCCCGAGCGTCGTGCCGGTCAGCGCGGCGAGCAGCACCGCGGCCAGCGCGAGCAGCACGGTCAGCCGCGTGCCGTACAGGATCCGGCTCAGCATGTCGCGGCCGAGGAAGTCGGAGCCGAACGGCAGCTTCGCGCTGAACGGCGCGAACACGTCCGGCGTGACGATCGTGCCGACTTCGTGCGGCGCGAGGAGCGGCGCGAACACCGCGATGAACAGCATCAGGCTGGCCATCGACAGGCCGATCCAGCCGCCGGTGGTCAATGCCGGGCGCATCGCGCGGCGCTTGCGCGGCTGCTCGGGAGACGGTGCGGCAGGCGGCGTGTCGCCCCAGGACGGGCGCGGATCGCCGGGCGGCGGCAGCGCGCTGCTGCGTTGTACGGGTTCGGTCGGGTGCATGTTCGGCATCTCGGGAGAAGGACGGGACGGTCAGGTCCGCAGTCTCGGGTTCGACACGATCGAGCACAGATCGGCGAACAGCACGAGCGTCAGATAGGCCACGCAGAAGATCAGCGTGCACGCCTGCACCAGCGGGAAGTCGCGGTTGCCGACCGCATCGACCATCAGGCTGGCGAGGCCCGGATAGTTGAAGATCGTCTCGACGACGATCACGCCGCCGAGCAGATACGACAGGCTCAGCGCGATCGCATTGGCGATCGGCCCGATCGCGTTCGGCAGCGCATGGCGCAGCACCACGCGCGCGGGGCTCGCGCCCTTGAGCACGGCCATCTCGACATACGACGCGCTCAGTTGCTCGATCACCGCGGCGCGCGTCATCCGCGCCATCTGCGCAATCACGACCGCGCAGAGCGTCAGCACCGGCATCGCATATGCGCGCAGGAAATCGTGGACGCTTTCGATCGGTCCGCTGTACGACAGCGCGGACAGCCAGTGCAGCTTCACCGCCAGCACGAGCACGGCGACCGTCGCGATCAGGAATTCCGGCGTCGCGACGAGCGACAGCGTGCCGAGGCTGATCGCGCGGTCGATCGCCGACTCGCGCTTGACCGCCGCGAGTATCCCGAGCAGCAGCGCGATCGGCACCGATACCGCGGTCGTGATCGCCGCGAGCGCGAGCGACTTCGGCAGGCGCCCGCCGATCATGTCCGACACCGGCATGTCGCCGGACAGCGAGCGGCCGAAATCGCCGTGCAGCAACCCGGCGAGCCAGTGCACGTAGCGCACGTGCGCCGGCATGTCGAGGCCGAACTGCTGGCGCAGCGCGGCGATCGTTTCCGGCGTCGCCGACTGGCCGAGCGCGGCCTGCGCGGCATCGCCCGGCAGCAGGTTCGTGATCGTGAAGATGATCGCGGACACGATCAGCAACGTCAGCGCGGTGACCGCGATGCGCCGGCCGATCAGCCCGATAAGGATTCGGTTCATGCAGCGGCACTCCCGGAAAGGCCGCGCGCGGCCGGGGCGGTGGCCCGCACCGGCCGCGCGGCGGCGGCAGGCGACGGCGTCAGGCGTTCCACCATACGTGTTCGGCGAACATGCCGCCCATCATCGGGCCGGTCGGAATCGAGCCGAGGCCCGCGAGGCGCTTGTCGTACCCGTCGAGGAAACTGATGAACGCCGGAATGCCGACCCTGCCCTGCTGCGCGACGATCGCCTGCATTTCGCCGTACATCTGCCTGCGCTTCGCATCGTCGGTCTCGGAGCGCGCGGCGAGCAGCAGCTGGTCGAACTTCGCGCTCTTCCAGCCCGATTCGTTCCACGGCGCGTCCGACTTGAAGAACTGCGTGAACAGCACGTCGGCGCTCGAGCGCGGATTGATGTTGCCGAAGCCGAGCGGATGCTTCATCCAGTGGTTCGACCAGTAGCCGTCGGGCGACACGCGGTTCACCTGCAGGTTCAACCCGATCTTCTGGCCGGCCTGCTGCAGCAGTACGGCCATTTCGATCGAACCGTTCGCATCCGACGTCGCATAGATCGGCGGCAGCGCGGCGCCGAGCGCGCCGGCCTTCTGGAACAGGAATTTCGCCTTGTCCGGATCGTACGGCCGCTGCGGCACCGATGCGTTGAAGTAGCGATGCCCCGGCGGAATCGGCTGGTCGTTGCCGATCACCGCGTAGCCGCGGAACACCGCCGAGCGAACCTGCTCGCGATCGAACAGGTACTTCATCCCCTCGACGAAATCGGGATGCGCGGTAATCGGGTTTTCGCTGCGCACGATCAGGTCGGTGTACAGGCCCGACTTGGTTTCCTTCAGCGCATAGCCGGGCGTCGACGCGACGCGCTGCGTCGAGCGCGGATCGATCGCGTTGATCAGGTGCACGTCGCCGGACAGCAGCGCGTTCAGGCGCGCGGCGCTGTCGCTGATGCCGATCAGCTCGATCTCGTCGAGATACGGCATCCCGGGCTTGAAGTAGCTGTCGTTGCGCACGCCGACGGTCGACACGCCCGGCTTGAACGACTTCAGCTTGTACGGGCCGCAGCCGATGCCGGTCGCGAAGTCGGTCGTGCCGTCCTTGACGATCACGAGCTGCGGCGTCGCGAGGATCACCGGCAGGTCGGCGTTCGCGCTCGCGAGCGTCAACGTGACTTCGTCCGGGCCGGTCGCCTTCGCGTCGGCGAACTGGTCGGCGAGCGGCTTGACCTTCGACGCGGTCGCCGCGTTCTTGTGGCGCATCAGCGAGAACACGACGTCGGCCGGCCCGACCGGTTTCCCGTCGTGGAACGTGACGCCCTTGCGCAGCTTGATGATCCAGGTCTTCGCATCGGCCGTCTGCAGCGACTCGGCGAGATTCATCTGCGGCGTCAGGCTCGCGTCGAGCTGCGTGAGGCCGCTGTAGAACATGAAGAAGCGGATGTAGTCGGCGCCCGTCGAGCCCTTGGCCGGGTCGAGCGTATCGGCCGTCGAGCTGGATTCGTTCGCCACGCGGATCTTGCCGCCGCGCTTCGGCGCGGGCGCGGCGAACGCAGCCCGGGAGTTCGCCAGCAGTCCGCCGGCGCCTGCGGCCATCATGCCGCTCGCCGCCATGACCCGCATCATGTCGCGGCGCGTGAAGCCGCCGTTGCCGCCGCCGTTGTCGATATCGTCGCTCATCCGAACTGCTCCTGACTGTGGAAAGTGGGTCCTGGGGTCCAGCGTGGTTCGTGGTTCCCGCCGCGCCCGCCTGCTGGTAGCGAGCACAACGTCGTACGCATTGAGTTCATTTAAGCACCGCCAAAATGGCGGTTGTCGCGATTCGGGGCACCTGCACGACACGATTCGACCGTTTTGGGCCGTCCGCGCAGCATGAATTGCTGCGCGCCCGCGTGTGCCGCGTTGTCTTCCCGTCGCCCCGCGACACATGCGCGACGAAGAGAATCGTAAAGCGACGGCCGCCGCAGATTGCACCGACAAAATTGCCCGTTCGGCATCCCAAACGTGTTCGGCGGTCCCAAACCACATGTTTTGCATCGATTGCGCACCTGCGGATCGGCGGCGCCCGAAACGAGCGAAATGTCCTGGTCGCCAGCCGCGCGCGTGCGACAGTGAGCCGCCCTCGCAGCCGCTGCGCCGGGACGATTTCCGATCACCGCGAGGACACCCACGCATGAAAGTTCAGAAGATTTCCCGCTCCGTCGACGCCGACTTGCGCGAAGACTGCGGCACGGCCGGATTGCCCGGCACCGAACCCGCCCGCGTGTCGGGCCGGCAGGTCGTGATCCCGGGCAGCGAGGCGTTCGACACCGGCGTGTTCGAATGCACGCCGGGCACTTGCGGGCGCAGAGTGAAGGAAGCGGAGGTGATGCATTTCCTCGCCGGCGCCGGCACGTTCGCGCCGGATGGCGAGGAAGCGATCGAGTTCGGCGCGGGCGACACGCGGTTCTTCGCCGCGAACACCGAAGGGCTGTGGGACGTGCGCGAGACGATGCGCAAGGTGTATGTGATCTTCTGACGCGGGCGGGCCGCGCATGCGCGCCGCGCCCGGTTTCTCGCCCGGTTTCTCGCCCGGTTTCTCCCCCGGGTCGGCCGCTCAGCCGGCCAGCCGGAACACCGCTACCGCGGACCTCAACCGTGCCGCCTGTTCATCCAGCGAGGAAGCGGCAGCGGCAGCCTGCTCAACGAGCGCGGCGTTCTGCTGAGTGACTTCATCCATTTGCGACACCGCCTTGCCCACCTGTTCGATGCCGGTGCTTTGCTCGGCGGAGGCCGAGGAGATCTCGCCCATGATGTCGGCCACCCGGTCGATCGACCGGACGATCTCCGTCATGCGCGTCCCCGCCGCCTCGACGAGCCGGCTGCCGCTGCCGACCTTCTCGACCGACACCTCGATCAGCCCCTTGATATCCTTCGCCGCCGCGGCGCTGCGCTGGGCGAGCGAGCGGACCTCCGAGGCCACGACCGCGAACCCGCGCCCTTCCTCGCCGGCTCGCGCCGCTTCGACGGCCGCGTTGAGCGCAAGAATGTTGGTCTGGAACGCGATGCCTTCGATCACGACGGTAATGTCGGCGATCCGCACCGACTCTTCGGAAATCTGCCGCATCGTTTCGACGACCTCCTGCACGGCGGCACCGCCGAGTTCGGTCGCTTCCTTGGCCGTGGTGACGAGCGCATTGGCCTGACGCGCATTCTCGGCATTCTGCCGGACCGTCGACGTGATCTGTTCCATGCTGGCGGCCGTTTCCTGCAGCGACGCGGCCTGTTCCTCCGTGCGTTGCGACAGGTCCAGGTTGCCTTGCGCGATCTCGCCGGTGCCCATCGCAATCGAGTGGGTCGTGGTCTGGATTTCGGCGATCGTCTCGGTCAGGCGCGCCTTCATTTCGCCGAGCGCCGCGAGCAGGCTGCCCGGCGCGGCCTTGGCCACATCGAATTCGACGTCCAGTTCGCCGGCGGCGATGCGCGCCGCGATGTGCGTCGCGTGCGCCGGCTCGCCGCCCAGCGTGCGCCTGACGCTGCGCAGCACGCCCCACGCGATTGCCGCCAGCGTCGCGGCGATGACGAGCGCAATCGCGCCCAGCACCATCGCGAGCCGGGTGAACGCCGCGTTGATATCGTCGTAAAAGAATCCCGTGCCGATCCACCAGTTCCAGTCCGGAATGGCGACCACGCCCTGCAGTTTCGGCTCCGCATCCGCGTCGGGGCTGCGCTTGACCAGCACGTCGACGAGCGCGAAATGCGCCTGTGCCATCCCGGCGCGGTAAGCCTCGCTATCGGTCAGGCCGCCGGTCGTGCGGTTGCCCTTGGCCCGCGTGCCGACGAACTTCGCGTTCGGGTGAACCAGGTTGACGCCGTCGGCAGTCGTGACCCAGTAGTAGCTTTTCGTATCCGCGTTGAGCGCCGACAGCGCGGCTTTTGCCTGCTGCTGGGCCTGATCCGCGGTGAGCGTACCGCTCGCCTGCAACGCGCGGTACGAATTGACCAGATGTTCGGCCTTCGTCAAAAGAATGACGATCTCTTCGCGACGGCTGTCGATCAGCGCGCCGCGCAGCGTCTGCAGCGACATCGCGGCGAGCAATACGACGCCGAGCAGCGCGGCCGCGACGAGCATCAGCAGTTTCGTGGACAACTTCATGCGGGAGCCTCGCGATATTAACCATTCGGTACAGATATCGGCGTTGGCGGCTCTACCTTGAACGTCATCGCATCGGTATTTACCCTCGATTCGTGCGCTGATCGTACGCACCCGAGCGAACGGCCGGGCCGGCCGCTCACTGGATTCGCCCCGGCGTGCCCGGCCGGCGGCGCGACGCACGACCCCGTGCGCGCGCAGCCGACGCGACGCTTACAGGCCGAGCTGCGTCGCGAGATCGCCGATGTCGGACACTTCCGTGTAGTTGTAGTACGGCGTGCCCGGCTCGTGGCCGCGATTGACGAACGCCTTGTGCTTGATCCCGAGATCCTCGGCCGTCATCAGGTCGTAACGCAGGCTCGACGATACGTGCAGCACGTCCTGCGGCTGGCAGCCGAGCTTGTCGAACATGTATTCGAAGCCCTGCATGCGCGGCTTGTACGACTGCGCCTGCTGCGCGGTGAACACCGCGTGGAACGGCGCGCCGAGCTTGTCGACGTTGCTCATGATCTGGTCGTCCATTGCGTTCGACAGGATCACCAGCTTGTACTTCTTCGCGAGCCGCGACAGCCCGACCGGCACGTCCGGATGCGGGCCCCAGGTCGGGACCGCGAGATAGAAGCGCTCGGCCTCGGCTTCGTCGAACGTCACGCCGATCCGCGCGCAGGTGCGACGGATCGCGTTGACAAGGACGTCGCGGTACGGCTTCCACGCGCCGAGCACCTCGTCGAGCCGATAAGCGGCGAACGCGCGCACGAAGTCCTCCATCGCGACCGGCGACAGCCGGTCCGCGTAAATCTCGCGCGCAAGCTCCGCCATCTGGAAACGCGTCAGCGTGCCGTAGCAGTCGAACGTGATGAACTTCGGTTCAAATTGGATCATGATGACGTCCTGTCGGTGTGAAGCCCCGGCAGGGCCGGGGACGGGCTGGGTTCAACGAAATTGAATCAAGGCAAAAAGTCGTTCGCACATCGTTCGGCGCCGCTCGAAACGCACGATCGCCGCGTGTTGCGGGCCGCGGGCAGCACGATCTGCGGCGCGATCGCGTGGTGCTGCCGCGCCGTCCGGGCGAACCTCGCGAAACCGCAACGCGGCTGCCGCCCGGCGCGGCTCGCCGGCGCGCGGCGGCGCCGGCGCGTTTCCATCGTAGTGGCATTCACACAGCAGAAGCTGTCGGATTGACGAGCCCCGCCGGCACGAAGCGCGCGTTCGTCCGTGCCGATCGAGCCCGTTTGCGTCGATCTCGCACGGCCGCCCGCCAAAGCCGGAAAACAGGCGAATCGTCCTATCCGCGCCGCAGTGGCGCTGGCAGAGTCGATACGTCATTCCTACCCATCCGGAGTCCGGCGTGGCCGACCTCAATTCTTCCCGCACGCTTACCTATCGTCCGTTCGCCGAAAGCGACCTGCCCGCCGCGCATCGGCTGTCGCAAGCGTTCAACTGGCCGCATCGGGTCGACGACTGGCGCTTCGTGCTGCAGCTCGGCAGCGGCTTCGTCGCCGAAGACGACACCGGCGTCGTCGGCACCGCGCTCGGCTGGCGCTTCGGCGAGTCGCACGCGTCGCTCGGCATGGTGATCGTGTCGCCCGAGCACCACGGGCGCGGCATCGGCCGCGAACTCCTCGCACGGATCGTCGACGGCTTCGGCACGCGCACGGTGTTCCTGCATGCGACGCCGGCCGGCGAACCGCTGTACGCGAAGTTCGGCTTCCACGCGATCGGCACGATCGACCAGCACCAGGGCACCGTATTCCAGCCGCCGCTGATCTCGCTGCCGCCCGGCGAACGGCTGCGCCCGCTCGGCACGAACGACGGCCCGCGACTCGCGGCGCTCGCGTCGCGTGCGGCCGGCTATCCGCGCGACGCGGTGACCGACGCGCTGCTCGACGTCGCCAACGGCATCGCGCTCGATCGCGACGGTGAACTGCTCGGCTTCGCGCTGTTCCGCCGGTTCGGCCGCGGCCACGCGATCGGCCCGGTGATCGCGCCGGACGCGCTGCGCGCGCAGGCGCTCATCAGCCACTGGCTCGCGCTGCACGAGGGCATGTTCGTGCGGCTCGACGTGCCGGGCGACAGCGGCCTGACCGACTGGCTGCAGGGGCTCGGGTTGCCGCGGGTCGACACGGTCGTCGCGATGGTGCGCGGCGACGCGCCCGCGCGCGACCCGGCGCTGCGCGCGTTCGCGATCGTGAACCAGGCGCTCGGCTGAGCGACGCGAGCCATGAGCTTCGTCTACAAGGCCGATCCGGTGCGTGGCGCGCAATGGGCGCACCGTTTCGCGCAACAGGCGCCCGACCTCGCGTTCCGGATCTGGCCTGACATCGGCGATCCGCACGCGGTGCGCTACCTCGCCGCGTGGCAGCCGCCCGACGATCCGGTCGCGCTGCTGCCGAACCTCGAGATCGTGTTCTCCGTCGGCGCCGGCATCGACCAGTTCGACCTGTCGCGCGTGCCCGCGCACATCCCGGTCGTGCGGATGATCGAACCCGGCATCGTCGACGGCATGGTCGAGTATGTGACGCAGGCCGTGCTGACGATCCATCGCGACCTGTTCGACTACGCGGCGCAGCAACGCGCGCAGGTATGGCACGAGCGGCCGGTGCGCGCGGCCACAACGCGCCGCGTCGGCGTGCTCGGGCTCGGCACGCTCGGCCAGGCCGTGCTCGACATGCTGCGGCGCTTCGGCTTCCCGTGCGCCGGCTGGAGCCGCACGCCGCGCACGCTCGACGGCGTCGAGTGCCATGCGGGCGACGCGGCGCTGGACGCGTTTCTCGCGCGCACCGACATCCTGATCTGCCTGCTGCCGCTGACGGACGGCACGCGCGGGCTGCTCGGCGCGCGCGTGTTCGACGCGCTGCCGGCCGGCGCGTCGCTCGTGCAGGTCGGTCGCGGCCCGCAGCTCGACGCGGCCGCGCTGCTCGCGGCGCTCGACAGCGGCCGGCTCGACAGCGCGATCCTCGACGTGACGGACCCCGAACCGTTGCCGGCCGGACATCCGTTCTGGACGCATCCGCGCATCCGGATCACGCCGCACATCGCCAGCGCGACGCGGCCCGACACCGCCGTCGACGCGGTGCTGGCGAACCTCGCGCGCCATCGCGCGGGGCAGCCGATGATCGGCGTCGTCGATCGCGCGCGCGGTTACTGACCGCTCATCCGCACCGGCGCGCGGGCGCAGCAGAAAATGCCGAAGCGCGCCGTGCAAACGCCGCACCCGTACGTTTCAGCCGGCAAATTGAAGGCACGCGCTAATTTCTCGCTCGTTAGCATGACTCCATCGCTGACACCCGACGAGAGTCCCGCCCTGCCATGACCTACTCCGCGCTGATCGAAGCCGATCGCCAACACCTGATCCACCCGGTCGTCAATTACCGCACGCACGAGGCGCGCGGCGTCACCGTGCTCGACTCCGCCGACGGCGTGTTCCTGCGCGATGCGCAAGGCCACACGCTGCTCGACGCGTTTTCCGGCCTGTGGTGCGTGAACGTCGGCTACGGCCGCGACAGCATCGTGAAGGCGGCGGCCGAGCAGATGGCGAAGCTGCCGTATGCAACCGGCTATTTCCATTTCGGGTCGCAGCCCGCGATCGAGCTCGCCGAGCGGCTCGCCGCGCTCGCGCCCGCGTCGCTGAACCGCGTGTACTTCACGCTCGGCGGCTCGGACGCCGTCGATTCCGCGGTGCGTTTCATCACGCACTATTTCAACGCGACCGGCCGCCCGACGAAGAAGCACATGATCGCGCTCGAGCGCGGTTATCACGGCTCGTCGTCGATCGGCGCCGGGCTCACCGCGTTGCCCGCGTTCCACCGCCATTTCGACCTGCCGCGCGCCGACCAGCACCACATTCCGTCGCCCTACCCGTATCGCCACCCACTCGGCGACGATCCGCAGGCGCTGATCGCGGCGTCCGTCGCCGCGCTCGAAGCGAAGGTCGCGGAACTCGGCGCGGACAACGTCGCCGCGTTCTTCTGCGAGCCGGTGCAAGGCTCCGGCGGCGTGATCGTGCCGCCGGCAGGCTGGCTGAAGGCGATGCGCGACGCATGCCGGCGTCTCGGCATCCTGTTCGTGGCCGACGAGGTGATCACCGGCTTCGGCCGCACGGGCCCGCTGTTCGCGTGCGAGACCGAACGCGTCGAGCCGGACCTGATGACCGTCGCGAAGGGCCTGACGGCCGGTTATGCGCCGATGGGCGCGGTCCTGATGTCCGACGAAATCTATGAAGGGATCGCGGGCAGCCGCACCGATTCCGCGGTGGTCGGGCACGGCCACACGTATTCCGCGCATCCGGTCAGCGCCGCGATCGGCCTCGAGGTGCTGAGGCTCTATCACGAAGGCGGGCTGCTCGCGAACGGCCAGGCAGTGGCGCCGCGCTTCGCGGCGGGCCTTGCCGCGCTGCGCGACCACCCGCTGGTCGGCGAGGCGCGTTCGGCGGGCCTGCTCGGCGCGCTCGAGCTGGTGGCCGACAAGGCGCGCAAGACGCGCTTCGACCCGACGCTGAACCTGCCCGACCGGATCACGGCGGCCGCGTACGCGAACGGCATCGTGTTCCGCGCGTTCGGCGACGGCGTGCTCGGTTTCGCGCCGGCGCTGAGCTTCACGGCCGGCGAGTTCGACCTGATGTTCGAACGCGTGCGCAAGACGCTCGACGACGTGCTGGCCGACGCGTGCGTGCAGCGCGCGCTCGACGCCGCCCACGCGCAGCCGGCGCGAGTCGGGCGTGAGTCGGCCATGAAGCGGGCGAGGGAAAGCCGGACTTGTGGCGGCTACCGTTCGACTCTAAAGTAACCGGACATTCCATTTCTGCCTTCTCACGCGAACATGACGGACAGCAAGCTAGACCGGATCGACCTGCGCATTCTTTCCCAGTTGCAAAAGCGCGGGCGCATGACCAACGTCGAACTGGCCGATGCAGTCGGACTGTCGCCGAGCCCGTGCCTGATCCGCGTGAAGCGGCTCGAGAAAGCCGGCTACATCGCCGGGTACGGCGCGCATATCCAGCTCGAGAAGCTCGGCGACGTGCAGGTGGTGTTTACCGAGGTCACGCTCGCCGACCACCGGCGCGAGGACTTCGACCGGTTCGTCGCGGCGATCCGCGATGTCGACGAGATCGTCGAGTGCCATCTCGCGAGCGGCGGCTACGACTATCTGCTCAAGTTCGTCACGCGCAGCGTGAGCCACTACCAGACGATCGTCGAAGGGCTGCTCGAGCAGAACATCGGCATCGAGAAATATTTCAGCTACGTGATCATCAAGTCGCCGTTCGTCAAGCGGCACTATCCGCTCGAATCGCTGTTCGGCGAACGGCACTGACGCACGGCCGCGGCCACCGCGAGTGCGGCGGCGCGCCGTACGCGCGTCGCCGCGATGCGCCCGCCTTTCGCCGTCGAGCCGCCTTCATCCCAGGACCAGCCATGTCACTTACCCTCTCCCGCACCGAACTCGTTCGCAGTGCAAACCTGATCGACGGCGCGTGGCGCGATGCGCTCGACGGCGGCCGCTTCACGGTCACCGATCCGGCGACGCTCGAACACGTGGCCGACGTGCCCGACAGCGGCCCGGCCGACGCGCGTGCCGCGACCGACGCGGCCGTGCGCGCGCTGCCCGCGTGGCGTGCGACGCCGGCCCGCGAACGCGCGGCGATCCTGCGCGCATGGCATGCGGCGATCGTCGCGCATACCGACGATCTCGCGAAACTGATGTCGCGCGAACAGGGCAAGCCGCTCGCCGAAGCGCGCGGCGAAGTCGCGTATGGCGCGTCGTACGTGCTGTGGTTTGCCGAGGAAGCGACCCGCACCTACGGCGACCTGATTCCGCAACAGCAGCGCGGCAAGCGGCTGAGTGCGGTCAAGGAGCCGATCGGCGTCGTCGCCGCGATCACGCCGTGGAATTTCCCGCTCGCGATGATCGCGCGCAAGATCGCGCCCGCGCTCGCGGCCGGCTGCACGGTCGTCGCGAAGCCGGCCGAGGACACGCCGCTCACGGCGCTCGCGCTGGCGTTCCTCGCGCAGGAGGCCGGCGTGCCGCCCGGCGTGCTGAACATGATCGCCGCATCGCGCGCGCACGGCATCGACGCGGTGGCCGACTGGCTCGCCGACGCCCGCGTGCGCAAGATCACGTTTACGGGATCGACGCCCGTCGGCAAGCTGCTCGCACGCGAATCGGCCGCGACGCTCAAGAAGCTGTCGCTCGAGCTCGGCGGCAATGCGCCGTTCATCGTGTTCGACGATGCCGAGCTCGACGCCGCCGTCGACGGGCTGATGGCCGCCAAGTTCCGCAACGGCGGCCAGACCTGCGTGTCGCCGAATCGCGTGTACGTGCAGGCCCGCATCTACGACGCCTTCGCCGCGAAGCTCGCCGCGCGGGTCGGCGCGTTGAAAGTTGCCCCGGCAACCGACCCCGCCGCGCAGATCGGCCCGATGATCAACGCACGCGCGGTCGACAAGATCGCGCGCCATGTCGACGATGCGCTCGAGCGCGGCGCCCGCGTGCTGACGGGCGGCAGGCGCCTGCCAGAACTGGGGCCGAACTATTACGCGCCGACCGTGCTGGCCGATGCAGCCGCCGGCATGCAGCTCGATTGCGAGGAGACGTTCGGGCCGGTCGCCGCGCTGTTTCCGTTCGATACCGAGGACGAAGCCGTCGGCGCCGCGAACGACACGCCGTTCGGGCTCGCCGCGTATTTCTACACGCAGGACGTCCGGCGGATCGCGCGCGTGTCGGCGCGGCTCGAAACGGGCATCGTCGGCATCAACGAGGGCGCGCTCGCGAGCGAGGCCGCGCCGTTCGGCGGCGTGAAGGAATCGGGCTACGGCCGCGAAGGTTCGCGCTACGGCCTCGACGACTACCTGTCGATCAAGTACCTGTGCCAGGGCGGGCTCGACTGATCGCACGCCCCTTCCTGATGTTTTCGTTACCCGGCATGCCGCCATGACCGCTTTCACGCGCTACCCGATCGAAGTTTCGTTTCCCGACCTTGCACCGCACCGCGCGGGCAATACCGGCGTCGACCACGTGTACCGCTTCGCGGCCGGCGAAACCGGCCCGAACGTGATGGTCAACGCGCTCACGCACGGCAACGAAGTCTGCGGCGCGATCGTCGTCGACGCGCTGCTGGCGCTCGGCGTGCGGCCGCGTCGCGGCACGCTGACGCTGTCGTTCGCGAACGTCGCGGCCTACGCGCGCTTCGATCCCGCGCAGCCGGACGCGGCGCGCTTCGTCGACCAGGATTTCAACCGCGTGTGGACGCCCGCCGTGCTCGACGATCTGTCGGCCCGCTCGGTCGAACTCGATCGCGCCCGCGCGCTGCGCCCGTTCGTCGACGCCGCCGACTGGCTGCTCGACCTGCATTCGATGCACGAGCGCAGTGCGCCGCTGATCGTCGTGGGGCCGCTCGAAAAGGGTGTCGCGCTCGCGCGCCGCGTCGGCGCGCCGGCCACCGTGATCCGCGACGAAGGCCACCCGGAAGGCACGCGGATGCGCGATTACGCGGCCTTCGGCGAGCCGGGCAGCCCGAAGTGCGCGATGCTGGTGGAATGCGGGCAGCACTGGGAAGCACGCGCGGTGGACGTCGCCCGCGACACCACGGCCCGCTTCCTGGTCGCGTCCGGCGTGGTCGAGCGTGACGACCTGCCCGCCGGCTGGTTCCTGCCGCTGCCCGACACGATGCGCGTCGTTCAAGTGACGGAGCCCGTGGTCGCGACCAACGGCGTGTTTCGTTTCGCGGGCGACTATACCGGGCTCGAACATTTCCCGGACGCCGGCACCGTGATCGGCTGGTCGAACGAGGTCCCCGTCGTGACGCCCTATCCCGACTGCGTGCTCGTGATGCCGTCGCTGCGGCAATTGCGGCCCGGTGTCACCGTCGTGCGGCTCGGGCGGCTCGTCGACGAATCCGGCGCGCCTGCCTGACGGATCGGTTTCGACGCAACCGGCGCGGCGGCCGCACACGTTTGCGGCAACGCCGCGCCGATTCGCTTCGCATGCAGACCTCGATTTCCTCGCTGACCTGCCGTTAACCCGGATTTCAGCGCGCCACGGTCATCGCACCGGGCATTGCCTACGAGCGCTAGCATGTCCGCATCCACTTCCATCGAGAAAATCGCCGACTGGGCGGGACGAAACCATCTTGTCGTCGGCGCACTCGGCACACTGATGTCGCTCGCCGCGTTGAGCATCAGCGCGATGACGCTGTGGGCCACGAGAAGCGGAGTCGTCGAGCACGCGCACGAGACCTCGCGCAACGTCGCCGCCGTGCTGGTCAGCGAGATCGCGCGGACCGTCGAAACGTCCAACAACGCGCTGATCGCGCTCGCCTCCAATCTCGGCAAGCCGGAGGTCGGGCACATGGACGCCGGGCTGCGCCACGATCTGCTGTTCCAGCGCGCGGCCGCGCAATACGTGACCGGCATGGGCGTGACGGACCGAAACGGCCGCGTGATCGACGGGTGTTGCGGCCCGACTCACCGTTGGGATTTCAGCGATCGCGACTACTTCAAGGTCCATCGCGATTCGGCGGACGTCGGCCTTTACGTATCGGAGGCGTATCGCGCGCGCTCGCGCAACGGCAAGGAGTCCATCGCGCTGTCCCGGCGCATCGAAGGTCCGGACCACGCGTTCAACGGGATCGCGATCGTCGCCATCGACATCGCCTACTTCGATCAGTTGCTTGCCCGACTGAACGTCGGGCCGAACGGCATCAGCGCGATCCTGCGCTCGGACGGCACCATCCTGGCCAGAAATCCGCCGCTGAGCGAGCACCAGATGCTCCGCCTGCGCAGTTCGAAGGCCTTCAATCGCATGCTGACCCAGGAATCGGGATTCTATGCAGCCTACTCGCGCATCGACGGAACCTTGCGGCTCTATACGTTCCAGCGGGTGCCCGGTACACCGCTGATTGCCGTCGTCGCGCCCGCCGAGCGCGACGTGCTGGCCAGCTTCACGCGCATGTCATGGTCGGTCGGCGTGTCGGCATCGTTCATCTGCGCGCTCTTCTGCGCGGTCGTCTGGCTGCTCGCATTCGCGCTGCGGGACAATCTTCGCAAGCAGACGTTGCTGACCGATCTCACCCGCACCGATCCGCTGACGGGCCTGCACAACCGCCGTGCGCTCGACGTCGCGCTGGCCGACGAATGGAAGCGGCTCCAGCGCAGCAACGACGGCAGCCTGTCCGTGCTGTTCATCGATGCCGACCACTTCAAGCAGTACAACGACAGATACGGGCATGCGCAGGGTGACACGGCACTGAGATTCCTGGCCGAATGCATCCGGACTCACACGCGGCGGCGCGCCGACATCGCCGCGCGCTACGGCGGCGAAGAGTTCGTCGCGGTGCTGCCGGACACGGATGAAAGCGGCGCCGCGAAGGTCGCCGAGGCCATTCGCGCGGACGTGGAACGCAACCAGCTCGCCGGATTCGCCGAGTCGGTTCCCGCTTTCACCGTCAGCATCGGATACGCAACCGGGCATCGCGCACGCCCGACGTCCGTCGACGCGCTTACGCATCAAGCGGACCTCGCGTTGTATACGGCGAAGCGCCACGGTAGAAACCGCGTGTGCCGCGGCGACACGGGATCGCTTGTGCATCCGGTTTAGGGGGCGTTGCGGTCGACTGCGGCCGCCCTTTTCCTTCCGGCATTCGTCTCGCCCTGCAACGCAGCACACCGATCGCCGGCCGCGCGATCGTGCCACCGCATCGTTCGCCGGCTCCGGCGACCCGGCAGCTTCGCTGCCTGGAAAGTGACACGCCTGCCGTTGCAGGCTGTCGAGCCCGCATCGATCGGCAACCTCATGGCCATCCGAACGGATAGTGAAAATTTCGTGACAGCGCCGATTCCGAAATAACGCACTCCATAACATCTGAGGTAAAAACCTCTCCGAATAACGCCCCGAACAGCGCGTTCTTGACCATTTCGAAGTTTCTCGCCCCGCAAACGATTGCGTTCTTCAAGCACTCTAAATACTTTTTTAACCAATCCGATAATAAGGAACGCTACCCACCATCTACGCAAGGGATCCAGAAGATGCATAGCAAACAGCTTACGGTTCGCACCAAACTCACTCTTACATTCGGCCTTCTGGCATGTGTGGTGCTGCTCGTTTCGTTCCTCGGCGTCGTATCGCTCAGCAACGCGAACGCGGTGTTCGCGAATTACGTGAATGGCATCAACGCTCGCGCGGAACTGGCCGCCAAGGTACGCGTCGCCGTCGATCGGCGAGCCATCGCGGCTCGCAACCTGGTGCTCGTGACAACGCCACGCGACCTGGAGATCGAGAAGGAAGCAGCGCTGCAGGCCGACCGCGATGTCAGCGCACGGCTCGCCGCACTCAAGAGCGCCGTGGGTGAAGGCACCGACGCAACCGACAAGGCGCGCGAGCTGGTGCGGCAAATCGACCAGATCGAGACCAGGTACGGCCCGGTGGCACGGGCCATCGTCGACGCCGCGCTGAACAACCGGCGCGATCAGGCCATCACGATGATGAACGAACAATGCCGCCCGCTTCTGGCGCAACTGGTCGACGCATCGCAGGCCTATATCGTCTACACGCGCGAACGCGCCGTGCAGATGGTGAAAGACTCGGAAGACAGCTACGCGTCCCGGCGGGCGCTGCTCATCTTCATCTGCATCGCCTCCGTCGCGGGCGCGGTGGCGGCGGGCATCTTCATCGTGCGAGGGCTGACCCGTTCGCTCGGCACGGAGCCTGCCACGCTCAGCGACATCGCGCAGCGCATCGCCAGCGGCGACCTCGCCGCCGGGTCCGCCACCGTCGACGCGCCGCGCGGCAGCGTGCTCGCTTCCATGCGCGAAATGCAGGCCAATCTGGTGCGCGTGATTTCGCAGGTCCGCATTGCGTCCGGCAACGTCGCGACAGGCGCGAGCGAAATCGCGTCCGGCAACCAGGATCTGTCGTCGCGCACGGAACAGCAGGCCGCGTCGCTGCAGGAGACCGCATCCAGCATGGAAGAATTGACGTCCACCGTGCGACTGAACGCCGACAATGCGCAGCAGGCAAGCTCGCTGGCCAATAACGCGTCGGAAATCGCGCAGCGCGGCAGCACCGCGGTCGGCCTGGTGGTCGAAACGATGACGGACATCAGCGACAGCTCGACGAAAATCGCCGAGATCACCGGGATGATCGAAGGGATCGCGTTCCAGACGAACATCCTCGCGCTCAACGCGGCCGTGGAAGCGGCACGTGCGGGCGAACAAGGCCGCGGCTTCGCGGTCGTCGCCAGCGAAGTGAGAAGTCTCGCGCAACGTTCGTCGACCGCCGCGAAGGAAATCCGGCAACTGATCACGCAATCGGTCCAGAAGATCCAGGACGGCTCGCGTCTCGCGCACAATGCGGGCGACACGATGGACCAGGTGACGCAGGCGGTGGCGCGCGTGACGGACATCATGGGCGAGATCGCGGCGGCATCGAGCGAGCAGAGCCGCGGCATCGAGCAGGTCAACCTGGCCATCACGCAAATGGATGAAGTCACGCAACAGAATGCGGCGCTCGTCGAAGAGGCCGCCGCCGCATCGAAGTCGCTCGAGGAACAGGGAAATCAGCTTTCCGAGTCGGTATCCCTGTTCCGGCTGGAGGCGAGCACATCGCACGCGTAGCCACGTCGCACCACTACCGACATCCATATTGCTTTCGATATCCGTCCCGTTTAGGAAAACAGACTAAACATCATCACCCGAAAGCGGGACACTCTCGATCGCGCCGAATGACGTGAAACGGCTTCGTAACCGTCGCGTCACGCTCGGCCACCACAATGCTCCGTCTTCTACCCTCAGGATGGAGTTTGCATGCTTGCGTCACCGAGCCGTCTCCCGCTGCACGTCGCAGCGCTGTCGACCGCGATCCTACTGGCTGCCTGCGGCGGCGGCGACGATGTCGTCGCGACGAGCTCGACGAACGCCGCGGTCCCGGCACCGCCGGCCGGCCCCGGCTTCGTCGACAGCGCGCCCGTTCCGAGCGTGCCCGCGTTCGTCGACAACGTCGCGACCAACCAGCGCGGCGACGCTCGTTATGCAACGCTGTCGACCAACGCCGCCGTGCGCGTGGTGAGCCGCTTCCTCGACCTGTGGCAGCCGTCGACGATGCTCGTCGATGCGGGCGTGACCGCGCCGGCCAACGGCGCGTTTCCGGCCATCTCGCCTTCCACCTGCACGGGGCTGCCCGGCAACGGCACGCCGTGCGGCACGAGCCTGAACGACGCGGTGCTGTCGGCGAACGTGCAATACGTGGTCAATGCGACCACCGCGCGCACGCCGCAGCAAGCCGACGCCGCCTACTACGACGACCGGCGCGGCAAGGGCTACAGCGTGACCGACGGCATGGGGCCGCTCACCGCGGCATGGCGCACCGCGGCCCAGCAGACGACCAGCATCACCAGCGTGCCGGCCGACGCCACGACCGTGCTGTACAACGACACCGGCAACAACGTCGGCGTGGGCAGCAGCGGCAACGCGAATTTCGGGAAAGTCGTCGACCTGCTCAACGAAATGGGCAACAACGCGTCGACCGAACCCGCCAAGCGCTTCTACAAGTATGCGCGGCCGTATCGCTGGAGCTCGAGCGTCGTCGTCGCGCCCACGCTCGTACCCGCGGAAAGCACGACGCCGGCGACCGACGGCGGCTTCATCAGCGGCCACCAGGCCGAAGCGATGCGCGACGCGGTGACGATGGCGTGGCTCGTGCCCGAGCGCTTCCAGGAAATGGTCGGCCGCGGCCTCGAGCTCGGCGAGAACCGGATCCTCGCCGGCATGCACTCGCCGCTCGACGTGATCGGCGGCCGCATGCTCGCGCTGGCCGTCAGCGCGGCCAATCTCGCCGCCTACGCGAGCGACGCGCAGGCCGCGTACGGCCAGGCGCATCAGACGCTGCAGCAGCTCACCGGCACCACCGATGCGACCTTCGCGGCATTCGCGCGCTCGGGCACGACGGCGGCCGACCGGTTCGCCGACTACGCGACGAACCAGGCGGCGTTCACGCGCCGCATGACGTACGGCTTCGGCGCGATCGACGCGACCGGCGCGCCGCCGGTCGTGCCGAAGGGCGCGGAGATCCTGCTGCAGACGCGCTTCCCGTACCTGGGCGCCGACCAGCGGCGCGTCGTGCTGAAGACCACCGAACTGCCGTCCGGCTACCCGGTGATGGACGATGCGGAAGGCTGGGGCCGGCTGAACCTGTTCGCCGCCGCCGACGGCTACGGCGCGTTCAACGGCAACGTGACCGTCGCGATGGACGCGTCGAAGGGCGGCCTCAACGCCGCCGACCTGTGGCGCAACGACATCGCGGGCGCCGGCAAGCTGACGCTGCAAGGCACCGGCACGCTGACGCTGGCGGGCAACAACAGCTATACGGGCGGCACGCAGGTCAGCGGCGGCACGCTCGCCGCCGCTTCCACGACGGCGTTCGGCAACGGCGACGTGTATGTCGGTTCCGGCGGTGGCATCCGGATCGCGGCCGGCGCGCCCGTCACGATCGCGACCCGCTACACGCAACTCGACAACACGGCGCTCGAACTCGACATCGACGGCAACGGCGGCGGACGCCTGCGTGTGGGCGGCGCGTTCACCGTCGCGGGCGGCACGCTGCACGTGAAGTTCGTGAACGGTTATGCACCGAAAGCCGGCGACACCATCGCGCTGATCGACGCGGCAGCAGGCGCCGCGAAGTTCTCGACGGTGACGGTCGACGGCTTCAAGGCGACGCCGGTCTATACGGCGACGGGTGTGTCGATCACGCTGTCGGCGTCATAACCGGCGCAGGCATCGATCCACGTCCACGCCGACGTGCAAACCGGTCAGGCCGGAGGTAATCACGCGAGAGGGGAAAAACGGTAACGTTCGCGCGCGATTGGCCCGACAACGGCGCCCGCCACGCCCCCCCGCGCGTCAGCCTGCACCGACGGGGGCCGCCTCGCGCATCGCGTTGCCGCATCGCTCCGCGCGCTCGACGACACGCGCCAGCCGAATGATGTCGGTCAGCGCGAAATCGTTCGCGTCGGGCCTCGGCTGGTTGCGCTCGTCCGCGATGCGCATCGCGAATGCGAGCGCTTCGGAGCGCTCGCGCAGCAGCAAGCGCAGCGCATCCGCGATGACGCGGCGGTCGCGCGGATCGCCCAGGCCGAGCACCGGTGCGTGGCCGTGTTCGACGTCCGGCTTCGCGAGCGGCGCGGCCGCCGGCGCCGAGATACCGGGCATGGGAACCGGGTTCCGTTTCATGTCGTCCTCTCGTTGACCGGCGGCCGAGCGCCGCCTCACCGCCGGTTCGAGCGCGACACCACGTCGATCCACACCGCCAGCACCAGCACCGCGCCCTTGACGATCATCTGCCAGTACGCGTCGACGTCCAGCATCGACATGCCGTTGTCGAGGCTCGCCATCACGAGCGCGCCGATCAGCGCACCGTAGACGGTGCCCGACCCGCCGCGCATCGACGTGCCGCCGATGAAGCACGCGGCGATCGCGTCGAGTTCGCCCATCGAGCCCGCGGACGGCGAGCCGGCCGCGAGCCGCGCGGTGTTCACAATGCCGGCGAACGCGCACATCAGCCCCATCAGTGCGAAGATCGCGAGCTTCACGCGATCGGTATCGACGCCCGACAGCCGCGTCGCCTCGAGATTCGAGCCGACCGCGTAGATGCGCCGGCCGAACACGGTCTGCGTCGCGATCCACGAGAAGATGCCGAGCAGCGCGAGCAGCAGCAGCACCGGCACCGGAATGCCGCCGTAGCGGTCGAGCGTCGCGACGAACGCGAACAGCACTGCGCCCGCGCCCGCGATCTTCACGACGTCCTGCCACAGCGGCGCGACCGCGAGCCGGTAGCGGCGCCGCGTGCCGCGCTGCCGCACGACCAGCAGCACGACGAGCGCGAACAGCAGTAGCGCGAGGCCGTCCCCCGCCACGCGCGGCAGATAGCCCTGCCCGAGGAACACGAAACCGTCCGACACCGGCGCGATCGTCGAGCCGCCCGTCACGCCGAGCAGGATCCCGCGAAACGCGAGCATCCCGCCCAGCCCGACGATGAACGACGGTACGCGCCGGTAGGTCGACCACCAGCCGTTGAAGAGCCCGATCAGCACGCCGAGCGCGAGCACGGCCGGCACCGTCGCGGCGACCGGCCAGTGGCGGTTCACGTCGAGGATCGCCGCAACGCCGCCGAGCAACCCGAGCAGCGAACCGACCGACAGGTCGATCTCGCCCGCGATGATCACGAAGACCATCCCGCACGCGAGCATGCCGGTGATCGACATCTGCCGCAGCAGGTTCGACACGTTGCGCGGCGTGACGAACGCGCCGTCGGTCAACACCGAGAAGAACGCCCAGATCGCGACGACCGCGAACAGCAGCGCCAGGATCTTGTAGCGCACGAAGACCTGGCGAAGCGGACGGCCAGTCGAGCGGCCGCGCGCTTCGGCATCCGGCGCCGCCGGCGTAGAGGAGGAAAGTTCGGAATTCATGTCGCACTCGTTGCGGTGGGTTCGGTCGGACGCCGCGCGGGCTTCAGCGCGGCGCCGAGGATCTGTTCCTGCGTGAGGCCGTCGTTGACGAAATCGCCGCGCAATTCGCCTTCGCCGATCACCAGCACGCGGTCGGCGAGCCCGAGCACCTCGGGCATTTCCGACGACACGACGATCAGCGCGACGCCGCGCTTCGCGAGCGCGAACACGAGCCGGTAGATCTCGGCCTTCGCGCCCACGTCGACGCCGCGCGTCGGCTCGTCGAGAATCAGCACCTGCGGCTCGGCCAGCAGCATCTTGGCGAGCACGGCCTTCTGCTGGTTGCCGCCGGACAGGCTGGAGATCGGCAGGAACGGGTGCGCGGCGCGCACCGACAGCCGCTGCATCTCGGTGCGGATCGCGTCCAGCTCGGCGGCCGCGTCGATCCGCCCGCGCGCCGCGAAGCGTCGCAGCACCGCCAGCGTGATGTTGTGGCCGACGCCGAGCTGCGGCACGATGCCGTGGCGCTTGCGATCCTCGGGCACCATCGCGATGCCGGCGCGGATCGCGTCGGCGGGCGAGCGGATCGTGAGCGGCCGGCCGTCCATCAGCACGGTCGCCGTGCACGCCCCCGGATACGCGCCGAAGATCGCCTGCATCAGCTCGGTGCGGCCCGCGCCGACGAGCCCGGCGACGCCGAGGATCTCGCCGCGCCGCACGCTGAACGACACGTCGTCCACCCGCTTGCGGCGCGCGTTCGTCACGTCGCGGCAGGTCACGTTGCGCGCTTCCAGCACGACGTCGCCAATCTCGTGCGGCTCGCGCGGATACAGGTCGCGGATCTCGCGACCGACCATCATCGCGATGATCCGGTCAGTCGTCAGCGCGCGCATCGGCTCGGTCGCGACGTGACGGCCGTCGCGGATCACGGTCACCGTGTCGCACACGGCCTCGACCTCGTCGAGCTTGTGCGAGATATACACGCACGCGACGCCGCGGCGCTTCAGGTCGCGCACGATGTCGAGCAGGATACGCGTTTCGGAAGCACTCAGCGACGACGAAGGCTCGTCGAGGATCAGCAGCTTCGCGCGCTTGTTCAGCGCCTTCGCGATCTCGATCAGCTGCTGGTGGCCGCCGCCGTAGTTCATCACCGGCTGCGCGACGTTGATCGAGTCGATCCGCAATTCGTGCAGCAGCTCCTCGGCACGCTGGACCATCGCCGCGTAGTGCATGCGCCCGCCCGGCAACGTGATCTCGTTGCCGAGGAAGATGTTCTCGGCCACCGACAGTTCGGGCACGAGCATCAGTTCCTGGTGGATGATCACGATGCCCGCGCGCTCGGTGTCGCGCACGCCGGACGCGACGAGCGGCGCGCCTTCCCAGCGGATCTCGCCGTCCCACGTGCCGTGCGGATAGACGCCCGACAGCACCTTCATCAGCGTCGATTTGCCCGCGCCGTTCTCGCCGCACAACCCCACGCACTCGCCCGGCCGCACCATCAGGTCGATGCCGTCGAGCGCCTTTACTCCGTCGAAATCCTTGACGATGCCGCGCATCGTCAGCAAGGGTTCGGTCATTCGCTCATGCCTCGCAGTATGCGCGCGGACGCACCGGTGGGCCGTCCGCGCGCCGCGCCGTTACTGGCTCGCCAGCTGCGCCTGGGTATAGAAGCCGTCCTTCACGACGACGTCGACGTTGCGCTTGGTCAGCAGCGTCGGCTGCAGCAGCACCGTGTCGACCTTCTTCTTGCCGTTGTCGTATTGCGCGTTGAACGCGGGCTTCGTGCCCTTCGCGAGATCCACCGCGAGCTTCGCCGCTTCGCTCGCGATCAGCTTGAGCGGCTTGTAGACGGTCATCGTCTGCGTGCCGGCGATCACGCGCTTGACCGCCGCGAGGTCCGCATCCTGCCCGGACACCGGCACCTTGCCGGCCAGATGCTGCGCGGCGAGCGCCTGGATCGCGCCGCCCGCGGTACCGTCGTTCGACGCGACGATCGCGTCGATCTTGTTGTTGTTCGCGGTCAGTGCATCCTCGACGATCCGCAGCGCGGTCGACGCGCTCCACTCAGGCACCCACTGTTGGCCGACGACCTTGATGTCGCCGCGATCGATCGCCGGCTTCAGCACCTTCAGTTGTCCTTCGCGCAGCATCTTCGCGTTGTTGTCGGTCGGCGCGCCGCCGAGCAGGAAATAGTTGCCCTTCGGCTTCGCGTCGTAGACACCCTGCGCCTGCAGCTCGCCCACCTTCTGGTTGTCGAACGAGATGTACGCATCGACGTCGGCGTCGAGAATCAGCCGGTCGTACGACACCACCTTGATGCCCGCCTTGCGCGCTTCGGCGACGACGTTGCCGAGCGTCTTCGAATTGAACGGCACGATCACGATCACGTCCACGCCGCGCGAGATCAGGTTCTCGATCTGCGAGATCTGCCGCGCCTCGCTCGCGTCCGCGGACTGCACGGACACCTTCGCGCCGAGCTGCGTGGCGGCGGCCACGAAATAGTCGCGGTCGCGCGACCAGCGCTCGACGCGCAGGTCGTCGATGCAGAAGCCGATCTCCGGCTTGTCCTTGCTCGCATGCGCGAGCGGCGCGCCAAGCGTGAGAGCCGCCAACGTGGCGGCGCCTGCCAGCGCACTCAATACGGTACGACGCGTTACGGATTTCATGTCTCCAACTCCTCTCTTTATTGGACAACCCCACGAACGCCGGGTGGCCGCCGAAACGCGCCGCCCTTTGTCTGGCCACTACACGGCGCGGCGTTATGCGGTATGACCCGCGCCTGCCGAAAACACCGGTTCGAGCGCGCGATACAGCGCGCGAAACGTCGGCCGCCGCGCGTCGCGATACCACGCGTGGCGCGCCATGTCGGGCTCGCGCACGGCCACCACCGGCGGCTGCGGGCACACCGCGTCGAGCGGCGCATCCGGTTCGAGCGCGAGATGCGCGAGCCGCGCGGCGCCGAGCGCCGGGCCGACCTCGCCGCCCGCGCGCAATGTCAGCGCGCGGCCGCTCAGGTCGGCGAGCATCTGCGTCCAGTACGCACTGCGCGAGCCGCCGCCGATCACCGTGATGCCGTCGGGCGCGAGCCCGGCCGCATGCAGCGCGTCGATCCCGTCGAGCAGCGCGAAGCCGACACCCTCGAGCGTCGCGTTCGCGAGATCCGCGCGCTGCGTGTCGGGCGTCAGCCCGTAGAACACGCCCTTCGCATTCACGTCGTTGTGCGGCGTGCGCTCGCCGCTCAGATAAGGCAGGAACCACGGGCGCTCCGCGCGCGCGTTCGCCTCGGCGTCGGCGAGCAGAGCGGCCACGCCGTCGTAGCCGGCCAGCTGCGCGGTGAAATCGATGCAGCCGGCCGCATTCAGCATCACCGACATCAGGTGCCAGGTATGCGGCAATGCATGACAGAAGCTGTGGACCGCCGATTCCGGATTCGCGCGAAAACCGTCCGACACCGCGAAATAAACACCCGACGTGCCGAGCGACAGCAGCGCGTCGCCGGGCCGCACGATGCCGACGCCCACCGCGCCGGCCGCGTTGTCCCCGCCGCCCGCGACCACCGGAATCTCGCGCAGCCCCAGCGTGCGTGCGATTGCCGGCAGCAGCGTGCCGGTGATGCGGTTGCCCTCGAACACGGCGGGCATCTGGTCGCGCGACAGCCCGCACGCGGCGAGCAGCGTGTCGTCGTAGTCGCGCTTCGCGACATCGAGCCACAGCGTGCCGGCGGCATCCGAGGGATCGGTCGCGAACGCACCGGTCAGCCGGTAGCGCAGATAATCCTTCGGCAACAGCACGTGCGCGATTCGCGCGAACACGTCCGGCTCGTGACGGCGCACCCACAGCAGCTTCGGCGCGGTGAAGCCCGGCATCGCGAGGTTGCCGGCGACGGTGCGCAGCGTTGGCGCCAGCCGCTCGAGTTCCGCGCACTCGGCATCCGCGCGGCCGTCGTTCCACAGGATCGCGGGGCGCAGCACGTCGCCGTGCGCATCGAGCAGCGTCGCACCGTGCATCTGCCCGGTCAGGCCGAGCGCGTCGATGTCATGCGGATCGATGCCGGCCGCACGCGCGTCGGCGACGAGCGCCGCCAGCGCGCCGCATGCCGCGTCCCACCAGTCGAGCGGCGCCTGTTCGGACCAGCGCGGCCGCGGCCGGCTCACCGACAGCGGCCGGCTCGCGCTGGCCCGCACCGCACCGTCGCGGTCGAGCAGCACGGCCTTCACGCCCGACGTGCCAAGATCGAGTCCGATGTACATGGCGTCAGCGCAGCCCGTAGATCGCCTGGTTCACGATGTTCTCGAGCCGTTCCTGCGCGCCGCTCGCATGCCGCGGGTTCACGCCGCGCGCGAGCGCATCGGCGGCGAGCGACTCCAGCGTGTAGCCGCCCGACAGGATCTCGCGGCCGAACGCGCTGTCCCACTGCGCGTAGCGCTGCCGGCGCAGCGCGTCGAGCCGGTCGTTGCCGACCAGCACGGCCGCGCGCTCGACGGCCAGCGCAAGCACGTCGATCGCGCCGACATGGCCATAGAACAGGTCTTCCGGATCGACGCTCTGGCGCCGCACCTTCGCGTCGAAGTTCATGCCGCCGGTGGTAAAGCCGCCGTGGCGCAGGATCTCGTAGAACGCGAGCGTCAGTTCCTCCACGCTGTTCGGGAACTGGTCGGTGTCCCAACCGTTCTGCGCATCGCCGCGATTCGCGTCGACGCTGCCGAACACGCCGAGCGCGAACGCGTTCGCGATCTCGTGATGGAACGAGTGACCGGCGAGCGTCGCATGGTTCGCCTCGATATTTACGCGGATCTCGTTCTGCAATCCGTATTGCGTGAGGAAACCGTGCACCGTCGCGACGTCGTAGTCGTACTGGTGCTTCGTCGGCTCCTGCGGCTTGGGCTCGATCAGCAGCGCCCCTTTGAAGCCGATCCGGTGCTTGTGCTCGACGACCATCGACAGGAAGCGGGCGAACTGCTCACGCTCGCGCACGAGATCGGTATTGAGCAGCGTCTCGTACCCTTCGCGCCCGCCCCACAGCACGTAGTTCTCGCCGCCGAGCCGATGCGTCGCGTCGAGCGCATGGCGCACCTGGGTGGCCGCCCACGCGAACACGTCGGGGTTCGGGTTGGTCGCCGCGCCCGCCGCGAAGCGCGGATGCGAGAACAGGTTCGCGGTGCCCCACAGCAGCCGGACGCCCGTCGCCTGCTGACGCTCGCCCAGGTAGTCGGTCATCCGCGCGAAGTTCTCGACGTACGCGTGCAGGCTGTCACCTTCCGGCGACACGTCGGTGTCGTGGAACGTGTAGAACGGCGTGCCGAGCTTCGTGAAGAACTCGAATGCCGCATCCGCCTTCTGGCGCGCGCGCTCGAGCGGGTCGCCCGGCTGCTGCCATGGCCGCTGGAACGCGCCCTGGCCGAAGATGTCGTGGCCCGGCCACACGAACGTGTGCCAGTAGCACACCGCGATCCGCAGGTGCTCCTCGAGCGTCTTGCCGAGCACCAGCTTCGTGCGGTCGTAATAGCGGTATGCAAGCGGATTGTCCGACTGCGGGCCTTCGTAGCGAATCGCGGGAATATGTTCGAAATACGACATGGCGTCTCCGTCCGGTTTCTTGTTGCAGTGCGGCGTGCATCGCGTTGGCGTGCGGGCCGAATTCGATCTGGCTGGATCGTGCCCGCGCGCCCCGTCGCCCGCAATTGCGAAATTGCGCAGCACGCTTAACGTTTCTTGCCAGCGCGCTGCGCACGGCACGCGTTCCGTCCTACAATCGCCGGACACCAGACAGCCGCGCGGCTTTGCCCGCGCGCCCGGAGACAACGGCGCGACGCCCCGGACGGCGCGCGCCTCGAGACCGAGATGAACCGCGCCCCTTCCACTCAGACGCCGCACCGCATCGCGCTGCTGTTCAACGCCAACAAGGTCTACGACCGCGAGATCATCAGCGGCATCGGCCAGTACCTGCGCTCGACGCGCGTGGTATGGGACCTGTTCCTCGAAGACGATTTCCGCTGCCGGCTCGCCGGCATCGAGCGCTTCGACGGCGACGGCATCATCGCGGACTTCGACGATCCGGCCGTCGCCGCCGCGCTCGCCGGCTCGCCGCTGCCGATCGTCGCGCTCGGTTCGTCGTACGAAGATCCGGCGCAGTATCCGGACGGCGTGCCGTATATCGCGACCGACAACGCAAAGCTCGTGTCGCTCGCGTACACGCACCTGATCGGCGCCGGGCTGCCGCACTTCGCGATGTACAGCCTGCCCGTCGCGCAGCAGAACCGCTGGGCGCAGCAGCGCGAGCTCGCGTTCGACGGCCTCGCGCGCGCGGACGGCGTCGACGCGCCGATCTACCGCGGGCTGTCGACCAGCGCGTCGGGCTGGAACCACGCGATCGAGCAGTTGATCGGGTGGCTGCACGCACTGCCGAAGCCCGTCGGCGTGATCGCGGTGACCGACGCGCGCGCGCGGCACCTGCTGCAGGCGTGCCTGATCGCGGGCCTCGCGGTACCGGAACAGGTCGCGATCATCGGCATCGACAACGACCCGCTCACACGCACGCTCACGCGCATTCCGCTGTCGTCGGTCATCCAGGGCACCGAGGAAATGGGCCGCACGGCCGCGCACCTGCTGCACCAGATGCTGGGCGGCGCGCGTTTTCCGGACCGGCGGATTCTCGTGCCGCCCGTCGGGATCAACGTGCTCGAATCGACCCGCCACCAGCCGCTCGCGAGCCCGCACGTGATGCGCGCCCGCCACTTCATTCGCCAGTACGCGTGCCAGGGCATCAAGACCGAGCAGGTCGCCGACTACGTCGGCGTGTCGCGCTCGCTGCTCGAAGAGCACTTCCGGCGCGAACTGCAGCGCACCGTGCACCAGGAAATCCTGCGCCACAAGCTCGAAGCGGCGCAGGCGCTGCTCGCCGGCCGGCAGGCGTCGAGCGCCGAGGTCGCGATCCGCTGCGGGTTCACGTCGCTCCAGTACATGTACGCGGTGTTCCGGCGCGAGCTGGGCTGCACGCCGCGCGAATACCAGGAACGCGCGATCGCCGCGCACTGAAGCCCGCCGTTCACATCGAATCATCCTATGCATATCGAAACCGAATCCCCCCGCCCGACGCCCGGCGTCGCACGCGTTCACGCCGAGCCGTGGGACACGCTGCCCGACGGCGACACGGTGCGGCGCTATACGCTCCGCAACACGCACGGCATGCGCGTCGTCGTCAGCGACCTTGGCGCGACCGTCGTGTCGTGGCTCGCGCCCGACCGCACCGGACGCTTCGCCGATATCGTGCTTGCGCACGACACGCCTGCCGAGTACGTCGAATCGGGCGCCTACCTCGGCGCGACGGTCGGCCGCTGGGCGAACCGGATCGCCGGCGCGCGCTTCACGCTCGACGGCGTCGACTACCTGCTCGATCGCAACGAGAACGGCAATCTGCTGCACGGCGGCGCGAGCGGCTTTCACCGCCAGCGCTGGGAAGTCGTCGACGACTGCGGCGGGCTGACGCTGCGGCTCGATTCGCCGGAAGGCGACGCGGGTTTTCCGGGCAACGTGAGCGTGCAGGTTCGTTATGCGCTCGACGACGACGGCACGCTGACGATCGACTACACCGGCGTCACCGACGCACCCACGCCGCTCAACCTCACGAATCACAGCTATTTCAACCTCAGCGGCCGCGCGGGCAGCGACGTGCGCGGCCATGTGCTGACCATCGACGCCGACGCGTTCCTCGAGGTCGACGACGCGCTGATCCCGACCGGCACCGCTGACGTGACCGGCACCGCTTTCGATTTCCGGCAGAGCGCGCCGCTCGGCGCGCGCCTCGATTGGCCGCATGCGCAACTTGCAAGGGCGCGCGGCTTCGATCACTGCTTCGCGCTGCGCGACGGCGCGCGCGCGGTCAGGCCCGTCGCCGGCATCTACGATCCGGAAAGCGGCCGCGAATTGATCGTGTCGACCGATCAGCGCGGCCTCCAGCTCTATACCGGCAACTATCTGGACGGCTTGCGCGTGAGGGGCGGCACGCGGTGCGCGCAACACGCCGCGCTGTGCGTCGAAGCCGGCGGCTTTCCGGATCAGGTCAACATGGCCGACCTGCGCGACGACGTCATCCTTCATCCGGGTGCCGTCTATCGTCAAACGACCCTGTACCGGGTGGCCGTTCGCGCGTAACGTGCGCGCCGGCCGCCTTCGACAGGCACCGGCGGCCAGGCATCAACCACGTCGTGCGTGCCGCTGCCCCGTTGCCCGTCACGGCGCGGCGCGCGATCCACTACGCGCACTACACGCGCCGCATCGTCGACACCAGCGCCGCGTCCTCGCCGGGCTCGGCCGGCCGCGCGTGCGCGGTGTCGCGCTTCGGCTGCTGCGCGCCCAGCCCCGTACCGCCCGTGCGCCGCCGCGTTGCGTGCCGCTCGATGACCCGCTGCAGCACGCAGAACACGCACAGCAGCGCGCCGATCACGATCCGCGTCCACCACGAGCTCAACGTGCCGTCGAACGTGATCAGCACCTGGATCGTACCGAGGATACCGACGCCGAATACCGAGCCGATCACGTAGCCCACGCCGCCCGTGAGCAGCGTGCCGCCGATCACGGTCGCGGCGATCGCGTCGAGTTCCATCCCCTGCGCCTGCAGCCCGTAGCCCGACAGCACGTACAACGTGAACACCACGCCGCCGAGTGACGAACACAGCCCGCTCAGCGCATAGACGCCGATTTTCGTGCGCGCGACCGGCAGCCCCATCAGCAGCGCCGAGCGTTCGTTGCCGCCGATCGCGTACACGTTGCGGCCGAAACGCGTGAAATGCGCGACGTAGATCGCGACGGCCAGCGTCACGAGCGCGATCAGCGCACCCGCGCTCAGCGTGCCGCCGCCGACCGGCACGCTGATGCCCGCGATCGCATGGAACGTCGGTTCGTTGATCGTGATCGACTGCGTCGTGATCAGGAAGCACGCGCCGCGCGCGAGAAACATCCCGGCCAGCGTGACGATGAACGGCTGCAGCCGGAAATAATGGATCAGCGCACCCATCGCCGCGCCGTACAGCGCGCCGAACGCGAGCACCAGCGGCACGATCACCCACACGGGCCAGTGCAGCCGCTCGGCGCCGACCGCGCAGAAGATCGTCGTCAGCGCAACGACAGAGCCGACCGACAGGTCGATGCCGCCCGACACGATCACGAACGTCATGCCGATCGCGACGATCAGCAGGAACGCGTTGTCGACGAGCAAGCCGGTGAGCACCTGCATCGAGAAAAATCCCGTGTACATCACGGATCCGAAGCCGAACAGCGCGGCGAACAGCACGATCGTCACGACGATCGGCAGCGTGCGCGGGTCGGCGAGCCGGCCAAGGAATCGGGTCATCGGGGCGTGGCTCCAGAGGTGGTGCGCGAACGCGCGGAAGGCAGCAGCCGCGACGCGTGCCGGACCACGAGCGCGCGCGCCGCGTCCGACTGGATCAGCGTCACGACGATCACGACGACCGCCTTGACGACCAGCGTCGCCTCCGGCGGCACGCCGATCGAATAGGTCGTGTAGGTCAGCGTCTGGATGATCAGCGCGCCGAGCACGGAGCCGGCGAGGCTGAAGCGGCCGCCGAGCAGCGACGTGCCGCCGAGCGTCACCGCGAGGATCGCGTCGAGCTCGAGCAGCAGCCCCGCGTTGTTGCCGTCGGCGCTGCGCACGTTGGAACTCGCGAGGATACCCGCGACCGCCGACATCACGCCGGAACACAGGTACACGCCGAACACGACCGCGCCCGAGCGCAGCCCGACGAGCCGCGTGGCGACCGGGTTCACGCCGATCGCGCGAATGAACAGCCCGAGCGCCGTGCGGTTCACCAGCAGCGCGGTCGCGGCGATCGTCGCGACCGCGATCCACACCGAGCACGGCACCGTCGCCAGATAACCGCCGCCGAGCGCGAGGTAGCCGGGCGCGCCGATCGGAATGATCTGGCCGCCCGTCAGCAGTTGAGCGACGCCGCGGCCGGCCACCATCAGGATCAGCGTCGCGATGATCGGCTGCATCCCGACGAACGCGACGAGCAGGCCGTTCCACGCGCCCGCGAGCAACCCGACGCCGAGCGCGGCGGCCAGCGCCGTGCCGACCCGCGACGGCTCGGCTTCGAGCACGATCGCCGCGGCCGCGCCGGCGATCGCGACGATCGCGCCGACGGAAATGTCGATCCCGCGCGTCGCGATCACGAGCGTCATCCCGAGCGACACGATCACGAGCGGCGCCGCGCGGTTCAGGATGTCGATCGGCGCGCCGAACAGGTGGCCGTCGAGCAGCGCGATCGACAGGAAGCCCGGACGATGCGCGACGTCGAGCGCGAACAACAGCGCAAGCGTCAGCACCGGCCACGCAAGCGGATGACGAAACAGCGTGCGCACACGCATCATGACTGGCCTCCCGCGATCAGCCGGTAAACCTGCTCCTCGGACGCGTCGGCGCCGGTCAGTTCGGCGACCTTGCGCCGGTCGCGCAGCACCGCGATCCGGTGGCTCACGCGCACCACTTCGCCGATCTCCGACGAGATGAACAGGATCGCGAGCCCGGTCGCGCACAGCGCGAGCACGCGCTCCATGATGTCGAACTTCGCGGCGACGTCGATGCCGCGCGTCGGCTCGTCGAGGATCAGCAGCTTCGGGTCCGTCGCGAGCCAGCGCGCGAGCAGCACCTTCTGCTGGTTGCCGCCCGACAGCAGCCCGATCGGCTGCTCCGCGTCGCGCGCCTTGATGCCGAGCCGCGCGATATACGTATCGGCGATCTCGCGCTGACGCGCGCGCCCGATCAGCCGCCACCAGCCGCGCCGCGCCTGCAGCGCGAGGACGATGTTCTCGCGGATCGACAGCGCGGCGACGATGCCCTCCTTCTTGCGGTCTTCCGGGCAATACGCGATCCCGTGCCGGACCGCATCGTGCGGCGAAGCCAGCCGCTTGCGCGCGCCGTCGATCTCGATCGCACCGGTGTCGGTGCGTTCCGCGGCGAATGCGAGCTGCGCGGTTTCGGTGCGCCCCGAGCCGAGCAGCCCGGCCAGACCGACGATTTCGCCGGGCCGCACGTCGAGATCGAGCGGGCTCATCATCCCGCGCCGGCCGACCTGCCGCATCGACAGGAACGGCGCGGCCGCGCCGGCCGCGCGCTCGACCGCGGCGGCGCCCGCCTGCAGCATGTCGGACATCCGTTCGCGGCCGGTCATCTTCGCGACCAGCACGTCGACCGGCAGGTCGCGCGCCAGGTACTCGCCTTCGCGCTCGCCGTTGCGCATCACGGTGATCCGGTCGGACACCGCATAGGTCTGCTCAAGGAAATGCGTGACGAACAGGATCGCGATGCCCGACGCCTTCAGCCGGCGCAGCACGTCGAACAGCCGCGCGACCTCGCCGTCGTCGAGGCTCGACGTCGGCTCGTCGAGAATCAGCACGCGCGCATCGACGGAAACGGCGCGCGCGATCGCGACCATCTGCTGCACCGCGATCGGATACGCGTCGAGCGAGCGCGTGACGTCGAGCGACAGGTCGAGTTCGGCCAGCGCGGCGCGCGCCCGCGCATGGATCGAGTTCCAGTCGATCGCGCCGCGCCGCATCGGCTGCCGGCCCGCGAAGATGTTCTCGGCGACCGACAGGTTCGCGCACAGGTTCACTTCCTGATAGAGCGTCTGGATCCCGGCCGCCTCGGCCTCGCGCGGTGCGGCGAAGCGCACCGGCTCGCCGCCGACGCGAATCTCGCCCGCGTCGTGCGCATGCACGCCGGTGAGCACGTTGATCAGCGTCGACTTGCCCGCGCCGTTCTGGCCCATCAGCGCGTGGATCTCGCCCGGAAACAGCCGGAAGTTCACGCGCTGCAGCGCGCTGACGCCCGGAAACGACTTGTCGATGCCGATCATCTCGACCACCGGCGGACTCGTCATGAACCCTCCCTCGAAGCGGTCGCCGGCGGCGGCCGCCGCGCCGCCGCCCGTGCGGACCATGTCAGTATTTGCGAGTCGGCAGCACCTGCGCCGCGACGCTCATCGGGAACACCGTCTCGTTCGTCACGATGCGCTTGGGCAGCGGCTTGCCGGCGACGACGTCCTTCACCGCGCTCATCAGCTGCGGGCCGAGCAGCGGGCTGCATTCGACGTCGACGTTGATCTTGCCGGCGACCATCGCCTGGAAGCCGCCCTTCGTCGCATCGAACGACACGACGGCCACGTCCTTGCCGGGCTTGATCCCGGCCTCTTCCATCGCCTGGATCGCGCCGAGCGCCATGTCGTCGTTGTGCGCGTAGACGACGTTGATCTGCTTGCCGTAGGTCTTCGCGAACGCTTCCATCACCTGCTTGCCGCCGGCGAGCGTGAAGTCGCCGCTCTGCGACGCGATCACCTTGAATTTCGGATTGCTTTTGATCACTTCGAGCAGGCCCGCGCGGCGATCGTTGGCCGGTGCAGAACCGACCGTGCCCTGCAGCTCGACGATGTTGATCGGGCCCGCGTCGTTCTTGTAACGCTCTTCCATCCAGTGGCCCGCGCGCCGCCCTTCCTCGAGGAAGTCCGAGCCGATCATCGTCACGTACAGCGACGGATCCTTCACGTCGATCCCGCGATCGGTCAGGATCACCGGGATGTGCGCGGCCTTCGCTTCGGTCAGCACCGGCTCCCAGCCTGATTCGACGACCGGCGAGAACGCGATCACGTCGACCTTCTGCGCGATGAACGAGCGGATCGCGCGGATCTGGTTCTCCTGCTTCTGCTGCGCGTCCGAGAATTTCAGGTTGATGCCGGCGTCTTTCGCCGCGCCCTTCACCGACACGGTGTTCGCGGTGCGCCACGCGCTTTCCGCGCCGACCTGCGAGAACCCGAGCGTGATCGGCTTTTGCTGCGCGAATGCGCCGGGCGCGAGTACCGTCGCCGCGGCGACGATCGCACCGGCCGCCAGCTTCCTGATGAATGTCATGGTCCGTCTCCGATGATGTCGTTGTATGCCGCGGCGCTGTTCTGTTTCTGCTTGGCGCGCGCGGTTCAGGGCTGTGCCTGCCGGCCCGGTATGTATGCCCCGGATTAGTCTAGGAACAAGTCCGATAACCTTCCAATGAAATCTTGGATTGAAGCGATATCGGAATCGGCATACGTATAAACACCTAAGCGCGCGGGGGCGCCTGGAGCGGCAGCGGAGGGCGAGCCGGGTCAATTCGAATGCGTGAAAGCCGGCGCATTCCGGCAATGCGCCGGTCGCGCCAGGATTCCGTGGGCGGAATGCCGGAAGGCAGCAGCGGAAAGGAAAACGCCGGTTTGCTTCAGATCGAAGCGGCGGACGACGCAACGCCGGGTACCGGCGCAGGCATGCGGGCCCGCATGAACACACCAGCCAGCACCGACGCCGCTACTGCGGCCCCGGCGCCCAACAGGAACGCGAGGTGGTAGCCGCCGACGTGTCGATCGCGCCCGCCCCCAGGCCGATCGGCACCATGACGGGCAGCATGTCCGTCATGAATCGTCTCCTGTCGCTTGCCACGCGGTTCGGGGCCACGCGGCGGATATCCGCTTGCGCGCTTTCCGATCAGCGCAACACGCCCTTGGCGCGCAGTTCGCGGCCGATGCGCACGATTTCGCGCTCGCCTTCCACCAGCGCCGCGGCGCTCGTGTGCACCGAGTAGTGGCCCAGATGGAGATCGTGCGGATGCGGGATGGCCGTACCGACCACGAAGCGCACATTGGTCACCGCGTCGAATTCGATCGCAGCGTCGGACGGGTCGAAGACGACCAGTTCGCCCTGGCCGACCGGGTCCGGCGTACGCAGGCGGCCGTCCATCACGGCGGTCCAGCCGACCCGGTAGCCCTGCGGCGGCCGGCAGGTCCAGCGCTCGCCGGCCTTCAGTTGCACGACGACGTAGTTGATGCCCGGCGGCGCATCGATCGGGCTGACCGCGTCGCCGCTGCGGCCGAGCAGCACGCGCGCCGGGCCGTCCGACGGAATGTCGTCGATCGACAGGTGCTGGCTGAACGCGGGCGCCAGCTCGCGCCCGGGCGGCAACGCGACCCACAACTGGAACGCCTTGACCGGCGGCGCGACGGAACCCGTATGCCAGACGCCGCGCCCCGCGCTCATCCATTCGATGTCGCCCGCCTCCATCGTGCCTTCGTGACCGGTGGATTCGGCGTAGGTGCCGCGTCCATCGATCGCGAGCGTCAGCGTGGCGATACCCGAATGCGGATGCCAGCCGAAGGCCGGCTGCCCCAACGGCGCTTGCGTATCGATCAGGTCGAGGAAGACGAACGGCTTGATCATCTCGCCGACGTCGGACGGGCTTGCCATCCGGACGACCGGCCCGTGCGCGTGGCCGCGCGTACGGAAGATGACTTGACGACCGGCGACGGCGGTCTGCAAAACGGGATCGACGGCATTCATCGGGTGTGCTCCAGCGTATCGAGGTGCGACAGGCGGCGTGGCCGGGTCAGCAGTCCGCGTCGGTTTGTGCGCAATTGAGAAAGCAAGCCGGCAAACACCTTCAGGCCGCGAGCGCAGCCGCCGCTTCCTTCGCCGATGCGATGGCGCCGCTGCGCATGTCCTGCCCCATCGCCACGCCTTCCGCGCGAATGAACGTGATGTCCGTGACGCCGAGGAAGCCGAACGCCGCTTTCAGATAGGTTTCCTGATGATCGAACGCGGCCACGGGCGACCCTTCGCTGTACACGCCGCCGCGCGACGACGCGACGACCAGCTTCTTGCCGACGCACAATCCGACCGGCCCGTTCTCGCCGTAGCGAAACGTCTTGCCGGCGACGGAGATGCGGTCGATCCACGCCTTCAGCTGCGACGCGATGCCGAAGTTGTACATCGGTGCGCCGACGACCACGATGTCGGCCGCGAGAAATTCGTCGAGCGCGCGCTGGCCGATCTCGACGTCCGCCTTCAGCGCGTCGTCGATCGGCGCGCCTTGCGCGGCGGCCAGGTGTTCGGCCGTCAGATGGCCGATCGGCGTCGCGGCGAGATCGAGGCGCGTCACCGTGAGGCCGGGGTCGCGGCCGCGGAAGGTCGCGACGGCCTCCGCCGACAGTTCACGGCTGACCGAGCCTTGGCCGAGGATGCTGGAATCGATATGCAGCAGTTTCATGAGGGTTCTCCGAATGGGGTTACTGCTTGAGGGCTTCGGCCGTAATCAGCAGGCGGGTCTTCATGCTGAAGCCATACGCCTTGCCGAAATCGACGCCGAACTCGCTGCGATCGAACTCGCCCACCGCGTCTACGCCGCACACTTCGCGCTTGAGCATCGGATGCGGCATGCACTTGAACGAATCGATCTTCAGCGTCAGCGGCCGGGTCACGCCATGCATCGTGAGATTGCCGACGACCGTCGCCGGCCTGTCGCCGTTGAACGTGATCGCACCCTTGTAGGTCGCTTCCGGGAACTTCGACGCGTCGAAGAACTGGTTCGATTGCAAGTCCTGGTCGAGCTTCGTGCTGCCCGTATGAACCGACGCAATGGCGGTCGTCACTTCGACGGTGCCGGTTTTTGCCGCGCGGTCGAGCGTCACGGTGCCGCCCGATTTGTCGAACTTGCCGCGCCAGACCGACAGGCCGCCGATGTGGTCGGCCTCGAAACTCGGGTACGTATGGTCCGGATCGAGCTGGTACGTCGATGCGGCCGCGAACGCGGAAAACGACAACGATGCGGCGAGTGCGCCTGCTGCGATCGTCAGATGCTGGTTCAATTCAATCTCCTTGAGACGTCAGGTGTTCGTCTGTAGCGTGAGACGAGTATGGAGACTGAAGCCGCTTTACACTAGACGGATAAATAGGATTTGATTAATCCATTTTTGGAGGAATCCGATGCTCGATCTGAATGATCTCGCGCTGTTCGTCCAGGTCGTCCGCGCCGGCAGCTTCTCGGAGGCCGCGCGGCGCCTGCGCATGCCGGCCAATACGCTGAGCCGGCGCATCGATCAGTTCGAAGCGCAACTCGGCACGCGCCTGCTGCATCGCTCGACCCGCAAGCTCGCGCCGAGCACCGAAGGCCAGGCGCTGTTCGAGCGCTATGCGCCGGCGCTCGACCGGCTCTTCGAGATCGAGCGGCTGCATGCGGACGGGCAGGCGCCGTCCGGCACGGTCCGCGTGACCGCGATGGCCGGCCTGTTCGAATTTTTCCGGCTGGAATGGCTGGCCGAGTTCTATGCGCGCTATCCGCAGATCAGCATCGACTTCCTGCTCGACGACACGCCGTCCGACCTGATCGGCGAGCGCATCGACCTGGCCCTGCGGATGGGGATCGAGACCGGCGGCAGCTTCCGCGTGCGCCGGATTGCGCCGGGCACCATGATCCTCGCGGCAAGCCCCGCCTACCTCGAACGGCGCGCCGCGCCGCGCACGCCGCGCGATCTGGCCGACCACGATTGCCTGACGGTGTCCAGCCGTCAGGGGCGCAGCATGTGGCGCCTGCAGGGGCCGCGCGGCACCCAGGAAATCTCGATCGACAGCCGCTTCTCGGTCAACGACATGCGCGTGGTGGTACAGGCCTGCATCGCCGGGCTCGGGATCGCACTGCTGCCGCAGTTGCTCGCCGAACCGGCGATCGAGCAGGGAAAACTGGTGCGCGTGCTGCCTTCCTATCGACGTTCGAGCACCGGCCTCGGGCTGCAGCTCGTCTATACGAGCCGCCCGCCGTTGCCGCCCGCGGTGTCGGTGTTCGCCGAGTTTCTGCTGGAAAAACTGGGTAACGGAATGCCCGGGCAGCCGAAGGGCGATGCCGATCGATAACGTTTCCTTGTCGCGGTGAACGGAATTTCTTGTTGGACGCGGAATTTCGGCGATCGAACACTGCGGTGCACCGCGTCGGGTATCGACCGACGCAATACAAGGGCCCGGTGCCCCATCGCAGGAGACAGCCATGCTGGCATCAGGAAGATCCATCAATGTCCGGGAATTCATCGACGAGCGCGCGGTCAGCCCGTTTCAGTGGCTGGTCGGCGTCCTGACGTTCATCGTGATCTCGCTGGACGGCTGGGATACCGTCATCATCGGCTTCGTCGTGCCGGAACTCATCAAGGAATGGGGCGTCACCAAGAACGCGCTGGCGCCGGTGCTCAGCGCCGCGTTGTTCGGCCTTGCGGCGGGCGCGCTGCTCGGCGGACCGATCGCCGACCGGTTCGGGCGCAAGCGCGTGCTGGTCGCCAGCGTGCTGATCATCGGCGTCGGGACCCTGGCCACCGCGCACGCAACCTCGCTCGGGACGATGTTGCCCATCCGGTTCGTCACCGGGCTCGGCCTGGGTGCAGTGATGCCGAACGTCGTGACCCTGTGGTCCGAGTACGTGCCGGAACGTCGGCGCTCGTTCCTCGTAACCATCGTGTACAGCGGGTTCACGGTGGGCGCCGCACTGTGCGGCTTCATCGCGGCCTGGATCATTCCGGGCTACGGATGGCGCACGCTGCTCACGGTGGGTGGCGCGCTGGCCGTGGCGTGCGTGCCGCTTCTCATGCTCTGGCTGCCCGAATCGGCAGCTTTCCTGACAGTCCAGAACAAGCGCCCCGAACTGATTGCGAAGATTCTTTCCGCGATCGGCCGCACGCGCGTGCCCGCCGATACGCGATTCTTCCTGCCGGCCCAGCCCAAGGTGAAAGGCGGCGCGATCGGCACCATCCTGTCGAAGCGCTACATCGCCGGCACGGTCCTCATCTGGCTGTGCTATTTCGTCGGGCTGTTCGTCACCTACCTGCTTTACAACTGGCTGCCGACAATGGCGAAAGAGGCCGGCTATACGAGTGCCCAGGGCGCCATCATGGTCGGCTTCCTGAACTGGGGCGGCACGCTGGGCTCGATCGCGATCGGCTGGCTGATGGATCGCTTCGATCGCTACCGGACGATCGCCGCGAGCTTTTGCCTGGCGGCCGTGTCGCTCTGGGCCGTGCATGGCATGCAGTCGACGTTTGGGGCGTTGCAGGTCCTCGCATTCGCTTGGGGGTGGTTCGTTCCCGGCACGAACACCGGGATGAACGCGTTGACCGCGCGCTTCTACCCGACCGTGGCGCGCTCCACCGGCCTGAGCTGGATGCATGCGTTCGGGCGGCTTGGCGCCATCGGCAGCGCGTTTGCCGGCGCGGCGATCCTGAGCGCGGGACTGGGGCTCGGCCAAATTCTCCCGATCATGGCGGTTGCGCCGCTGACGGGTGCGGTGGCCGTGCTCGTCATCGCCGGGCTCGTGAAGCGGTGGGCGCTTGCCGACGAATCGGCGGCGGTGGCTGCGCCTTCGGCAACCGAAGTTTCGCCGAATACTTGACGACTGCCTGAACCCGGGCAGCCAGCGAAACGGCGCGCGCTTCCCGAGTATTGCCGGTGAACCGGCTGCCTTCACGATCGGGCGCTTGCACGAACGCCAGGCGCGCGCCCGCCAATCGCCCGTAAGCCGGGCAGCATGACGGCCATCGCGGCAGGACTCGACGAGACTCGGTTCCGGCGGGTCGCCGCCTTCCTGTCGGTCTCGCCATCCTGATTCGAAACGACGCCGCCAGCATGCGCCCGCGCATCGCCATTCATCCGCGTCGGATTCAACTCGCGCAGCACACTGGCGCGCCCGCCGTCGTCATCGGGCAGTTGCGGCATCCCGCGCGCAAACGCCGGCGCGACCGCCGCCGCGAGCAGCGCGGCGATCGCCAGTCGGGAAAGGAACTTCATCGCCCGACTCCCGGCTTACTGCGCGCTGACGGTCGGCACGGACGCCGACGCGGTCGCGGTGCCCTGCTCGCCGTGCGCGATCGCATACAGCTCACGATTGCGCGCGATCGTCTGCGTGCTCGGCGGATAGTCCCAGTTCGACGTGGGCACGGTGCCGTCGCGCTGCGCCTGGACCAGGTCGGCGATCACGTCGGCGCGGGTCGGGCCCGACGACGACGTTTGTGCGAAAGCGGCCACCGGCGTGCCGATTGCGAGTGCGAGCAGCGCGGCGGCTGCGATCAGTCTGCGATTCATGATGAAACTCCCCAGAACGGTTCGATGAAGACGCATCGTCGATGCGCCGCCGGCGGAACCGCGGATGCGATTCGCCGCCTGACACGTTCATTCTGGTGATCGCGGCCGGCGCGACGCTGACCGCCGGATGACAATTCTGAAATCTGCGGCGCCGCACGCAGATAACAGCTTCGTAATCTTCGAGTCAGGGCCGGGTCAACGCGGCATCGTCAGACTGCACGCTCGTCGCATCGAATGCGGCACCCCTGCCCTGCTTCGAGGAAAACATCATGTGGATCGTCCGGCTGGCGTTGCGCAGACCCTATACGTTCGTCGTGCTTGCGCTGCTGATCTTCATCGCGGGACCGCTCGCGCTCCTGCGCACGCCGACCGACATCTTCCCGAACATCGACATCCCGGTCGTCAGCATCGTCTGGTCGTACAACGGCTTCTCCGCCGAGGACATGGCCAAGCGCATCACGTCGAACTACGAGCGCGCGCTCACGTCCGACGTCGACGACATCGAGCACATCGAATCGCAGTCGCTGAACGGCGTGTCGGTCGTGAAGATCTTCTTCCACCCCGGCGCGGACATCAACCGCGCGATCGCGGAAGCCGCGAGCAATTCCGCGTCGATCCTGCGGATCCTGCCGCCCGGCACGCTGCCGCCGAACATCATTACGTACAACGCATCGACGGTGCCGATCCTGCAGCTCGGGCTGTCGAGCGACACGCTCGCCGAGCAGCAGCTGTACGACCTCGGCAACAGCTTCATCCGCACGCAGCTCGCGACCGTGCAGGGCGCGGCCGTGCCGCTGCCGTTCGGCGGCAAGATCCGCCAGATCGTCGTCGATCTCGACACGCGCGCGCTGCAGGCGAAGGGGCTCGCGCCGATCGACGTCGTGAACGCGATCAACGCGCAGAACCTGATCCTGCCCGGCGGCACCGCGAAGATCGGCACGCGCGAGTACAACGTGCAGATGAACGGCAGCACGCAGACGGTCGCCGCGCTGAACAACCTGCCGGTGAAGACGATCGGCGGCAGCGTCGTGTATGTGCGCGACGTCGCGCACGTTCGCGACGGCTACGCGCCGCAGACCAACATCGTGCGCGCCGACGGCAAGCGCGCGGCACTGCTGACCGTCGAGAAAACCGGCAGCGCATCGACGCTGACGATCATCGACCAGGTCAAGGCGATGCTGCCGAAGATCGCGGCCGGCCTGCCGAAGGCGCTGCACATCTCGGCGCTCGGCGATCAGTCGGTGTTCGTGAAGGCGGCGATCCAGGGCGTCGTGCGCGAGGCGCTGATCGCCGCGTGCCTCACCGCGCTGATGATCCTGCTGTTCCTCGGCAGCTGGCGCGCGACGCTGATCATCGCGGTGTCGATCCCGCTCGCGGTGCTCACGTCGCTGCTCGCGCTCGCCGCGCTCGGCCAGACGATCAACATCATGACGCTCGGCGGGCTCGCGCTCGCGGTCGGGATTCTCGTCGACGATGCCACCGTCGCGATCGAGAACATCACGCATCACCTCGAACGCGGCGCGCCGCTCGAAGACGCGATCCTGACCGGCGCGGGCGAGATCGCGGTGCCGACCTTCGTGTCGACGCTGTCGATCTGCATCGTGTTCGTGCCGATGTTCCTGCTCACCGGCGTCGCGCGCTACCTGTTCGTGCCGATGGCCGAGGCGGTGATCTTCGCGATGGTCGCGTCGTATTTCTTCTCGCGCACGCTGGTGCCGACGCTCGCGATGGCGCTGATGCGCGCAAAGGGGCACGGCCGGCCGCCGCGTGGCGTGTTCGCTCGGATCGCACGCTTCCAGGCCGCGTTCGAACATCGCTTCGAGGCGGTCCGGCTGCGCTATCGCGCGCTGCTGTCGGCGGCGATCGCGCGCCGCCGCCGTTTCGCGGCGGCCTTCCTGCTCGCGTGCGCCGCGTCGACCGGGCTGTTCGCGTTCGCCGGACAGGATTTCTTCCCGTCGGTCGACACGGGCGAGATCCGCCTGCACCTGCGCGCGCCGACCGGCACGCGGATCGAGGAAACCGCGCGCCTGACCGACGAAGTGGAAGCGCGCATCCACGACGTGATTCCCGCGAACGACATCGCGAGCGTGCTCGACAACATCGGCGTGCCGGTGAGCGGGATCAACCTCACGTACGACTCGTCCGACCCGATCGGCACCGAGGACGCCGACGTGATGATCACGCTGAAGCCGAACCATGCGCCGACTGCCGCGTACGTCGCGAAGCTGCGCAACCTGCTCGCGCAGTCGTTCCCCGGCGTGACGTTCGCGTTCCTGCCGGCCGACATCGTCAGCCAGATCCTCAACTTCGGGCTGCCCGCGCCGATCGACATCCAGATCGTCGGCAACAAGCTCGACCAGAACCGCGCGGTCGCGAACGCGCTGCTTGCGAAACTGCGCGGCGTGCGCGGCCTCGTCGACGCGCGCATCCAGCAGCCCGGCGACGAGCCGGCCATCAACGTGAACGTGGACCGCACGAAGGCGATCCAGGCCGGCCTCGAGCAGCGCGACGTCGCGCAGAATCTGCTGATCGCGCTGTCCGGCAGCTCGCAGACGACGCCGAACTTCTGGCTCGACCCGCGCAACGGCGTCAGCTATCCGCTGATGGTGCAGTCGCCTCAGTATTCGGTCGATTCGCTGCAGGCGCTCGCGAACGTGCCGCTGCCGGCGGGCACCGCGCGTTCGCCGCAGACGCCGGCCGGCGCGCCCGCGCAGAACCTGCTCGGCTCGCTCGGCAGCTTCTCGCGCGCGACGCAGCAGGCGGTCGTGTCGCACTACAACGTGCAGCCGGTGCTCGACATCTTCGCGTCGGTGCAGGGGCGCGATCTCGGCGGCGTCACGGCCGACGTGACCCAGCTCGTCGACGCTGCGCGCGCGCAGTTGCCGCCCGGTTCGTCGATCGTGCTGCGCGGCCAGGTGCAGGCGATGCACGAATCGTTTGCCGGGCTGCTCGGCGGCCTCGCGCTCGCGATCGCGCTCGTCTACCTGCTGATGGTCGTCAACTTCCAGTCGTGGCTCGACCCGCTCGTGATCGTCGGCGGCCTGCCCGCGTCGCTCGCCGGCATCGCATGGATGCTGTTCGTCACGCGCACGACGCTGTCGGTGCCCGCGCTGACCGGCACGATCCTGTGCATCGGTATCGCGACCGCGAACAGCATCCTCGTCGTCAACGCGGCGCGCGAGCTGATCGCGGGCGACGCGCCGCCGTGGCAGGCCGCGCTCGACGCGGGTTTCAGCCGCTTCCGCCCGGTCGTGATGACCGCGCTCGCGATGCTGATCGGCATGCTGCCGATGGCGCTGGGCCTCGGCGACGGCGGCGAACAGAACGCGCCGCTCGGCCGCGCGGTGATCGGCGGGCTGGCGTTCGGCACGCTGTCGACGCTGCTGTTCGTGCCCGTCGTGTTCGGCTTCGTCCATGCATGGCTCGACCGGCGCCGCGACGCGGCCGCCGCGCGCCGCGCGCAGGACACGCCGGCGTTGCCCTGATCGCAGCCTCACAACGACTCCCTTCGACTCGCCCGACCTCGAACCATCATGAACGACACGACCGAACCTCTCGCCCCGCCGCCGGCCGCCGATGCGGACACGGCACCGTCAACCGCGCGCGACACGACGCCCGACACTTCGCCACCCCGTCGCGGCCGCAAGCTGGCCGTCCCGCTCGTCGCGATCGCGGTGGCCGCCGCGCTGCTGGCCGCCGGCATCGTGCCGCGCGTCGACGCGCGCGCCGCGCAACGCGTGCAGGTCGCCGCGCAGCAGGCGCTGCCGGTGTCGGTGATCCTGCCGGGCACAGCGCCCGCCGACCAGACGCTGACGCTGCCGGGCGCGGTGATGCCGTACGCGGAGGCGTCGATCTATGCACGCACGAGCGGTTATATCGCGCACTGGAGCGCCGACATCGGCGCGCACGTGAAGGCCGGGCAGACGCTCGCGCAGATCACCGCGCCCGACCTCGACGCGCAGTTGCGGCAGGCGCGCGCCGACGCGGCAACCGCGCAGGCGAACTACGACTATGCGAAATCGACCGCGCAGCGCTGGCAGGACATGCTGAAGACGCAATCGGTGTCGCAACAGGACACCGACTCGAAGGTCGCCGACATGAACGCGAAGCGCGCGATGCTGGCCTCCGCGCAGGCGAACGTCGCGCACCTGACCGAGCTGGTGTCGTACGAAGCGGTCGCGGCGCCGTTCGACGGCGTGATCACCGCGCGCAACGTCGACGTCGGCACGCTCGTCACCGCGGGCGGCACGCCGGGCAGCCCCGGCCTGTCCGGCGAGCTGTTCCATCTCGAACAAACCGGCACGCTGCGCGTGTTCGTCGACGTGCCGCAGGACAGCGCAGCGGGCGTGACGACCGGGACCGCCGTCTACCTGACCACGCAGCAGTATCCGGGGCGGCGCTTCGCCGCGCACATCGCGCGCAGCGCCGGCGCGATCGATCCGGTCACGCGCACGCTGCGCGTCGAGATCGACGTCGACAACGGCGACGGCGCGCTGCTGCCCGGCGCGTATGCGCAGGCGCACCTGCTCGTGCCGAGCGCGGCCCCCGCGTTCGAGTTGCCGGTCAGCGCGCTGCTGTTCCGGCCGAACGGCGTGACGGTCGCGACCGTCGCCGCGAACGGCACCACCGCGCTGAAGACCGTGCAGATCGGGCGCGATTTCGGCACGCGCGTCGAGATCGTGTCGGGGCTCGCCGCGAGCGATCGCGTGATCGACAACCCGGGCGATTCGATTGCCGCCGGCGAAACCGTGAAGATCGTGTCGGTCGCGCCGGCGGCGCAGACGGGCCCCGCAGCCGGTGCGACGGCTGCGCCCAGCGCGGCTGCGTCGACGCCCACCGCCGTCGCGGCGCCGGCTTCGATGCCGGCATCAGCTTCCACGCACGCCCGAGGTTGATCCGCCCATGAAAACCCGCGAGAGATCCGTCATGCGCTTCGTTCGTCCGCTTCCGTTCGCCCGCCGCGTCGTCGCACTCGGCGTCGCTGCCGCGTTGGCCGCGTTGTCCGCGTGCTCGACATTGCCGCCCTATTCGCCGCCCACCATCGCGGTGCCCGCGCACTATGCGGGCATACCGGCTACGGGCGTACCGGCTACGGGCATACCGGCTGCGAACGCCCCCGCCGCCCAGCCCGGCTGGAACGTCGCGGCGCCGGCCGATGTCGCGCCGCGCGGCCCATGGTGGACCGTCTTCGACGATGCCGACCTGAACGCGCTCGAAGCGCGTGTCGACATCTCGAACCAGACCGTGAAGAAGGCCATCGCCGATCTCCAGCAGGCGCGCGCGATGGTCGACTACCAGCATGCGGGGTTCCTGCCGACCGTCACGGCCGGCGCCGCGCAGAGCCGCTCGCGCCTGTCGCAGAACAAGCTCGGCTCGTCGCTCGCCGGCAAGACGACGCCCGACTATCAGGCCGGCGTGGCCGCGAGCTGGGAACCCGACCTGTTCGGCCGCGTGCGCGACGCGGTGACGGGCGCGCAGGCGAACGCCGACGCGAGCGCGGCCGACCTGCAGGCCGTGAAGCTGTCGGTCACGGCCACGCTCGCAACCGACTATTTCGCGCTGCGTTCGCTCGATACGCAGAAGCAGTTGCTCGACGATACGGTGCGCGCGTATGCGGACGCACTGAAGCTCTTGAAACAGCAGCTCGCGGCCGGTGCGATCGACGCGTCGGCGGTCGCGCAGGCCGAGACGCAACTGGAAGCGACGCGCACACAGGACACCGACATCGATGCGTCGCGTGCGCAGCGCCAGCATGCGATCGCGACACTTGTCGGCGAAAGCGCGTCGACGTTCGCGCTGCCGCCGCGCGTGCAATCGTTCGACGTGCCAGCGATCCCGGCCGGCGTGCCGTCGCAACTGCTCGAACGGCGGCCCGACATCGCGGCGGCCGAGCGCCGCGTCGCGGCCGCGAACGCGCAGATCGGCGAGGCGCGCGCAGCGTTCTTTCCCGATCTCGTGCTGTCGGCGAGCGCGGGGCTCGAAAGCTCGTTCTTCGCGCCGTGGCTCACCGCGCCGAGCCTGTTCTGGTCGCTCGGCTCGCAGCTCGCCGGCACGCTGTTCGACGGCGGACGCCACAGCGCGTCGCTGCGCGGCGCGCATGCGCAATACGACGGCGTGGTCGCCGACTATCGGCAGACGGTGCTGGTCGCGTTCCAGCAGGTCGAGGATCAGCTTTCCACGCTGGATGCGCTCGCGTCGGAAGCCGGCAGCCAGCAGCGCGCGACCGATGCGGCCGACCTGTCGCTGCGGCTGACGACCAACCGCTTCAACGCGGGTGCCGTCAGCTACCTCGACGTCGTGACCGCGCAGACGATCGCGCTGACGAACCGCCGCGTGGCCGACCAGATCGCCGCGCGCCGGATGGAGGCGGCGGTCGGGCTGCTGACGGCGCTGGGCGGCGGCTGGCATACCGGCGCAGATGCGGGTGCGGGTGCGGGTGCGGGTGCGGGTGCGGGTGCGGGTGCGGGTGCGGACGCAACCGCCGCCGCGCACGCGGCCGCTACGCCGTTGGCGTCTTGACGAAGCTGAGAATGAACCGCGTCCCGGCCGCGTCGCTTTCGACGCGTGCGGTGCCGCCGTGCAGTTCCATCACCGAGCGCACGATCGCGAGGCCGAGCCCGGCCGTGCCGCCCGGCACGCCGCCGCTGCGCGCGGGGTCGCCGCGCACGAAGCGGTCGAAGATGCGCGGCAGCAGCGCGGGATCGATCGGCTCGCCCGGGTTCGTGACGACGACGTGCACCGCATCCGCCGTTTCGTCGACGCGCAGCGTGATGACGCCGCCCGCCGGCGTGTAGCGCAGCGCGTTCGCGAGCAGGTTGCTGACCGCGCGGCGAAATAGTTCGAGATCGGCAGTCAGCCGGCCGTGCCCGTCGACCAGCAGCGTCGAGCCGGCTTCGTCCGCGAGCCCTTCGAAATAACCGGCGATGCGCTCCAGTTCGTCGTGCACGTCGAATGCGCGCTGCCGCGTGACGAAGCCCGGATGCTCGGCGCGCGCGAGAAACAGCACGTTCTCGATCATCCGCGCGAGACGGTCGTATTCCTCGAGATTCGATTCGAGCAGCGCCTGGTATTCGTCGGCGGAGCGCGGCCGCGCCAACGCCACCTCGGTCGCGCCGCGCATGTTGTTCAGCGGCGTGCGCAGGTCGTGCGCGAGATCCGCGCTGAATTGCGACAGGTGCCCGAACGCCTGCTGCAAGCGGCCGAGCATCGCGTTCTGCGCATCGACCAGCGCCGTCAGCTCGCGCGGCGCGCGCGACGCATCGAGCCGCGTATCGAGCTTGTCGACGGTGATGCGGCCCGTGTTCGCGACGATCTCGCGCAGCGGCGCGAGCGCCCGGCGGATCAGCCAGTAGCTGAGCAGCATCACGAACAGCGCGCCCAGGCCGCCGGCGATCTTCAGCTTGTCGCGGTAGCCGTCGAGCAGTTCGGCACGATCGCTCATGTTGCGCGCGATCGCGATCCGGATCTTCGTGTGGTCGCGCAACTCGGCATCGGCGACCACGCCGCGCACGGGCGTGCCGCCGTCGGCGGCCCACGTCGCGATCCGGTCGGCGGTAATCCGTACGTTCGCGGGCACCGGCGTCGCGTGCGGCGGAAACAGTTCGGCGTCGGGTAATGCAGGCAGCGCGGGCGACGATGCACCGGCGGCCGCCCCGGGCAGATCCTCGAATTCGGTCCGCTCGACGTTGTGGCGCGCGAGCAGCTTGCCCTGCCCGTCGACGACGGCCATCGACAGCGCCTCGTTGCCGAGCACCTGGCTCGTCAGCCGGTCCGCATGCGTGCGCACGGCATCGACCGAATCGAGTTCGCCCGCCAGCCGGCGCGTATGCCGCGCGGCGAGCACGATGTCGAGGTCGTCCTGCGTGCTCACCTGCCGCTCGAGGCCGGAGTACACGTACGCGCCGACGAGCGCGAAGACGGCGAGCGTGGTTGCGCCGAACGCGAGCGCGAGCGTCGCGCCGAGCGAGCGGCCGAGCGTCATGCGGCGTCCTTCGGTTCGAGCACGTAACCGACGCCGCGCACCGTATGGATCAGCTTGACCGCGAAATCGTCGTCGACCTTCGCGCGCAGCCGGCGAATCGCGACCTCGACGACGTTGGTGTCGCTGTCGAAATTCATGTCCCACACGTACGACGCGATCTGCGTGCGGCTCAGCACCTCGCCCTGCCTGCGCGCGAGCAGCTGCAGCAGCGAGAATTCGCGCGGGGTCAGGTCGATCCGCACCGTGCCGCGCTTCACGCGGCGGCGCACGACGTCGATCTCCAGATCGCCCACCGAAATGCGCTCCGTCTCGCGCGGCGGCCCGCGGCGCGCGAGCGTGCGAATGCGCGCGAGCAGCTCGACGAACGCGAACGGCTTCACGAGGTAGTCGTCCGCGCCGAGTTCGAGCCCGTGCACGCGGTCCTGCACGTCGTCGCGCGCGGTCAGGAACAGCACGGGCGTCGCGTGCGTGTCGCGCAGCCGCTTCAGCACGCTCCAGCCGTCGAGCACGGGCAGCATCACGTCGAGCACGATCACGTCGTAGCTTTCTTCCTGCGCGAGCGTCAGCCCCTCGCCGCCGTCCTTCGCGAGATCGACGCTGAAGCCGGATTCCTCGAGTCCCTTCTTCAGGTACGCGCCGGTCTTCGGCTCGTCTTCGACTATCAGGATGTGCATGATCGGTTCCATCGCATTCGGTGGTGACATGCGCCGATGTTACCGGGAAACGGGGCGGGCGAACCGCAGCGCGCAGGCGCGCCACGGTCTGATTACGAAACTGTAATCGGCGGGTCAGGGTGGTGACTGCCGCGGCGACCAGAATTCGAGTCGTGGGCCCATCCCCACTCGCCCGTTCATTCATCTGCCCAGGAGCCATCATGAAACTCGTCGCTGCTTTCGTCGTTGCCACGCTGAGCCTGCCGTTCGGCACGCAGGCCTTCGCCCAGTCCACGCAGGCGCCGCTCACGCGCACCGAAGTCCGCCAGCAACTGATCGATGCCGAAGCCGACGGTCTGCTGCCGTCGAACCGGAACGACTATCCGCCGTCGCATGCGGAGATCGCACGCAATCGCCAGATTTACGCGATCCAGCATCACGACGCGACGCCGATCGCGACGGCCTCGGCCGGAAATTGATCTCGGCATGTAACCGGCATCCGGCCAACGGCCGGATGTCGTGCCGGCCCGGTACATGTCGGCCTGTTCCGGCTCGCTGTCCGTCAGCGTGCTGCAGGACGACGCAACGACGCACACCAACCGCTACTCGATCACGTTCCAGCATCGCGAGAACCTCCGCAACGGCTTCGCCGCGTATGCGAACTACAACCGCGTGTTCGACGCGTCGGCGGCGTCGGACTTCTCGAGCGACGCCGACGCTGCCGGCGCCGACGTCGCGGTTCTTGGATTATCCGTAACGCAATTCACGCGACTTGGCGAAAAACCCGCCCGCCGCACACCTACGACGGCTCCGAATCCAGGAACACATAAAGCGCGGCAATCTTCCCGTCGCGCACGATGATCACGTCCACGCCCGTGTATTCGGGCGCTTCGCCGCGCGGGCCCGAGCCCCACGCCACGCGACCGGCGTTGTGGAGTGCCTGCGGCTTGCCGTGCGCGGTATAGACGAAATGAGGATGCGTCGCGCGCAAATCCCCGGCGAACTTGTCGAGCGCGTCGTGTCCGACGAACGTGCCGGGCGGCACGTAGAGCACGCAGTCGTCGGTATACAGCGCTTCGATCGCAGCGCGCCGGCGCGCCGCGTCGCCCTCGCCGAAGACTTCCTGCAGATTGCGTTCGAGCAGTTCATGGATACGGTCGTTCATCATCGTTCTCCTGACTAAATGAAATGAAGTGGGTCGCCGGATAGCGCGGTCGTGTCACCGCGCGAGCGCCAGGGTCTTTTCGACGGCTGTGACGACCGCCGGGCGCGCGGCAATTTCGTCGTACCAGCGCGCCACGGACGGAAAGCCATCGAGGGTCGCGCCGATCGCCTGGTGGCGCCACATCCAGCCGAAGTGCGCGATGTCCGCGATGCTGTAAGCGTCGCCGGCCACGTATCGGTTGCGCTCGAGCACGCGATCGAGCACACCCAGCGTCCGGTCCACGTCCGCCAGCGCACGCGCTTTGGCATCGGGTTCCGGCGACGCCTGGATCGCCACCCGGAACGCCTGCAGGAATGCCGGGCTCAGTCCTGACGCGTGGAAGAACAGCTGTTCGAACACCTTGCCGCGCTGCGGGCCGTCCTTGGGGAGCAACTGCCCGGTCTTCTCGCCCAGGTAGACCAGGATCGCGGCCGACTCGCTCAGCACGATGCCGCCATCCGCTCGCGCCGACCGGTCGACGAGCACCGGCACCTTGGCATCGGGATTCATTGCCCTGAATGCGTCGGTCTTCTGCTCGCCCCGGCGCAGATCGACGGGCACGAGCCGATAGTCGACGCCCATCTCTTCCAGCGCGATGGGCACCTTGACGCTGTTGGGCGTCGCAAATGCGAAAACTTCAAGCGCGGCCGAATCGGGCCCGCCGGTGGCGACGTCAATCTTTCCTTCGAGTTTGGGTTCCATGATTCATCTCTGCATTGCGGTGAGACAAATGTATGGCGCCGTGCTATTTTTCGAAACAGAAACGATTGAAAACCATCATTGCAAAAATGTCGATGTCCAGACTGCCGGATTTTGAAGGCTTCGCGATGTTCGCGAAGGTCGCCGAAGAAGGCTCGTTTGCCGCCGCGGCGACGGCGATGGGCGTGTCGGTCGCGACGGTTTCGCGTGCCGTGACGCGCCTCGAAGAGCGGCTCGGCGGGCGCCTGTTCAACCGCACGTCGCGACGACTCGCGCTCACCGATTACGGCCATACGCTGATCGAACGCGCGGCGAAGCTCTACACCGATGCGGAAGAAACCGAGGATTTCGCGCGCGAGGCGTCGAGCCGTCCGCGCGGCCTCGTGAAGCTGGCGGCGCCGCTGTCGTTCGGCGCGCGCTGGGTTGCGCCGCTGCTGCCGGAATTCTTCGGGCTCTATCCGGACATCGCCGTCGATCTGCATCTGACCGATACGCAGTCCGACCTGATCGGCGACGGCTTCGATGCGGCACTGCGCATCGCCATTCTCGAAGACTCGTCGCTCGTCGCGCGGCTCATTGCACCGGTTCGCCGCTTTGTCGTCGCGTCGCCGGCCTATCTGTCACGCCATGGCCGCCCACGGCATCCGCAGGCGCTCGGCGCCCATCCATGCCTGACGTACGCAAACCGAAGCCAGCGCGACGTCTGGCGCTTTACCCGCCATGACGGTGAAACCTGCGCGGTCACGCCCGGCGGGATGCTGCGCGGCACCAGCGTGGAAGCGTTGCTGCCGACGGTGCTCGCGGGGCTGGCGATCACCGAGCTGCCCGAGTTCGTCGCGACGCAGTATTTCGCGGACAAGCGGCTCGAACCGATCCTGACCGACTGGCGCCTGCCCGAAGGCGGCCTGTACTTCGTCACGCCTTCTGCTCGTGCGCGACCGGCCAAGGTCAGCGCGCTCGCCGATTTCTTCATCGCGAAGCTGGCCACGGCCGAGTGGCGCGCGCCGGTCAAGCGATCGCGCTAGGCACGCGTTGCGGGTTCGTGCACGCCCGTTCGGCTGTTCGATGTCGATGCACGAGCCGTTGCGACGACGCGTTTGTGCGACGCCGCGCGGCATGTGCCGCCGGCGTCGCACACGCGTGCTTCAGTTCGACGGCAACCGTTGCCCGTCGAACCAGTCGAGCAGCGCGCGCGTGACGAACGCGGGACTTTCCAGGTTCGAGATGTGGCCGGCGTCCGGCACCAGCGCATGCGCGCAACCGATCACGCCCGCCATCTTCACGGTTTCCGACGGCGGGCGCGCCATGTCGCCCGCGCCGCACATCAGCAGCGTGCGTTCGGCGTCCAGGCCAGCCAGCGCCGACAGCGTGTCGGGCCGCCCGAAGATCAACCGGCCGAGCGGGACGATCGATTGCCGCAGCCGGTCGGCGAGCAGGTTCGCCAGCGCGTCGCGAAACGCGGTCGGCACCGGGTCCGCCAGATTCACGTCCGGCCGGAAGAACAGCGGCACGATCGCGTCGAGCAGCGGCGGCGCGATGCGGCCCGCAGCGGCGATCGCATCGAGCATGCCGAAGTAGCGCATGCGCGTCGCATCGGGCTCGGCCTCCAGCGACGCATCCATCAGCACGAGCGAGCGGACGCGCTGCGGTTCGCGCAACGCGAGCCGCGCGCCCCACATGCCGCCGACGCTGAGGCCGACGACCGCACATTGTTCGATCTCCAGCGCGTCGAGCAGCGCGCTCGCGTGCGCGGCGAGATCGTCGAGCGTCTGCGTGCCTTCAGGCAATGCGCCGGATGCGCCATGCCCCCACAGGTCCGGCACGATCACGCGATACTTGCGCGACAGCGCGTCGATCTGCGGCGCCCACATCGCCGCATCCCACAGATAGCTGTGCCCGAGCAGCACCGGAAATCCGGCGCCGCGATCCTGGTAATGCAGGGTACTGCCATGAATGGTGTGTGCGGGCATGTCGTCTCCGGATGTCAACACGATCGGCAGCGGCCCGGAAGCGGGCGCCGCGGTCTGCGGCGGGCTGCGACGAACGCAAAGCGGCGCATCATCGCACAGGTAGCGGACGTGCGTGTGACGACCCGCATATCGCGCAGCGACGAAAACGCCGCGCCGTACGCCGCCAGTCAGTTCGTCCCGTCGTACGTGACGATCTCCACCCAGTTCGCACCCTTGCCGACCGGGTATTTGCCGATCTCGTCGAGGCGGCCCGTGCCGCGGTCGATCCGGTAGACGGCAAGCGTCGGCGACAGTTGCCCGGCCGCGAGCAGATAGTTGCCCGACGGGTCGATGCCGAAGCCGCGCGGCTGCTTCTCGGTGGCGAACGTGCCGATCCGCGCGAGCTTGCCCGACGCGGCGTCGACCCGATACGCGGCCAGCGTGCTCGACGTGCGCTCCGACGCATACAGGAATCGCCCGTCCGGCGTCAGGTGCAGATCCGCGCCCCACGGCTTGTCGCCGTGGAAATCCGGCGGCAGGATCGACACGGTCTGGATCGGCCGCGCGTCGGCGCTGCCATGCGACAGCGCGAGCACGTGCAGCTTGCCGTCGAGTTCGTCGATCAGGTATGCAAAGCGCCCGCTCGACGAAAACACGAAATGGCGCGGGCCGGATTTCTCCGGCAGCCGGTAGGCCGGCGTCGCGACGTCGGTCAGCGTGCCCGTCGACGCATCGAACGGCAAACGCAGCCACGCATCGGCGCCGAGCACCGACGCGAACGCGTGGCGGCCGTCCGGCGACTGGCGGATCGCGTGTGCCATCGGGCCGGTCTTGACCGTCTGCTGCACTTCGCCCGCGACGCCGTTCTCGCCGATCCGGTTCACCGCAAGCAGGTTGCCGCCATACGACGCAGAGAACAGATAGCGGCCCGACGCATCGGTCGAGACATAAGCCATGCTGTCCGCGAGCGGCGCGCGGCCGAGCTCGATCAGCCTTCCGTCGAGCGGGTTGATCGCGAAGCTGATGACGCGATACGGCGTCGAGCGCAGCGCCGCATAGAGGCGATGATGATCGGGCGACAGCGCCATCGGCATCACGGTGCCGCCGACCGGCACGGTTTCGATCGCGGTCAGCGCGCCGTTCGACGTGTCGATGCCGAACACCGAGATGTCGCGGCTATCGCTGTTCGATACGTATGCATAGGTCGCAGCGTGCGCGAGCGACGTGACCATCCCGAATACGGCCGCCACGACGACGCGCCGGAGTGTGTTCGTGTTCATGAGTCTTCGTGTCGGTGAAAGGAGCGGCACATGCAACTGCGGCGCCGGACAACCTCGGTCTTCCGGCGCCGCGATGGGTGAAGACAAGCGAAGCGCTCGATCAGAACACTGCGTGCCCGCTGATCACGCTCGGCAGCCAGGTCGAAAAGAACGGCATGTACGTGACGATGTTGATCGCACTGAAGATCGCGAGGTAATACGGCCACGCCATCCTCGTGGTCTCGCCGATCGACACGTTGCCGATCGCGCAGCCGACGAACTGCACCGAGCCGATCGGCGGGTGCACGAGGCCGAGCGAGCAGTTCAGCAGCAGCATGATCCCGAACTGCACCGGCCCGACACCGCACGCCATCGCGATCGGCAGGAACAGCGGCGTCGTGATCAGGATGTGCGCGGCCATGTCGACGAACGTGCCGAGGAACACCTGGATGATGTTGATGTACAGCAGCATCAGCCAAGGCGCTGCGGTCGACTGCTTCAGCAGCCCTTCGATCGCATCCGGGATCTCCAGGTACGACATCTGGAAGCGCAGCATGTTGGACACCGCGATCAGCAGCAGCACGACACCCGTCGTGCGAGCCGCATGCGACAGCGCGCGGCGCAGCTTCGCGACCGTCAGCGTGCGGTAGACGATCGCGGTCAGCACGAGCGAGTACACGACGGCGATCGCGGCTGCCTCGGTCGCGGTCGCAATCCCCTTCGCGACGCACACGAGGATGATCGCGATCACCATCAGCCCGGGCACCGCACCGACGAAGCTGCGCAGCACCGCATACCAGCCGGGAAATGCGGGCAGCGCGGACGAGCCGTCCGCACGGCGCGGATAACCGTGACGCACGGCCTGCCAGTACGCGGCCGCGAGCACGAACCCCATCACCCACAGCACGGGCAACAGCCCCGAGAACAGCAGGTCGCCGATCGACACGCCGCTCACCGGCTGGCCGTGCAGCATCCCCGTGATCCCCTGCGCGGCGAACGCATAGATGATCATGTTGGTCGACGTCGGCATCAGCGCGCCGGCGAGCGACGCATGCGTCGTCACGTTGACCGCGTACGCGGCGCTGTAGCCTTCGCGCTTCATCAGCGGGATCACCACGCCGCCCATCGCCGACGTATCGGCGGTCGGCGAGCCCGACACGCCGCCGAACAGCGTGCACGCGACGACGTTCGCCATCCCGAGGCCGCCGCGGAAATGGCCGACGGTCGCCTGCGCGAAGCGCAGGATCCGGTCCGCGATGCCGCCGTGCAGCATCAGTTCGCCGGAGAAAATGAAGAACGGCACCGCGAGGAACGAGAACGCATTCATCCCCGAGATCATTGCCTGCATCGCGGTCGCGATCGGCAGGCCTTCGACCATATAGGTCAGCACGCAGGCTATCCCGAGCGCGAACGACACGGGCACGCCGAGCACGAGGAAAATCAGAAAACTGACGGACAGGATCGCGAGTTCCATGGCGTTATTGTCCCGACGAAGAACGACGAAGCGCGAGCAGGTGCTCGAGCGAGAAGAGGATGATCGCGACCGCCGCGGGCATCGTGATCAGGTAGCGCACGCCTTCGGGAATCCCGATGATCGGAATGCGGTCGCCCATCGTCTCCGCGGCCATGCTGCCGCAGCCGACCATGATCGCGATCGCGAACGCGATCAGGCTCAGGTGCTGGATCGCGACGACCACGGTGCGCGCGTTCGGCGGCAGCCGGCGCACGAGCGAATCGAGGCCGATATGGCCGCCGTCGCGCACCTTCATCGCCGCGCCGAACATCGCGATCACGATCACCAGCAGCAGCGCGATCGGCTCGACGAAATCCGGTGCGTTCTCGAACACGTAGCGCATCACGACCGCGTAGAACACCAGCACCGTGAGCACCGCGAGACAGGCCGACGCGATCACGGCCAGCACGCGGAACAGCACGTCGTTCACGCAGCGCAGGAACGGCGCGGCGTGCGGCCGCGCCGACGCCGCGCCGTCCGGGGCGGCGCCCGGCGAATCCGCGGCAACCGCGCCGTTCAGGGAAGTGCGACGCGTCACTTGGTCGCCTCGATCTCGTCGACGATCTGCTTCATCTGCGGCGTCTTTTCATACTTCGTCCACAGCGGCTGCATCGCCTTCACGAACGCCGCGCGGTCGATCTGCGCGGCCGGCATGATCTTCGCGCCGCCCTTCGTCACCGCCTGCTGCGCCGACGCCTCGCGCGCGGTCCACAGCTTCTGGTAGTACGGCACCGAATCGGCCGCCGCCTTCCTGATCGCCGCCTGCTCCTGCGGCGACAGCGTGTCCCAGATCTTCTTCGAGAACACCAGCACTTCCGGCGTCATCGCGTGCTGCGTCTCCGAATAATCGGGCGCCACTTCGTAGTGCTTCGTTTCCTCGTACGACGGCAGGTTGTTTTCCGCCGCGTCGACGAGGCCCGTCTTCAGGCCCGTGTACACCTCGGCGAACGGCATCGGCGTCGGCGTGCCGCCCATCGCCCTGATCTCGTCGACCATCAGGTCGGACGGTTGCACGCGCACCTTCAGCCCCTTCATGTCGGCCGGCGTGCGCACCGGGCGCTTCGCATAGATCGAACGCGCGCCGCTCTCGTAGAAGGTCAGCGCAATCATCCCCTTCGCCGTGAACGCATCGAGGATCTTCTGGCCGGCCGGGCCGTACATCGCCTTGCGGAAATGATCGACGTCGCGGAACAGGAACGGGAACGACGGGATCAGCGATTCCGGCACGATCTCGTTGAACGACGCGCCGTTCACGCGCGCCATGTCGATCGCGCCGATCCGGACCTGGTCGACGGTGTCCTTCTCGGAGCCCAGCGCGCTGTTGCCGAATACCTTGATCGAATCCTTGCCGCCCGTCTGCTTCGACAGCTCGTCGCCCATGAACTTGACCGCCATGTTGGTCGGGAAGTTGTCGCCGTGCACGTCCGCCGAGCGGAACACGCGCGCCTGCGCGGACATCGCGAAGCCGGCCAGCAGCGCGACGGCCAGTGCGGTACGGGAACCGGTGAATCGGTGCTTCATGGTGAGTCTCCTTGATGGTCGTTCGTTGTTGTGCGGCGATCCGTCGGCATGCGCGTTCGTCGGCGATGCGCTCCCCTGAACCGCAAAGTCATACGTCGTATGATGTGTTGACGCGAATGTACGTCGGTTAATCGTTTAACTCACTTGGTGCATACCCCTAGAACCGCTGCTGCCAGTGGCTTTCGTCATAATCCGGGGAATCGTATTCTCCGTTTCGGCGATTTTCAGCGAAACGTTTTCCGGGAATGGGTCCGCGTTTGAATCGGGTGCCCGCGTGGCTGGTTTGCTGACGCCGGAAAGCAATCTTTCGTTTCGGTTGCCTTTGTTATAGGACGACTGACCACAACGCAAGCACGCTCGCGCGCGGCCAAGAGCACGCGCCGGCACACGCATCGCGCGCGGCGGAACTGCGAAGGTTCGGGAAGGAATCCGTGCAAGCGCGGGCGCTCGAAACACCCTCGCCACACCTTTACGTCTGCATGACCAGCGACGTCAGTTGCGCCGCGCGCGCCACATCCGTCTTCGCGTAGATCGATTTGATCTGCGCGCGGACCGTGCCGATCGACACGCCGCGCAGCGCCGCGCATTCCTGCGGCGACAGCCCGTCGCAGCACAGCAGCACGGCGAGATCGGCCTCGGCCGACGACAGCCCGTAGAACACGCGCAGCCGCTGCGCGCGGGCCGCCGGCGAACGCAGGTCGGCGGCGGTCATCAGTGCCGCGACGCCGGGCCGTTCATGCAGGAGGCGCGACTGTTCGGGAATCGGCATCAGCGCGAGCGACAACGGTTCGCCCGTCGCACGGCGCAGCAGCAACCCGCCGCGCGCGAACGCGTGCCGCCATTGCACATCGTCGACGCAGCCTTCCGGCGCGAAGCGCCCGTTCACGATCCGCATCGCCGGTTCCGCCGCGATCAGTTGATCGGCCGCGCGATTCGTATATCGCAGTTCGCGTTGTTCGCCGAGCAGGAACACCGGCACCGGAATCGCATCGAGCGCCGATTCCGCGGCGGCCACGCGCGCTTCGAGCTCCCCGATGCGCGCCTGGATCCGCAGCGCGCGGCCGATATGCGCGCCCATGATTTCGATCGTGCGGCGCTGATCGTCGGAAAGACCTTGCGATTCGAGCCCGCCCTGTACGCTGAGAAACGCGCCGCCGCCCTCTTCGCGATGGATATACAGGCCCGAGATGCTGCCGAGCCCGTAAGGACGCAGGAATTCCTGATAGAACACGCCGTGTGTGCGCTGTTGCGGGGACAGGTGCTTGACGTCCTCGAACCAGCGGCCCGCCGGCCAGTTGCCGGCTACCGGCACGACCGGGTCGTACCGGTAGAACTCGGTGTTGTAGATGTGGTGACACGCGGCGACCCATGACGCGTCGTCGCCGGCCGCCAGCTCGATCGCCGGCACCCCTGCCGCCTCGTCGAACCACAGCAGCGTGGCCATGCGCACGCCGAGCGTCGTTCGCAGCCCGTCCAGCACCGCTTCCCATCGTTGATCGCCCAGTGCCGCAGCGTAGATGTCATCGAACCATGCCGATGGAATCAATCCGTTCCGTTGCATCTGGCTACCCCGCGCCGTGCGTTTTTGTCGAACGTCTTGCGCGCATCTTACTCAACCAGCGACATTGTCCAAATTACCTGTGCGCATTTGATTCGGAATACCGCGTTTGATACCGTTTTTCGTCAGACGTATCGACCATTCTTGGCAAGCTTTCGATTCCTTTCAGCGCAAAAGAGCCCGGCTTTCGCACTCGGCGGCACCGCTCGGGACTGCAGTGCACCTTCGCGGAATTCATCATGACACCGGCTTTTCATCAGGATCGGCGTATGTCATGATGCAGCGCATGAAGATCCGAAACGCGACGACCCACCTGCACCATCACCACGCACGCCCTCTGTTGCGCCGTGGTTCGTTTCGCATCTAGCACTTGAATCGGGAGCTTTCCCGATCAGGACGACAACCAAGGCGCCTCAGGCGCCTTTTTTGTTTTTGGCCGCCCTGAAACCTGCTGCGCCGATCGATCGATAACGTACGGAGTGTCTCCAATGCAACGACCTTGGCAGGATGTGTCCTTGTCGGACTTGCCGCTCAGGGAGGACCTCAAGTTGCAGCGCGCGTACGGGGCGCCGCAACTCGATGTGCCGGTCTGCCTGAACGTCAACGAGAATCCGTATCCGCCGTCGCCGTCGCTCGTCGAGCGCATCGCGACTGCGGTGGCCGACGCGGCGCGACAGGCGAACCGCTATCCCGAGCGCGACTTTGCCGAGCTGCGAGCGCACCTGGCCGCCTATCTGACGCACGACACCGGCGTGACGGTCGACGCATCGAGCGTCTGGGCAGCCAACGGCTCGAATGAAGTGATCCAGCAGATTCTCCAGGCGTTCGGCGGCCCGGGGCGCTCGGCGCTGGCCTTTACGCCCGCGTATCCGATGTATGACGAATACTGCCGCACGACCTTCACGCGCCTGCATACGTTGCCGCGCACCGAGGATTTCGCGCTGGATCCGCAGCAGGCGATCGACAGCATCCGCGAGCATCAGCCGAGCGTGGTGCTGCTGACGTCGCCGAACAATCCGACCGGGACCGCGCTTCCCGTCGACGATATCCGCGCGATTCTCGACATCGCGCCGGGCGTGGTCGTCGTGGACGAAGCGTATGCGGAATTCCGGCGCCACGGCGTCCGCAGCGCGGTGACGCTGCTGCCCGACCATCCTCGGCTCGTCGTTACCCGCACGCTGAGCAAGGCGTTCAAGTTCGCGGGCGGCCGCGTCGGGTATTGCGCATGTGCGCCTGCGTTCGTCGACGCGCTGAAGCTGGTTCGACTGCCCTATCACCTGTCCGCCTTTACGCAGGCGGCCGCCTGCGCGGCGCTGGTCGCGCGTGACGAGATGCTGTCGCAGGTCGACGCGATCAAGGCCGAGCGCGACGCAACCGTTTGCTGGCTGCGCAGCCAGGGTTTCGCGGTGGCCGATTCGGACGCCAACTTCGTGATGTTCGGCAGGTTTGCCGATCGCCACCGGATCTGGAGCGGACTCCTGCGCCACGGCGTCCTGATTCGCGAGTCCGGCCCGCCGGAATACCTGCGCGTATCCATCGGCACCGCGGCGGAGATGGCCGCGTTTCGCGCGGCGTTGCTTGCGGTGATGGCAGCCAGATAAGCAACGGGTAATGCGATCGATCGCGCGATGGAGGGCCACGTTGCGCGATCACGGCGGTGCGGAAGCGTCGTGCCGGCCACGCCGTCCATCGCGACGGCAGGTGCATGTCGGCGCAACCACCGCCGGCACCGGCGGCGCACCTACCTCATCGCTACGTATCGCAACTCCATCGCGTCGATCTTCGCGAGCACCGCTTCGCTGAGCTGCCTGAGGTGACGCGGCACATCGGGCGTCGACAGCAGTTCCTCGATCCGCCCTCGCCAGTAACTCGGGTGCCTCACGCGTCCGGCGCCCGACATCGACACGTCTTCAGCGATCGTCTCGCTGTCCAGCAGAGCCACCATTCTCTGGATGTGAGAAAGCTCTCGTTCCACATAGTCTCGTGCCAGCATATTGATTGAAATTCCCCGAAATGCGACATCAGGCCTTCCGTCATCGACGCGCCATCGTGCGACGATGCAAACGACGCACCGCACACGTTGCTCGTCGGCGTACGCAAAGACCGTGTCGGTCAACTGCGTGGACGTCCCCGGCGCTCGACACGGAATGGCGACCCTGTCCGCGCGCTCCGGTGACATCCGTCCCCGATGCACTGTTGCCAATCGTAGGCGGACTGACCGGCGCCGGCATCCCCAAAAGTGGGGATGCCGGCCGATATCGGGAAGGTGAGGGTTTCCGGAAATTACCGGGAGTGGAATGGCCGGCGAGCACATGGTTGTGCCGCCGGCGCTACGGCGCGATCGCGCGCGACTTGAACGGTCTGTAGCCGGTGCGCTGCTGTCGGCCGAGTCGGAAACGGGGGTTTGCAGCGTGCACGAATGTTGTGCACGCACCGGTATTGCTCGGTTCGCGCCGGCGCCTTGTTACCGCCGATAAGGCGGCGGTTCGAGTTTGACCGGATCGGGATTCAGGCGCACCCATGCGACGGCGAAGCGGCACAGTTGCGCCGGATCGCCGGACTGGCGCTTGATGTCGCGCACGACCGCTTCCACGTCCGACAAATCGGCCGACGGCAGCGGCGTACCGGTGCGCACGAATGCCGCGAACGCATCGGCCATCTTCCGGAAGTCCGCGTCCCAGTTGCAGCCGCCGTTGTGGTCGAGCTCGTACGCGATGCGGCCCGAGATCCGGATGAGTTCGCCCTGCACCGTCGCTGCATGCCCGGCTCCCGGCACCAGTTGCGTCCACAAAGCCTGATGCTGCTCCTGCCACGTACCGGCCGCAACGACGATCGGCGAGCGCGCGTCGTGCAGTTGACGGCGCGGCACCGGCGGCACGTCGAACAGCGTGTAGAGCCGCTCCAGCGCGGCGCTTGCCGCATCGACGGATTCCGGGTTGAAGCGCTCGCGCATGAACTCGAAACGCTCGCCGATCTCCGTGACGCTGGTTTGCATGGATGGCGTCCTCGCCGCGCCGGCGCCGAGCAGCACCTCGGCGAGCGCCACCATGTGTTCCAGATCCGCATTGCCGCAGGTGCGCAGCGCGCGCTCGAGCGGCGTCTGCCCGTCGCGGTTCAACGCGTCGCCGCGGGCGCCGTGGTCGAGCAGCACGCGGGCCGACTGCGCATTGCGCGAATCGGCCGCCGCGTGCAGCGCGGTGCCGACCGATGCGCCATCGTCGTGAACGTCCGCGCCGAGTTCCAGCAGCACGTCGAAGCGGCCGCGGCGGCTGCGGGCGCGCACGTGCAGCGCGGTGTTGCCGTATGCATCGGCCGCGCCGACGTCCGCACCCTGCGCAACGAGCCAGCGCGCGAGATCGTCGGGGCAACGGTCGAACGACAGCGCCGTCCGTTTGCTGACCCCGCCGCGTGCATTTACGTCGCAAGTGTCGAACACGGCCTGCAGCTTCGCGAGGTCGCCCTCGTCGAGCAACGCTTCGAAGTCCTTCGGTAGCAGTTTCTTTTTTGCTTTCGGCATTGCAGGCCTCCGTCGTTGCGGCGATACGTATCGTTGTTATTCCGTCAATGTGACGAACTGATGATGCATCCGTTGCTGCGATTGCCGAAGCGGCCACGTCCGGAGCTACCATCAGTCCAGCGGTTCAAGCGGTTCAAGCGCCTCCAGACCGTCCGGACGGCCGGATGCGCCACCGAGCTTCGTGATGTTCCAGCGCGCGTGGTCGCTCCATTCGTAGTCCATTCGATAGGAAAGCCGGGAATTGGCACGAAAAAGCGCGACGCGGAATTTCTTTCCGTCATTCGCCAGCGCGTCGCGCAGTTGCGCGCCGATGCGCATGACGCCGTCGACTAAACCGCGATGCTGCATCGTGGAGATCAACTCGATGCCGGCCGCCGTCGCGTATGAAGCGCGTACGCCGCGCTGAACATCGCTCGGCGCGTCGAAACGGACGTAAACTTCGTTCCAGCCGGGAAACGCGGATTGCATGTAGCCGATGACATGTCTGGCGAGTTCGATCACCCGTTCCGTCGCGTCGTCGTTCATCGATCTTCCTCCGTGGGCGATCCGCGGAGCGTAATCGGGCGCGGGGCGGTGCGTCAATGACTCGCGCACAAGCATGGATCGGTAACCGGCCAGGTCGTCCTGCTGGCCCCTGATCCGCCGCACCGGCACGCGATGCCGATGCGGCCGCACCTGTCGCACTTCGCGAGCCATCGCCTCGCGAAAAATCGGCATCATGTCGAACATCATCCGTCACGGAAGCCACGAAGATGCAAATCGATACCGACCTCCCCGTCATGGTGACCGGCGCAACCGGATATGTCGCGGGCTGGCTCGTGCAACGGCTGCTCGACGCAGGCCTGACGGTCCATGCGGCCGTCCGCGATCCGGACGACCCGGACAAGCTGAAGCATCTGCAGCGCATCGCGGCCGGCGCGCGCGGCACGATCCGCTATTTCCGCGCCGATCTGCTCGAACCCGGATCGTACGCGGACGCGATGGCCGGTTGCCGGATCGTGTTCCATACCGCGTCGCCGTTCACTGTCCATGTACGTGATCCGCAGAAGGAACTGGTCGATCCGGCGCTGCTCGGCACGCGCAACGTGCTCGAAACGGCAAACCGCACGCCGTCGGTCCGGCGTGTCGTGCTGACCAGCAGTTGCGCCGCCATCTACGGCGACAATGCCGATCTCGCCGCGACACCGAACGGCGTGTTCACCGAGGCCGTCTGGAACACCAGCTCGTCGCTGACTCACCAACCCTATTCGTATTCGAAGACAGTTGCCGAGCGCGAAGCGTGGAAAATCGCCGGCGGGCAAGATCGCTGGGATCTAGTGACCGTCAATCCGTCGCTCGTCATCGGGCCGGGCATCAATCCGTACGCCACGTCGGAAAGCTTCGAGATCGTGCGGCAGATGGGCAACGGCACGATGAAAATGGGCGTACCGGATCTCGGCATCGGTGCGGTCGACGTGCGCGATGTGGCCGACGCCCATCTGCGGGCGGCATTCCTGCCGGACGCAAACGGCCGCTACATCGTCTCGGGCCACGACACGAGCTTGCCGGCGATGGCGGCCACGCTGCTCGACCGGTACGGCGCCGACTACCCGATTCCGCGGCGCATCCTGCCGAAATGGCTCGTGTGGCTGTTCGGCCCGCTGGCGAACAAGGACGTGACGCGCCGCATGATCGCACGCAACGTCGGATTTCCCTGGCGTGCCGACAACAGCCGCAGCCGCAACGAACTCGACATTCATTACCGCCCGCTCGCCGAATCGATGAACGCGTTCTTTCAGCAGCTCGTCGAGACCGGGCAATTGCGGCGATGAACCGTTTCGCGATTTCATCGGGCCGGCAGGTCGTGATCGTCGACCTCGGCCGCAGCGATATCAGCTACCGGCCTGGCTGCGGTTCAACCCGAAAATGAAATCCGCTTCCACCGAAGCGCCTTTGGGCAATTGCAGCACGCCGACCGACGAACGCGTATGGACGCCCGCATCGCCGAGCACCGCATACAAGACGTCGGACGCGCCGTCGGCAACTTCGCTTTGCATCGTGAAGCCGGGTGCGCTCCGCACGTACACGGTGATGCGGGGAACCGTCGCTATCGCATCGAGCGTGCCGCAATGCTTGCGAATCAGCGACAGCGCACGCAGCGCCGATATTCCCGCCGCGCGGCGACCGTCGTCCAGCGAAACGGTTGCACCCACCACGCCGACGAAGTGCACCACTTCTCCCACCCGGGGAATCTGGCCGGCGATGTAGGCCGTACTCCCGTCGACCAGAACGGGCGTGTACTTTCCGCCGATCCTGATTTCCTCGTCCGGATCGAATCCGAATGCGGCCGCCACCTGCCGCAGCTTGTCGTCTCTGTTCATCCGTGAATTCCCCGATTCTTCCGAAAAAAGATAAAGAATAATTGAGTCTTCGGGGCGTGTCCCGAAGGATAAGCTCCGCCTCGAACGGCCAAAGAGACGTGGCCAGGCCGTTTTATGCTTCTCGACAATCATGTACGCGTTCGCCAAATGCGACACACTTTTCAGGTGTTCGAAGCAGTCTTGCGCGCCATATCGCCGGCGGAATTCGTAGTCGGAGAGAATTTCCTCATCATTTCCTATTGAAACCGCTATCATGTGTGAACACACAACCCGAAGAGCGATACATGGCAACTTACAAGGAACTGAAAGCCCAAATGGAAGCTTTGGCCGAGAAAGCCGAAGCAGCGCGCGCCGCGGAATTCCAGTCGATCGTCGATGATATCCGCGCCAAGGTCGCGGAATTCGGCATTACCGAGAAAGACATTTTCGGCGCACGTCGAGGCCGGTCGGCCAAGCAAGCGGCCGCCCCCGTGCAGGCAAAGTATCGCGACCCGAAGACCGGTGCGACCTGGTCTGGCCGCGGTCGCGCGCCCGCATGGATCAAGGATGCGAAGAATCGCAATCGATTCCTGATCCAGGAATAAGGTTCTCGACGCGCACCGGCGCGCGGGTTCAGCGCGCTGTCCGGCGATATTGGGCATCGATACCGGCGGTATTCAAAGACCGCTCCGGGTTGATGGCGATTTGCTCATTCAGCGCGTGGCGCGCCGACTGATCGGCAGATCACGTAGCGCGCCAATACTTTCTTCAGCGTTCGTAATAGACCGCAAGCCAGACGGTTTGCTCGTCTTCATGCGTCCACGCAACGCGATGGCGGCAATGCGGCTCGATCAGCACGTAATCGCCCGCGCGCATGTCGTGCCGCGTCAACCCCTCTTCGAACTCGAGCACGGCCGCCCCCGACAGCAGCACGACCCATTCGGCGCGCGAGTCGTCATACCAGAACCCGTCGGGACTCGCGTGCCCCATCGACACGATCCGCTCGACGTTCAGGCGCTGCCCCGTGACGAGGATATCGATCCGCTCGTCGCCGCCGCGCTGCCCTTCGACGCTGAACAGGTTGCCGGTTTGAAGTTGCATGGTTTGACCTCGTCGTTGGCCTTCGTTTGAAGAGAGCGGGTTCAATGGTGCAGGGAATGTTCACTTTAGTCCAACGGCAACCATTGTTTGCAAGCACGTCGATGAATGCACTCAAAAAGATGATGAATGGCCGTTAAAGCACCCGCGCCCATTCATTGCCGGGGTGGAGAGCGCCCAGGTAGTCGTTCAGTCACGCTCGTTCGCTAACCGGCAGTTTCGGTAATGCCCTGTCGAAATCCCGATGGTCTTTGGGGCGTCGATCCCTGGCCTTGAACAAAAGTGCCGCGGCCGGATTCAGATACGGGATATCGTCGGCAGTTCGCATCACCATTTCGGCACGCGATCGCTTGAACGACGGATCCCGCTTGCAGGCTCACCATTCGCGCGTTCCAGGTTCGATCATCCTATCGACCCGCCAACATTCAGCTGCACGATCGAATCCCCGAAATTGCATGACGTCGAACGGCACTTCCTGATTGTCCGGCCGTTTCTCGACAACGCCGGCGCGGGCAGTGTGGAACTCCGGATCGCTGAATGCCTGCCGGAATCCGCCGAAGTCTTCTCGCAAAATCGTGAACTCCAGATCGCCATGTTCGCGCGTCCGGGCGCCGTGCCAAAGATCGAGGGCCCATCCTCCGACGATGCACCAGCGCATTCGGATCTCGCTCAATCGTTGAGCGGGTACGGCCGGTTGCCATGCATTCCATGCGTCTTGATCGGGGATAGATATTTGAGCATTCATCCTGTCGGAATGATCTGCGCTGAACAACGTGCGGCGGATTTTCCCGGAAAAACATATGACCCCGATGGATTCAGGCAATTATGAACAATTTACGCAAGACACTAAACTTCGATACGCCGGCTGAACGATTCCATCAAGCTGTTGCGTTGACCGGTTGAATCTGCCGCCGGAAGCAGCCGACCGCGTTCGGCGTTAGCGGGCCATCTCCGTGCCCCAGCCCACGCCTTGGCCGGACATTTGGATACCCGGTCAGCGTCACGCGGCCCCTTCCGCACCCGTCAAGCCATCGTCTTCAACCACGCAAGCAGATCCGACTGCGCGCTTCCGGCCGTCACAGGTTCCGGCGTCAACAAGCAGTAGTGCGAGCCATCTTCCACGAAACCCATCGGCGCGACCAGCACACCGCTTTCCAGATCGTCGCGAACGAGATGCCAGGGGCCGATGGCAACCCCCAGCCCCGCGACGGCCGCCTGCAGACTGAAATAAAAATGGTCGAACATCTGCCGCCGCCCGCTCCCCGCCGGCCGATTCGCGGCCACCGCCCATTCCTTCCACGCGTCCGGCCTGGTCCGCGTATGCAATTGCGGAGCATCCGGCTTCAACAAGTAACCCTTGCGGCCGCTGGAAAACCACGCATCGACTTTGTCCGGCCGACAAACCGGCCCCACCCTCTCGGTGAACAGACGCTCGGCGTGATAACCCGCTGGCCACGCAAAGTCGTTGCGGCGGATAGCCATGTCGATGCCGCTGTCGAACGAAAACGGCCCGCCCGCAGCGGCCAGGTGGATATCGACGCCCGCGTATCGGGCCTGGAAGTCCGGCCAGCGCGGGATCAGCCAACGCATCAAGAGCGTGGGCTCGCACGACAGAACCCAACGCCGCGCGCGGGCGGCCTCGGTGCGCAATTCGTGCGCGGCGTGACGCATCAGCCCCAGGCCGTCATGCACCGCCTGGGCCAGCTTGCGGCCCGCGTCGGTCAGGAACACACGACGGCTGCGCCGCTGGAACAGCGCCACGCCCAGGTCATCTTCGAGCAGACGCACCGCACGGCTGACCGCGCCGTGAGTCACGCACAGTTCGTCGGCGGCACGGCTGAAATTCTCGTGACGCGCCGCCGCCTCGAAACAGCGCAGCGCCATCAGCGACGGCAGGCTTGCGCGGATTTGTTGTGAGTCAATCTCACCATTCTGGTCAGAAATCATCGCTTTTCCGGATGGAATACGGTCCTTAAGATTGTGCCATGACGACATCAATCGAAAGGAGAACACGATGACGGAACTGATAGTTGTAGTCACCATTACGCTGCTGGCCGTCATCAGCCCCGGGCCGGACTTCGCGATGGTCACGCGCAACAGCCTGATGCTGTCGCGCCGATCGGGCTTGCTCACCGCGCTGGGCATCGGGCTCGGCGTGACGGTCCACGTGAGCTATACGCTGCTGGGCGTGGGCCTGCTGATCCGCCAATCGCTGTGGCTCTTCAATGCGGTCAAGCTCGTCGGCGCGATCTACCTGATCTACCTCGGCGCGAAGATGCTCATGACGAAGACCGGCACCGGGCAACCCGACGCAAATGTGGCGCCGCTGTCCGATCTGGCGGCGCTGCGCACCGGCTTTTTGACCAATGTGCTGAATCCCAAAACCACCGTGTTCATCGTCAGCCTGTTCATGCAGGCGGTCCGGCCCGACACGCCGCTGATCGTGCAAATCGGCTACGGCGCCTTTATCGCACTGGCGCATGCCGGTTGGTTCGGCCTGGTGGCCGTCTGTTTCTCCGCCACGGCCGTCCGCGACCGCTTGCTGTCGCTGCGTCACTGGATCGACCGTACCTTCGGCGGCTTGCTCGTGGGCTTCGGCGTCGCGCTCGCCATCGCGCGTGGCGGCCGCTGATTCGCGTGTCCGGTCCGCGCTTCCAGGCGAGCGTCGGACATGTTCCGCCGATGCGTCGGATGCGAAGCGCGGCAACCTTCCTGATCTAGAATGCGCGCGCAATCGCGCGAGCTTCGTCGATCGCACGACTGCGATCGACGTTTCCGTCCGGACCGAACAACGTGCGCTCGACAACAATGCCGGCGATGTCTTTCACGCCCACGAACTTCAGCCAGGTTTCCATGTACGGGCGCTGAAGGTCGAACTCGGCGGCCGGCGTAAACGAACCCGGCGACTCGTAGCTGAGCCCGCGCGCGTAGACGACCGCCGCTTTTTTCCCGGCCAGCTTGCCGGCGAAACCCGAACCGTCGAACGTGAACAGCACGTCCTTCTGCGAGATCGCGTCGATCAGGTGCTTGAGTTTGTACGGAATACTGAAATTCCACAGCGGCACGCCGAACAGGAACTTGTCCGCTTCGTGGAACGGCGCCGCGAGCTGTTCGATCTGCTGCCACGTCGCCGCCTGTTCCGGCGTCAACGCCGTTCCGTTCAGTCCGGCGTATTTCGCGGCCAGCGCGGCTCCGTCGAACTCAGGCATCGCCAGATCCCAAATGTCGAGCTTCCGGATCTCATGATCGGGATGTGCGTGCCGGTATGCATCGAGAAATGCATTGCACACTTCGATGGACGCCGAATAAGCCTTGTTGGGTGAGCCTTCGATATAAAGCACGCGTGTCATGGAGCCTGTCCTCGCCAAGAGTGACGGCGACGCGCGGGATGCGCGGTCGCCCACTACGATTCGCAGCCTATCGAGTCGGCCTATAATTTGGAAACGCTATTAATTGATTGAATTAACCCGATCTACTGATCAATGAGCCATCCCCTCGACACGGCGCTGCTTCATACGTTTGTGGCGGTCGCCGACATGCGGAGCTTTACCGGCGCCGGTCGCAGGCTGAATCTCAGCCAATCCGCGGTCAGCGCCCAGGTCGTTCGTCTTGAAGAACAGGTCGGCCGTGCGCTGCTCGTGCGCAATACGCGCAGCGTCACGCTCACCGGGCATGGCGAGACGCTGCTCGGATACGCTCGCGCGATGCTCAACCTGAGCGAGGAAGCGCGGTCCAGGCTGGGGCCCGGCGACGCAGTCGATATCAAGCTGCGTATCGGCGCGTCGGAGGATTTCGCGGGAGGCTGGCTACCCGACGCGATGCGCCGCTACAGCGCCGCGCGGCGCGGCTTGCGGCTCGATCTGACGGTCGACATCGGCGACAGTTTGTTTCGACGGCATGCAAGCGGCGAATTCGATCTCGTGATCGGCAGCCGGTGTTCGCACGCGGGCCAGGGCACGACGTTGTGGCAGGAACCGCTCGTCTGGGCATTCGCGCGCCACGAGCCGCTTCCGGAAGGCGATGTCCCGCTCGCATGCTTTCCCGATCCGTGTCCGTACCGAGGGGCCGCCATCAAGGCGCTCGCGCTGGCCGGCATGCGCTATCGGATCGCATGCGAAAGCCCGAGCGTCACCGGCATCCTGACGTTCGCGCGCGCCGGCATCGCGATCGCTCCGGTGCCACGCAGTGCGATCGACGACACGCTTCGCGAACTGGCTGGGCCCGAAGGGTTGCCGGAATTGCCGGACACGGAATTCGTGATGATGCATGACGCCCGGATGCCGGCCGCCGTCGAATTCGCCGCGACGATTTCAGATGAAGCCGCGGTTCGCACGGGAGCAGGCAAGCGCAACCGGCCGTAGCGAGCTTCCTTCGCGCCTGATGCGCTGGCCGGTTGCGCGAACAAGCTGCCCTATAACGCCGCGCGGCAGATGGCACAGCGGGGCTGCGCTACAGGCCGGTGCGTTCCGCCAGTTTCGCGATCTTCACGATTCCGGGACTCCCCGGCCGCACCGCGGCCGCCCCCTTGACCCGCCGTGACAGCAAGCTGCGTCCGCACATTGATTCGCAATCCGATTTTTATATTTGCCTTTCGAATAGCGGACGGGATTCGCGCTCAAATCACCTCGAAACGCAACCCCGCGTGGCGAACCAGACGTTCGACGAAGCGCTCGTCGAACATCGTCGCGGGTGTCCAGAAACCGCCGCCGCGCCCGGTCTTGATACCGTCTCCGCCGCAATCCAGCGCAAGACAGATCGCGGCCTGGCCCAGCATCTTGCCGGTGGAGCCGTAACCCGGATCGCGGTCGCCGGTGACTTTCACGCGCAAGGTTCGGCCGTCGTCGGCACGGCCCAAGAAACGCAAGTCGTAGCGGCCGGCGAGTTGCGCCGTCGCGCTTGGCCCCTCACCGGGCTTCGGCAGCAGGAAGCGTTCCATCAGGCTGCGCACCGGCTTGATGACGACGCCCACCATGAACGCGCCCAGGCCGGCTACCATCGTCAGCGCGGCCAGGCGGCCCTTGAGGCCCGTGCCGGTCATGACGGCTTCGTCATAGGTGAACCGGCTGCCGTATGCATTGCCCGCAAGCGCATTGGAGCGATGCACGACACGCTCGTTGATCGCGGCCATCACGAAGGGCGCGATCCACGCGTCGAAGTCACGATCGAACTCGGCCGATCGCACCGCGTGCTGCCGCACCGTGAAGCCGTGCCCTTTCGGGCACAGCGAATAAGGATCGCGCAGTTCCCTGCGCAACGCGGGATCGGCCGCGGCTTCCCGAACGACGTTGATCACGCTCGCCACGGTACCGCCCGACGCACCGCCCTTCAGCGTTCGGACGCGCATCTTCACCTGCCCGGCCGGCATGCCCCACTGCTGCCGTGCCTGTTGCTGCAGGAAGAACACGCCCAGGTCCGACGGAACCGAATCGAACCCGCAGCAATGAACGATGCGCGCACCCGATTGCCGGGCCGCGGGTTCGTATTTTTCGATCATCCGCTTGATCCACTGCGTCTCGCCGGTGAGGTCGCAGTAGTCGGTGCCGGTTTCCGCGCAGACCCTGACCAGCGGCTCCCCGTAAAGCGCGTAGGGCCCGACGGTCGACACGACCACCCGCGTTTGTGCGCAAAGCACCCGCAACTGCGCTTCGTCGGCCGCGTCGGCGACGATGATCGGCACCGACTGCCCCGCCGCGCCGAGCGAATCCCTGACCTGCCTGAGCTTCGCTTCGGACCGCCCGGCGATGGCCCAGCGCAGCGTCTCGCCGGCGCCCGACAGGTATTCGGACAGGTGGCGGGTCAGGATCTGCCCGACAAAACTGGTGGCGCCAAATACGACGAGATCGTGCGTCGGCTCGGTCATGGACGGCTCCTTCGGCGCAGGCGTGTCGCGGACGTCCGTGCCGTTAGCGTTGTTTTCCGGGTTCATCGAAGGCCTTCAAAGGCGTCGGCAGGTTCAGGACCGATTGTGCGTCTTTTACCACGTCGACACGCATGACGGTGAAGGTGCCGATCGACCGTCGCAGGCAACACCCGAAGCCTGCTGATTCACTGCCGTCAGCAAGCACTCTAGGATTGAAGTCGACTTTAAGGTCAAGGATCCGAATAGAGGAGCAAGTCGGTCTTCGATTACCGGCTTGCCGGCAATCGCCTTGCAATCGAATCATTTGGCGGTCGTGCGACGGCCTTTGCCGCGTCTTGACACCACGCCGTGATCGCGCAGCCGGCCCATCAAACAGGAGCAGGCATCGGATATGCCATAACGAAAGCCGAACTCTCAGGCTGAAGGCCGCCTTCTCGCGCTACCGAAGGGGCACCTGGTCGAGCCCGCGAAGAAAATCGGGAACCGCTTCTCCGATCGACGCGAGGTAGCCGGCCATCGCGCCAGCGACTTTCCGCACGGCCGGACGTGCGGTCATCCGTGCTCGCCAGGCCAGCAGGCTGGGTGTCTCTGCCGTCATCGGCGCCCCTTTGCGTGCGCCGAACAACTGCGCCATGTAGAACGCGATGTCGGCGTAAGAATACGCGCCGGCCAGAAATTCCCGATCCACCAGCACGCGTTCCATGCGCCGATAGTATTCCGATGCTTCGGCGCGCGCAGCCTGCGCCGCCGGATCGTCCGGCGTCGCTTCAAGCCCCATCAGCCGGATAACGTGCGGGAAATAGATTTCGTCGCTGCAATGTTCGAGCTGACGCGCGATGGCGCGCGCCGCCGGATGCGCCGGCCATAACGCGGGATCGGGCTTCAGGTCCTCGAGATACTCGAATATCTGCGTGGAATCGAAGATCTCCAGCGTGCCGTCCATCAGCACCGGCACCTGCCGCTTCGGATTGATGCGCAGTACATCGGGATGCTTGGGGTCATAGCCGCGAAGCTGGCTGAACGGCGCCATCACCAGTTCGAAGTCGATACCCTTCTCGTGCGCCGCAATCTCGACCTTGGCGCCGAACATGCTCAGTGGTCCCGAAATTATCTTCATGGTTCGATCTTCCTTTGCTTGCTCGAATTCACTCGCGCATGTTCGAGCTTGTTCTCGATTGAACGGATCAGGCATGCCGCCAAGCATAAGCCCGATAACATGACACCTCATGTCAGGTATTTGAGGTACCGTATCGTTCATGAAAGCCAGTCGCCTGTTGTCGATCATGATGATGCTGCAAGCGCGCGGCCGGATGACCGCACCGGCGCTGGCCGAAGCATTGGAAGTGTCCGAACGCACGATCCTGCGCGATATCGACCAGCTGTCCACGGCCGGCGTACCCATCTGGGGCGATCGCGGCCGCAACGGCGGCTTTCAGTTGCGCGACGGCTGGAGTACCGATCTCACCGGGCTCACCGAGCACGAAGCGCATGCGCTGATCCTGGCGGGCTTGCCCGGGCCGGCAAGAGAACTGGGCCTCGACGGCATGGCCAGCTCCGCACGGCTGAAGATGATGGCCAGCCTGCCTCCGGGCTCGCGTGAGCAGGCCGATCGTGTCGCCAGCCGGCTGCATATCGATACCGTCGACTGGTACCGGGCGCAGGAAACGCCCGAGTTTCTGCGTGAAGTCGCCGATGCGGTGTGGGGTTCGTATCGTATCGACGTGAAATATCGGAGCTGGCATGGTGTGTCCCGCCGCGAACTCGAACCGCTTGGCCTGGTGCTCAAGGGAGGTGCCTGGTATCTGATTGCCAAGGTGGTCGGCAAGCCGGGCGCACTGACCTTCCGACTGGCAAATATCTGCGAATTCAACGCGACGCGCCGCCGTTTCAAGCGCCCGGCGCGATTCGATCTGGCGGAGCACTGGCGTGACGCGATGAGCCGGTACGAGACCGATCTCTATCGGCTGACCGCCCATATCGCCGTGTCGCCGCGCGGCGAGAACTGGCTGGCCAATGCGCGGATCAAGACCGCTCCGGTCTCGCAGGCTGCAGGCAGCGCGGAGGTGCCGTCAGGATGGAAGGAATTCCTGATGCCGATCGAATCCATCGAGCACGGCGCGCGGAAGCTGCTGGGGTACGGCGCGCATCTGAAGATCCTCGGGCCGCAGGCGCTCAAGGATCAATTCATCGAAGAGTTGTCGCAGTTGAAAGCGCTTTATCGATCAGGCAACGAATGAAGCGGTGCATTTTGCATCGATGGGGTCGCCAAGCGATGCATGATGCTGACGGTTGCCGGCGTCGCGAGACAGCCAAACGATCCGGGGTACAGCGGACGCGAACGGCCACACCGATTGGCTGAATAGCAACCAGGCGGCCGACTTCTGCGACAGAAGTGCGTCAAGGAACGGATTGACTTCGGGAACGCCAAATCGGTCGAGGCATTCGGGGGAAAAACCCTCAGGCCCCGGGGCCAGCGACAACATGACCACGGAGCTTCCTTCACCGATCGGCACTGACACGTCCGCCTACAATCGAGTCGATTTTTTCGAAAATTACATTCCTGACAAAATCGACAGTTACATTTCGTCAAAAACGAAATTCAAATCGAGGCGCAGCAAAAAAATGCCATTTCGATTACTGAACAGTCAGGATGGAATGTGATTCATCGAATGCGATTTGGCCGGCTGTTTGCCGGCGCGATCCTGCTTGCAGCCTCGATACATGTACATGCAGAAAATGCCACGGATGTTTCACCGATCTGCACGACTGTCAGCACCGAGCGAACGAAGGACGCTCTTCTGAGCCGAGGTGCTTACTGCCAGAAGTCCAGTCCACTCGAATACGTGGTCAAAGATGACCAGAACAGCGAAATCGGCCGCGTCGCCATCGACGCATATGCCTACTCTGACAATCCGTCAAACCAGCTCGCCTGGACACAGAAGTTCCGGTTCCGCACGCGCACGCTATCCGGAAGTCCGGGTGGCGTGATGATCAAACCGGTTGTCGAGTGCGGGTCAACATGCACGGTTGCACCGAATGCCGGCGTACCGCTCGCCATCGGCGGTCTGTCCAACGAAGTATCGGTGGCGATCACACCCAACATGGGTTCCGACAATCCGTTGGTCATCAGTCCGACTATCGAGTATCGCGTCGCCAAGTCGGGAGACTCGTTCGACAACGGCGCAAGTGTAAGTTCGTATGCGGGAGACGGCTACATCCCCGATATTCGTTGCGACGTCGGTCTCGCGAAGAGCGGCACGCAGGGATGCGTGTACCCGGACGCGCCAGCGATACTCCGCACAATCACCGCTACCAACCCCGATGTCGACGAATCCGCGATCCACATTCGTGATGCGCAAGCCGCTGGTCTTCGCGGGAAATTCGTGCCCAGGGGCGACGGTACGATCCTGCCGGACGAATGGGAGTCCAAACCTTTGACTCGTCTGCGTGACGCCTCCATGAGACAGAAAAATCGTGCCGAGTCGAAGAAACAATGCGTTGCAAAATACGGTTCGGTAACCGGCCAATGTACGTTCACCGGCGACCCCGATGAAACGCCGACCGACTGCGATTGTGATGAATATCCGTTCGCCTCGACGGGGCAAGGAGCGGACGGGAACGAAGTATCGGTCAAACGTATCGATGCGAGCGATAATCGACGCGCGGGTGCGTTGCTCGGCAACTTTTATCTAAACCAGCGCGTGCTCGACGGTGAAAAATTCTATGTCGATGTAGGCGGTCAACCCGCTTCGAAGCGCTGAGTCGCGACGAACGAAAATGGCTCAAGACGCCGCGGTTCGAAGCATCTTCGAACCGCGGCATACGAACGTAAAGAATCATGGACGAACACGCGAACTTCCCCGCCTGGCTGCAGCAAACCTACGAACGATGTCGACGCGCCGTCCCGGGTGCGATGCAAAGCGAAACCGTCTCGATCGAGTGCGCCATATCGCGCGTCGCGGCGGTAGATGTGATTGCTCCCGACAACGTCCCCGCCGTTCCGCTCGCCGCATTCGAAGGTTATGCGTTACGCGCGTCCGATACGGCGTCGGCAACGCGTCATACGCCTGTCGAACTCGACTCCACGCCCGGCTGGCGCATGCTCACCTCGCACACGAGTAGCCCGGCGGATCGTACGGTAGGCGCGCGGGGCACCGTCGATATCCCCGCGTATTTCCCGTTGCCGGAAAATACCGATGCGATCGCGCCGAAATCCGGTCATCAGATCACGTACCAGGGCGCCCGATCCTACCTGCGACTGGAGGCGCCGATAGTGCGCGGCAACCATGTGATTGCGCCGGGCAGCGAGTACAGGAAAGGGGACGTGCTGCTGCCGAAAGGCGAACGGATTACCGTCGAGCGCCAAGTCGCGTTGATCGCAGCGGGTGTACGGGAAATTTCCGTCACGAAGCGGCTGCGTATCGGCGTGGTCATCGTCGGATACGATTGCGCGCCGCCGGGCGCCGCAAACGCGCCTTGGCAACGACCGGACACGAGCGGACCGTATATCCGTGCCACGCTGCAACGCTGGGGATATGACGTGCCACCCGTCGAATATCTCGATCCGCCCGACATGGTGCAGCCCTCGGTCGACTTGCAGCAGAGCGAATACGCGTTCAAGGTAAAGCTCGTCGAACTTGCGCAGCGTTACGATCTGATCGTGGGAGCCGGCTTACCGGCAGTACCGCCGTTTCATTCACGGGGGCTCAATGCGCGCCCGATGTACTCGAATGACGAAACGACCGTCGAGATCCGACAGTCGCCGGCCGGCCGCTTCAATTTCGGTCGCAGCGACGATCGTTCACCGCCGAAGCGAACGACGGTCGCCCTGACGGGACCCGACGGCACGCAGCGCGGAACACGGACACTGACCTTCTACGATCAGGCGACACTCGTCAATCTACCCGGCCATACGAGCGCAGTGGCCATGTTGATGCATATGGTGGTGTCGCATGTGCTCGATTTGCTCGAGCACGCCGCAATGCCGGGACCCGCCTGGGAAGCCGGTGCGATCACGCATGATGTCGAATGCGCCGCCAATGTCAACGGAATGCATTGGGGCAATCTGTCTCACGACACCCGGGGTGAACCGCAAGTTCGCCTGTTGCCTTTCCAGGGTGATGGACCGCTCCGCGGCGTCGCTCACGCCGACGTGCTCGTCGCAATTCCCGCAGCGGAACACCCATTGCCTGCCGGCTCGTCCGTGCTGTTCCTGCGTCTTGACCGCGTACACCCCGATGCACTATCGAGCCACGCCGCAACGATAGCCGTCGACCCGGTGTCGCAGCCGTTGCCGGAGGACGACGCCCGGACTGTCACCCACGATCCCGACGTCGCGCACGACGACCTTTGCGAAATATGGAAACGGTTCGACGACGCACTCGCCATCGATTTCTCGCGCTTGCCGGGTGGCCTCAACGGACCGGCATCCAACGACGAGATCGCAGCGTTGCGGGCCGCGTTGGGAACAGCACTGCCTGACACATTCGTCGACAGCTTGCGCATTCATAACGGCCAAGCGGATCCGGGGGACGGGTTCTCCGAAAACGACGCATTGCTGAGTTCGCACGAGATCATCGCGCAATGGACTATCTGGAAAGGTCTCGTTGATGGCGGCGATTTCGACGGCGTGATGTCGGAACCGGATCCCGGCATCCGCGACGACTGGTATAACCTCAAATGGATTCCATTCACGCACGACGGCAGCGGCAATCACCTGTGCCTCGATCTCGATCCGGCAGAAGGTGGTGCTGTCGGACAAGTGATCCGGGTCTGGCATGACGATGACCGGCGCGAACGCATTGCGAAGAGTTTTCCGGAGTGGCTTGCCCGCACCGCTGCCAAGTGGAGTTCACGCTAGCACCGCAAGCGATAGATGCAAGAACGTAGCCGCTCTTGCAATTGCCCCGAAGCACGACTGCCGGATATCAAGGTCGCGATGTCACGCTACCGCGTACTCCAGTTTTCTCTACCGACACGCAGTCGTGCAGCAGTGTCGCCGCAAACAGCACTTCGGCGTCTCCGCCCTCCTCGGCATGGATCGCCGCCGCGTTCTTCCACACGCGTTGCAGATGCGACGTGTCATGGGAGCCGTCGCCATTGGCGGTGTTCCAGTGAGCCAGCAGTGCCTAGGCCAAGTCCTGAAAGGGGGTAAACGCGGGTGTCGTCACGGGCACGGGTGGTTAAAGACGGGATGCCGATTATCGCCTCAAGCGCGACAAGGCACACGATTCGCCTTCCATGCAGGCGTATGAAGCAAACCGCTACCTCCAGCGGAACCCGATTGGCTTATAGTGCCGAGTGCCCATTCGACGAGGAGATCCGCCATGAAACTGCAGGCCAACGGTCCGTTTGAAGTGAAGCTGAATCCGGAATCCCTGAGTAGCGTCGCAGAAAATACCGGGCTCGGCCGCATGTCACTCGACAAGCAATTTCACGGCGACCTGGAAGCCGTCAGCCACGGCGAGATGCTCGCGTTTCGAAGCAGCGTTCAAGGCTCCGCGGGCTACGTTGCGATGGAAACCGTGCAGGGCACGCTGGGTGGCCGCCCAGGCAGCTTTGTCCTGCAGCACAGCTCCACCATGACCCGCGGGCAGCCGAAGCAATCGATCACCGTCGTGCCCGATTCCGGGACGGCGGAATTGCTGGGGCTCTCCGGCTCGATGATCATCAACATCGACAACGGCCGGCATTCGTATACCTTCGACTACGAGTTGCCCGAATCGCCGCAGTGAATCGATACACAAAGGCGCGGCTGGACGGTAACGCGCTTCAGCGCTCTCGCACACCATAAGGAAAGCGTCGGCTTCATTCGTCAGCGCGTTACGAACGCATTCGGCATCGACAAGCCGGTTACGGTCGCGGACATCAGCACGTCATGCGACTGCGTCGTCACGCAGACGGAACTGCGCGACCGCCGCGCTCAGCCGTGAACCCTGCTCGTCGAGCGACAGCGCCACGGCCGCCGCTTCCTCGACCAGCGCGGCATTACGTTGCATCGTCTGCTCCATCTGGATGACCGCGGCGTTCACCTGCTCGATGCCCGACGACTGTTCCTCGAAGGCGTTGCTCGTTTCGCTCATGATCGCGTTCACGCGCTCGACCGCGGCGACGAGTTCGGTCATCGCCGAGCCGGCCAGCGTGACGAGGCCGCTGCCGTCTTCGACCCGGCGCGCGGAATTGCCGATCAGATCCTTGATTTCCTTCGCCGCCGACGCGCAACGCTGCGCGAGCCCGCGAACTTCCGTCGCGACGACCGCGAAACCGCGCCCCTGCTCGCCGGCACGCGCGGCTTCGACGGCAGCGTTCAACGCGAGGATGTTCGTCTGGAATGCGATGCTCTCGATCACGCCGACGATGCCGGAAATCCGCGTGGAACTGCGCGCGATCTCGGTCATCGTCTCGACCACGCGCTGCATCGCGTCGCCGCCGCGCGACGCGATGCCGGCCGCGCCCTCGACGTAAGTGCGTGCATCGCGCGCGTTGTCCGCATTCTGGCGCACGGCCGCCGTCAATTGCTCGACGCTCGCCGCCGCCTGCTGCAGCGACACGGCCTGCTGCTCGGTGCGCGCGGACAGGTCGACGTTGCCGCTCGCGATCGTGCGGACGTCGCCGACGATCGTCTCCGTACTCGCACGCACCTGGCTTACCGTGTCGACGAGGCCGTCCTGCATCCGCTTCAGCGCATTCAGCAGATACGCCATTTCGTTCGCGCCGGGAATGACCACCGTGCCGGTCAGATCGCCTTTCGAGATCTTTTCGAATTGATCGACCGCGAGATTGATCGGCTCGATGATCGCCTTCGCGAGCACGCGCTGCGCAAAGAAGCCGACGACGAGCGCAAGCACGGCGACCGCCGCCATCCCCCACACGATCCGGTGGAAATGGATGCCGGCCGCATCGTAGCGGGCCTTTTCGCGTGCGACCTGGAACGATTCGAGCGCGTCGATCGCATCCTGGTACGCGGCGAACAGCGCCGGTGGCGCGGTGCGCTGCGTGTCGAGGAAGTTGAACGCGTCGTCGCCGTCGAGCTGCGACAGCGCCTTCAGGAACACACGCTCGAGCAACGCGCGACGACGGTTCTGCAGCGTGTCGAACAGCGCCTGCTCGTCGGCGTCGCGCGCGTGCAGGCGCGTGTAGGCGTCCAGTTCGTCGTTGCTCTGCTTGAGGAGCGTGTGCAGTTGCGCGATTTCCGCCTTGGCCGGCTGGCCCGCGCTGATGATCTGCGCGACGTCGCTCATGCGTTCGCGCAGCACGAGCATCCGCTCGGAGCTGGTCTTCAGGTGCAGCAGCGACGCGGTGTCGTCGCGGTACATCGCCTCGAGCGAACCATTGCTCACGTAGAGGCCGGCGATGCATGCGCCGACCACCAGCACGAGCAGCACGGTATAGCCGGCGATGGTCGCGACGAGTCCGCCACGGATGGTGAATTGTTTTCGCATGACGTTCCCTTGCGCCGACCACGCACGGCCAGCGGCGGATGTGGATTCCGGATCACGAAAGACGAGTGCTGCGTCGCAACACGCGGCGCGTGGGCTGCGAACGAGTTAACGGCGGGGTCGGCGGGAAGGTTTTATCTGCACGCGACGCGAATCTTGACGATTGCGACAGATGGGGGCGGAAGATGCGTGCGGCGGGGCGTTAGCCGTCGAGCGACGCGGTGCTGGCGGGGCACCCGTGGGCGGATTTCGGGCAACTGCGGATGGAACACGAAACCCTCGGGTCTCGCGCCGCGTCGCAACCATCGACTATCCGTCGTTGGCCATCCTTGAACGCATCTCGTCAACCGGGAGGTTGCGCTGGTGCGTGGCAATCTGCCATGTGTTTCCCCACGGATCCGTCACCATCGCGCGCCTGTCGCCGTAGGGCATGTCGGCCGGAACTTCGAGCGAGATCGCATTCGCAGCGATCGCTCGCCGATAGGTCGAATCGGCATCCTCGACATAGACGTACAGGAACGCCGGCATCGGGTCTCGCAGGCCGTCTGCGCCGCTGATCATCACGACGGAATCGCCGATCCGGATTTCGGCAGGCAGTCCGGCGCGGAATTCGCCCTGTGCGCGAAACACCGTCCTGATGAATTCGATCAGGTTTTCCGGATCCCGGACGACGATTCGGGGCGTGACGGTATGCCATCCATCGGGCTGAAATTGGGTCATGTCGCGCTGCCTCCGATGAGATTTCCGGGAGGTATTCTCCTCCGGGTGCCGGCGGTCTGCAAAGGGCTGGTGGGGTCGATTGCGTTTGTCGACATAGATGCCTGGATCGTCGACAATTGGCTGGACGTTTTCGGCGCAAACGAGAGATCGTGAAAGACCTTCAAGCGCTCGCCGCTGTACATGCCACAACGTTTGGTTGTGGACAGAAAGTATACGGCTCAGACTACCTCGCAGTTCCGGCAACACGTACTCATCCTTGGCAGGAGAGTCATCAATGTCTGCTCGGCTAAAGGTCCACTGGGTGTGCTGGGCTACGCTCACCATATTGTTCGGCGTCGCCGTGACGGCATTCGAACTGTCCCGTGCTTCGCATAGTGTCGAACTGCCTCTGAAGCCCGGCGCCACCACCAGCTTCTCCGTATTTCGCCTGATGCGAGCCCCGCTTGCGGTCGGAATCGACTTCAAGCGCAATGGCTGGGCAGACAAACGCCCGGAGTTGGGCAACTACTCGTATAACTCGAACTCCAGGGCGAGCGGGTACTTGGAATTCAAGGACCCCGGAGAACCCGTCACGATTCGCATCACGTCCGACTCCGGCATGGACACGCTGTTCCACGCAATGCCGAAGTCGAGATATAGCGAAACCGACATGTGGCGCGCGTTGGTTGCCAGCGGAGCCAACAGCAACCCTGACCGCCTTCCGTGGCCCCCTCGCACTCATGCTCAGTCATTGCCGCGAGGAATCACCCATCTGACCATTTCAGTTGTCGATGTGGGCCCCGCAATCTTGAGCGAAAACGTTACTTTCGTCGCCGAAGCGCCGCCCTCGGGTTACGGCTGGCTGGGGTGGTTATCTTTCTGGCCGCTATTCGCGGTGCCTCTTGCCATCTATGGCGGCACACTACTTTCGCTTGGCCATTGCACGGCCGGAGCGCAAACGGCTGACACGAGCCACGGCATTTTCAGACGCACATTGTGGCGCATGGCCAAAACCGGCGCCGCGATAGCCCTCGCATATCCGTTGAGCGGAATAACCGCAGGCGCCTGGACGTTTTTTCACGATTTCCCGCGGGCTTCTCTACTAGACGCCGTTCGGATAGCAATATGGATTGGTTCATACGCTCCAATACACGGGGTGCTGCCGGACGTTGACCCTGACGGTCATTACCACTTCCCCGCCTACCCGTACGTCATACCCACCGCAATCGTGCTCATCTTTCTGTTTTTCCGGGGCTGGCGTTTATTCAAGCCGCATCGATTGCCACGGTAGCCGCCTTAGTCACCCCTGCCAATGCGGTTGACCGTAAATGGACCTGCCGATTTGCCGCCGAGCGCCCGTTTCCAAGATCGATGATCGTCCACTTCGGGTCGTTCGGAAGCGTCGCCCGGCTTGGCCCCTGCCCAACCTGCGCGCCATGCCAGGCATGGCGCGCAGCCACGCAGGGCCACATCGTTTTGCCCGCAGGACGGACCTCCTGGCGAAATAGTTACAAGATAACTGTTGACGCCGGCACTACCCGCGGTTAGTGTGTGGCCAGAAGTTCAAGAAGTTCGATTGCTGTTCATCAATTGCTCGCTCCTCAGCGGTATTCGTTGTCCTCTCCCTCCTTGATGCTTCACGCGCTCTTCAACAGAGCAAATTTTCTATTTTTTTACTCAAGGATTCTTCATGGATACCGGTATCGTCAAGTGGTTCAACGACAGCAAAGGCTTTGGCTTCATCACTCCGGACAAGGGCGGCGACGACCTGTTCGCTCACTTCTCCGAAATTCGTGCCGACGGCTTCAAGACGCTGGCTGAAAATCAGAAGGTGAGCTTCGAAACGAAGCAAGGCCCGAAGGGTCTGCAAGCGGCCAACATCAAGCCGCTGTAAAGTTTGAAGAACCCGGCCTCCCGAAACGGGCGCCGGGTTGCAGCGACACCCTCGCGGAGCGTTGTCTCCCAAAGTTGGCGCGATCGCTTTTAGCTGCATCTGTTTGTTCAGCAGCTTGCCAAGCGCCACACGCCTCGTTGCACTTCATTCTCCCCTCTGGCTGCAAGGCCCTTTTTTCGCTTTCCGACTGCTTCTGATTCGGCTCGCAATGGCTTTGAATCGGCGCATCCGTGCACATTTCGCACGGCACGCGCGCATTCGCACATCATTAAAATTAAAATGCACGACAAACGAATTCAGCAATACAACGGCTATGCCGTCCAACCCTCGGCGCATCGTTTGCCCGACGGTAGTTTTTCATCCAACCTGCTGCTCGAACGCACCGATAACTCGCGCACCGAAGGCCGCTACCAGTTCTATTCGCTCGACTACTTCACGAGTGAAGCGCAGGCGCTGCAGCACTCGGCACGCTGGGCCCGCAACTGGGTCGACACGCGCGGTTAAAGGCAACGCCCCGGTATCGGACGCCCGACGCAGATGAGCCATCTGGGCGCGCGCAACACAGCGCGCCCGAACATCACGCGCGCTCGATTCGTTACCTTCCGATTCGATCCGCGCGCTCGGCTCGAACTTTCCGGACCTTCCTTTTCGACGTCGCCGGCAACGATGCTGCTGCGCACCTGCCCCGGAAAACCGACCTAAAGAACGCGCTCAAGCGCGTCGGCGAACCTGGCAACCGCACCGTCGACATCATGCAGTTTTTCCAGGCCGAACAATCCGATGCGGAAGGTCTTGAAGTCTTCAGGCTCGTCGCATTGCAGCGGAACGCCGGCCGCGATCTGCAAGCCGACATCGGCGAATTTCTTGCCGGATCGAATGCCGTCGTCGTCCGTGTAGCAGACCACGACGCCCGGCGCCTCAAAACCTTCAGCCGCCACGCTCCTGAAACCCTTGTCGGCCAGCAGCGCACGAATGCGCTTGCCGAGTTCGAGCTGTTCCGCCCTCACCTTGTCGAAGCCGTACGCGTCGGTTTCCTTTATCACGTCGCGCAGCGTCGCGAGACTGTCCGTGGGCATCGTCGCGTGATACGCGAACCCGCCGCTCTCGTACGCTTCCATGATCTGCAGCCATTTGCGAAGATCGCACGCGAAGCTGGTGCTGGTCGTCGCATCGATTCTTTCGCGGGCGAGCGGGCTGAGCATGACCAGTGCGCAGCAGGGTGACGCGCTCCAGCCCTTTTGCGGCGCGCTGATCAGCACATCGACGCCGCTGGCCTGCATGTCGACCCAGACCGTACCGGACGCGATGCAATCCAGTACGAACATGCCGCCGACGGCATGCACGGCGTCGGACACCGCGCGCAAATACGCATCGGGCAACATCATCCCGGACGCGGTTTCGACATGCGGCGCAAAGACCAGATCCGGCTTGTGCTCCCTGATCGCGGCGACCACTTCGTCGATCGGGGCCGGTGCATAAGCGGCCTGCCTGCCCTGTTCGACCGGGCGCGCCTTCAGCACCGTCGTTTCGGACGGAATGCTGCCCATGTCGAAAATCTGCGACCAGCGGAAACTGAACCAGCCATTGCGGATGACCAGACACTTCTTGTTCGTCGCGAACTGCCGGGCGACGGCCTCCATGCCGAACGTCCCGCTGCCCGGGACGACGACGACCGACTTCGCGTTGTAGACCTTTTTGAGGGAAGCGGAAATGTCGCGCAGAACGCCCTGAAAGAGCTGCGACATATGATTGATCGATCGGTCGGTGTAGACCACGGAATATTCGAGGAGCCCGTCGCGGTCGACATCGGGAAGTAAGCCTGGCATGGTCGTCTCCGGTAAAAGATGAACAATGGCGTCGGGGCAAGCAGTATCCGTGACCGGGTACCGCTGCACCGATGCAAGTTCGTTTTTTTCTCGATGAAAGCCGATTCTAACGAAGGCCGCCCGCAACTTGGCGCATATTTTGCCCGCTCTCCGGCACACGCATGACGTTGCGCGGCCACCGGCCAGAACGAAGCGCCGGCGGCAAACCGGTCGTGCGGTCACGACGCGAGGCTACGCGCTGACGGCCCCCGTCTCGTCATAAGACACGATACTCAACCCTTCCGTCGCATCCGGCGCGGCGAAGTACCGTGTGATCTGCTCGAACTCGGCCTCCGACGCCTGGAACGGATGCTCCCCTCGCGCATTGCGCACACGCAGACGCGCCTTGCAAACCGCATCGCCGACATCGAGGTAATGCAGTCGATGGTCGCAGCCGGCGGCCTGCGAAACGGCGCGCCCCCATGCGCGCGCGGCGACGGTATTGAACGGAAGATCGAGGACCACCAAGACGCCGGCCTGCAGCAAAGCGCGGACGTGATCGCCAATTAGATCCTTGATGCGCTTCGCATATCGGACATAGTCGTCGATCGACAGAATCTCGCCCGGATAAAGGCGAGCCAGCCAATCGTCTTCGCTGATCGATATGGTCTGCTCGGCACTTGCGAGCTTCGCGGTCAGCGTCGATTTTCCGGATGCGATCTTGCCGCATACCATGTGGAGCAATACCGCGTCGTTCGATGCGGTCGCGTGACGCGTCGTTTCAGTCTGCATTTCCAGGCACTCCATCGATTGCCCAGAAAGCAAAAACCCGCCTTCCGGGCGGGTTGTGATCGCATGCTTTCAGTCGATGGCTACCCCGCCGGCAAAAGTGCGGCGCAAATAATCGAACGGGTATGCGATCGGTTCATGCGCACCAGCATAGCCAACTGCCCGACCGCGGGCAAGCGGGTTCGAGGCCACGGCCGCGCGACAACGCGACCACGCCCTTCCTCCAATGCGTCCGCGTCACGCCGCGTCATCGCCCTGCTTCGGAAACACCCCCTTGCTCATCGCATCAAGTTGCCGGACGATCTCCGAACGCAATTCGGCCGACACCTCGACACTGTCGAGCAGTTCCGAAATCCACAGTCCGTCGGCCGCGAGCCGACAGATCATCAGCGTCGCCGCCCGCTCCAGCGGCACGGGATCGGGCCGCGTCCATTCCCGCATCGGCACCGACCATCGCGCGCGCGTTTCCTGCTCGGTAATCATCGACGCGACCAGCACGCGCAGCACATCGATACTCGCCGCCGGATTGGCCGCATCGAGCACCGCATGCAGATAGGCCCGCGCCGCCGCGCCGTCGCCGCTGCCATCGGCAGCCACCCGCGCGGCCATCTGCGCGGCGAATCGCTCCGTCGCCTGCCCGAACAGCGCATCCAGCAGCCCCTGCTTGTTCGCAAAGTGATACTGCAGCGCGCCTTTCGTCACGCCGGCACGCTCGGCCACCGCGTCGAGCGTCAACGCGGCCACGCCGTGATGCGTCGCAATCTCGGATGCAGCCGCCAGCAATTGCGCGCGCACCTGGTCGGGCGCTTTTTTCCGCCGCACGCCGGCAGCAGCAACAGCCACCGGCGTCGATGATCCTTCGGACGCTCGTGCGGCGGCCGTTCCAGCCGGTTCGACAGGCACGGACACGTCGTGCGGCGCGGGTTCAAGGCGTTTTCTCATGGTGCGGATGTTAGCACCCGAGGGTCTCGATATAAACATTCCGGCTGGATGGTATGATCCGCCGCATGAACACACCCACCCCATCCCCCTGGTCCGCGCTCGACACCGCCATCGCCCGTGGACGCGACGCGCTCGTGCGCCTTCAGCAGCCCGACGGCAGCTGGTGTTTCGAACTCGAATCCGACGCGACGATCACCGCGGAATACATCCTGATGATGCATTTCATGGACAAGATCGACGACGTCCGCCAGGAGAAGATGGCGCGCTACCTGCGCGCGAACCAGCGGCTCGACACGCATGGCGGATGGGCGCTGTACGTCGACGGCGCGCCGGACGTGTCGTGCAGCGTGAAGGCGTATTTCGCGCTGAAGGCGGCCGGCGACAGCGAACACGCGCCGCACATGGTCCGTGCGCGCGACGCGATCCTGAAGCTCGGCGGCGCGGCGCGTTCGAACGTGTTCACGCGCATCCTGCTCGCGACGTTCGGCCAGGTGCCGTGGCGCGCGGCGCCGTTCATGCCGATCGAATTCGTGCTGTTCCCGAAGTGGGTGCCGATCTCGATGTACAAGGTCGCGTACTGGGCGCGCACGACGATGGTGCCGCTGCTCGTGCTGTGCTCGCTGAAGGCGCGTGCCCGCAATCCGCGCAACGTGTCGATCCGCGAGCTGTTCGTCACGCCGCCGGACGAAGAACGTCACTACTTCCCGCCCGCGCGCGGCATGCGCAAGCTGTTCCTCGCGCTCGACCGCACGGTCCGCCATATCGAGCCGCTGATGCCGAAGCGCCTGCGCCAGCGCGCGATCCGCCATGCAGAGGCATGGTGCGCGGAACGCATGAACGGCGAGGACGGGCTCGGCGGCATCTTCCCGCCGATCGTGTACAGCTACCAGATGATGGAAGTGCTCGGGTATCCGGACGATCATCCGTTGCGACGCGATTGCGAAAACGCGCTGGAAAAGCTGCTGGTCGCGCGGCCGGACGGCAGCGTGTACTGCCAGCCGTGCCTGTCGCCGGTGTGGGACACCGCATGGAGCACGATGGCGCTCGAACAGGCGCGCGGCGTGGCGGCGCCGGAAGCCGTCGAGCCGGCCGGCGCGCTGCGCGAACTCGACGAACGTATCGCGCGCGCGTACGACTGGCTGGCCGAGCGCCAGGTGAACGACCTGCGCGGCGACTGGATCGAGAACGCGCCGGCCGATACGGAGCCGGGCGGATGGGCATTCCAGTACGCGAACCCGTACTACCCCGACATCGACGACAGCGCACTCGTCACCGCGATGCTCGATCGCCGCGGCCGCGCGCATCGCAACGCGGACGGCACGAACCCGTATGCGCCGCGCGTCGCGCGCGCGCTCGACTGGATGCGCGGGCTGCAGTCGCGCAACGGCGGCTTCGCGGCCTTCGACGCCGACTGCGATCGCATGTACCTGAACGCGATCCCGTTCGCCGATCACGGCGCGTTGCTCGATCCGCCGACCGAAGATGTGTCGGGTCGCGTGCTGCTGTGCTTCGGCGTCACGAAACGCGCGGACGACCACGCGTCGCTCGCGCGCTGCATCGACTACGTGAAGCGCACGCAGCAGCCCGACGGCAGCTGGTGGGGCCGCTGGGGCACGAACTACCTGTACGGCACTTGGAGCGTACTGGCCGGCCTCGCACTCGCCGGCGAGGACAAGTCGCAGCCGTACATCGCCCGCGCGCTCGACTGGCTGCGCGCACGGCAGCATGCGGACGGCGGCTGGGGCGAAACGAACGACAGCTACATCGACCCGAAGCTCGCCGGCACGAATTCCGGCGAGAGCACGTCGAACTGCACCGCGTGGGCGCTGCTCGCGCAGATGGCGTTCGGCGATGGCGAATCCGATTCGGTGAAGCGCGGCATCGCATATCTGCAGTCGGTGCAGCAGGACGACGGCTTCTGGTGGCACCGCTCGCACAATGCGCCGGGCTTTCCGCGCATCTTCTATCTGAAGTATCACGGCTATACCGCGTACTTCCCGCTGTGGGCGCTCGCGCGTTATCGGCGGCTTGCGGGCGCCGCGGCGTCGCCGGGCTCGGCCGCGCGCGGTGCGATGGCAGTGGAGGCAACCGACACGGCAGTCGCCTGAGCGACGACGCGCTCGACAGAATGCAGCGCTCGTACGAGATCGCGCAACTCGTGAACCGGCTCCGGCAACCACTGAAATCCGGCAACCGACCGGGCCGGCCCATCGATCTGCGAAGATGTCGGACGCGGGGCCATTTGTCGCCATGGAATCGCACCGACGCGCCACCGGCGCGCTCCACTTCACTCAACTCGACGAAGCATGCCGATCATGATCGACGTTTCATCCATTACCGATGCGCTCACCCCGAGCGGCGAGCCGACGCAATACCGCGTGTCGCCCGAGCAGCTGATTTCGGGCGATCCGCTGCAAACGCTCACACCCGGCTTCGCAAGCCCGTGCGGCCGTTTCTCGACCGGCATCTGGGAAAGCACGCCGGGGTGCTGGCATGTCGCCTACACGGAAGCCGAATACTGCGAGATCCTGGAAGGCACGTCCGTGATCACCGACCTGGAGGGCAACAGGAAGACCCTTCGTGCCGGCCATCGTTTCGTGATTCCGCCGGGTTTTCGCGGCACGTGGGAAGTCGTCGAACGCACGCGGAAGATCTTCGTCGCGTACGACGAGCAACCGCCCGAGTAAGCGGCGGCGCTTCTTCCTCCGCCGGAAGCGTTACCGGCCGCCGCCGAGCGACTCGAGAATCCGGTATGCCGTCTTCACGCGGTCCTCGATCGGGACGCTGCGGTTCGCGAGCATCACGATCGCGATCCGCTTCGCGGGGACGAACGCGACATATGTGCTGAAGCCGTTGGTCGAGCCCGTCTTGTTGATCCATGTGTCCGGGTTCGGCGCGAGCGGCGGCTTGATCGCGCTGGTCGGCGTCGCATTGAACAGCATCTTCGGCGCGTTGCCTTCGAGCAGCGTCGGCAGCGCGACCGGATACGGATACTGTTCCCAGATCAGGTCCTGCGTCAGCGGCCCCGCGCGGAAATAGCCGGTGTGCGTGCGCTCGATCGCGCGCTTCAGCCGCGGCGCCATGTCGACCAGCCCCATGTTCGCCTGCACGAAACGCAGCAGGTCGGCCGCCGTCGTACGGACGCCGTACGCCGGCTGCCACAGCATGCCGCCCGTCATCCGGATCGGCTTGCCGTCCTGCGTATAGCCCTGCGCATAGTCGGCCGTGCGCGCGTCGGGCACGTTGATATACGTGTGCGTCATCCCGAGCGCGGGAAAGAGCCGCTGCTCCATCAGCACCGAGAAATCGCGGTTCGCCGCCTTCGCGGTGAGCCACCCGAGCATCCCGATCGCGACGTTCGAATACGTGCGGCGCGTGCCGGGCGCATACGCGGGCCGCCACGCGTCGAGATAGCGGACCAGGTCCGCGTCGTCGCGGATGCTGTCCGGCACCTGCAGCGGCATCCCGCCGGGCGTGTGCGTACCGAGCTCGAGCAGCGTCACGCCGCCGAACGGCTTGCCCTGCAGCGCGGGCAGGTACTTGGCCGCCGGATCCGCAAGCGACAGCTCGCCGCCCTCCTGCGCATCGGACGCGAGCGTCGCGGTCAGCGTCTTGCTGACGGAGCCGATTTCGAACAGCGTGTCGCCGGTGACGGGCTTGCCGGTTTGCGTCGACATCACGCCATAGTCGAACACGTAGGGCTTGCCGTCGGCGACGATGCCGATCGCCATGCCGGGAATGGCGAACTGCTTCATCAGCGGCGCGACGTGGCGGGTCACGGTGTCGTGGATGTCGTCCTGCGTGACGGCGGCCGCGCGGCCGGCCGTGGCGGTGGCGCACGCGGCGACGAACAGGGTCGCGGCGAAGCGTGTCGCGTTGAATCGCATGGTTGCGGTTCCTTTGATATCGGATGGTTGCGTGAACAACAGATCCGGCCGCGCCGCGCGAAGATCGTGGCAGCCGGCCTGTCGAAACAGGACTATCCACTACCGGCCGGCGGCCAACAATCGACGATATGTTGCGCGAGCCGAAAGAAAAACTTATGAGATACGCGAAGCGCCGGATTGCAACGCGGCAATCGCGAGTCGTTCAACGGTTTGCGGGAAATACCTAGCGGTTTCAACAGCATTCAATCCGGCGGCCGAATGGCGCCGCATCGAAAATCGATGAAAACGAGATAAGTCCTGGCAGATCGGCAAACGCCGGCACGCCGTGCGAGCGGTCAGCCCGGCAGCCGGTCAAGGAAGGCCAGCATCGCCGCGTTGAATCGCGCGGGCCGCTGCAGCGGTGCGAAGTGGCTCACGCCGGGCAGGATCGTCAATGTCGCGCCCGGAATCGTGCGCGCCAGATACGCCGCATGCTCGGGCCGGATGAATTCGTCGTGCTCGCCCTGCACGATCGTCACCGGCACCGCGATCGCCGCGAGATCCTGTTCGCTGTAATTCGGTTGCGTGCGCATCATTTCGCTGACGGCCGAAACGAATGCATCGAACTGGTCCGGCGTCGCGGACAGTTGCGCGTAGTCCCTGCGGTGCCGCGCGAAGCAGCGGTCGATCAGCGGGCTCGGCTCCATCTCCTTCGTGCCGCCCGGGTCCATGTTGCACGCGAAGAAGAACACGCCGGCGACGCGCTCCGGCGCGCGGGCCGCCAGCACGAGCGCGATGCACGCGCCGTCGCTCCAGCCGACGAAGCGCGCGCGGTCGACGTGCAGCGTGTCCAGGACCGCGAGCACGTCCGATGCCATGCGTTCATAGGAATACGGTTGGTCGTCGCGCGTGCTGCGGCCGTGGCCGCGGCTGTCGATCAGGATCGCGCGGTAGCCGGCCGCGAGCAGCGCCGGCACCTGGTTGCCCCAGTTGCCGCCGTGGCCGAGGCCGCCGTGCAGCAGCACGACTGGCGGGCCGTGGCCAAACGACGCGTGCCAGATGCGCGCGCCGTCGTGTTCGAGCCATCCTTCGGCATCGGCCGCCGGCAGCGGCGTACCGCCGTGCGCGTCGAAGCGGACGAGTTCGTCGTCGTCGAGTTCCGCATTCATCGTTCTGCCGTCCTTTCGAGGGAGACGAGCTTGCGATTGTAATGCGTGCGGGCGAAGCGGCCATGACCGCTTCGTGCAGCCGTAAACCGTCAGGCCTGCGTCGACACCAGCCCGCCCGTTGACGAGCCGCCCGACTTCTCGATCGCCGCCGCAAGTTGCGAGATCGCCGTCGCGAGCGCCGCCGAAATCGCGCTGGCTTCCGCGCTCAACGACTGCTGTTCGATCGCTGCTGCCGGGTCGTCCTTCGCGCGCTGCGCCGCACTCGCCATCTGCCGCTCGAGCGTTGCGAGCTGCTTCTGCAGCCGCTCGATCAGCGCCTTCAATTGGCCGACCGCCGGGCTCTCCGACGACGCGCCCGATGCGCCGAGCGTTTCGCCGGTGCCACCGGTCGAACCCTTCGTGCCGGTGGTGCCCGTGGTGTCCGTTGCGCCGTCAGCGGATGACGTCGCAGCAGGTGCGGCCGTCGTGGCCGATGCGCCCGGCGTGTTTGCGGTAACGTTGCCGTCCGCCAGCGGGGATCGGGCGGTCGTGGAGAAATCGATCTGCATCGTGTCGGTCCGTGTGTCGGTAATCAAATCGTGACGGGGTGGCATGAAATGCCTTCCAACTCGTTTACGACATTCGTCACACGAAACTTGAGTATCGGGGTCGGACGGATGCTGCGACGGGGCCAGATTGGCAGCGAAGCGGCGCTGGTAAAATTGCGGGTTCACCGGCCGGATTCGCGCGTCGACAGCACCTCACGGCACGATCGCGCAGGCCACCGGTTTCGACTCCCGCCCTTCCGGGCGCGGCACGTGGCGCGTGCCGCGCCTCAGTAGCGGCTTCGCGGGTCGGCCCTCTCCGTCCGCCTGCGCGCACCGCTCGCCGGGTCGAGCGGCGAACGCCTGCGGTACTCACTTCATTACGCATTCGAGGAACACACGATGGCCCGCATCGGCGCCTTCTGCATCACGACGTGGCTTGCCGCCGCGATTCTCTACTTCGGCCAGCATTCCGTCGCGATGATCGCGCTCAGCGGAGTCGTCGTATTCGGCGGGTTCGACCTGCTGCGGCCGTAACGCGCATCGCGACGTCGGCGCGCACGCTGCTCGCGCAACATCACGAGCTTGAATTCGGCTCGTTCAGCCCGGAGCTGCACGTCGTCTTCGATCGTGCGACCCGCCGCTTGCTGCGTTGCAGCGGCGTCGAAGCGGGGCGCGCAACGACAGGCGCCCGGAAAATCCAGGCGCCACATGAACGCAGGGAGATGAACGAACCGGCACCCCGCGCGTCAGCGCGGCAACGTCCTCAACGAAGACGGCCCGCCGGTCAGCGCAATACGCTTTCCCGTATCGCGCAGCTTGCCGCCCTCCACCGCATAAAGCGCAAGCTGCCGTTCGACGTTGAACTGCACGATCACGTGCCGGCTGTCGGCGGTAAACACGATGCCCTGCGCGGCTTCGCCGCCGGGCAACTCGCTGGTCTTCACGGCCTGCCCGTCGCGGATCTCGAACAGCAGTACCTTGCCGAGCTTGTGGCGACCCGGATTGTCGGGCGTCAGGTTCGAGCCGTCCATCGCCTGCACGGCGATCCATTTCCCGTTCGGCGAAATCGCGACGCCTTCCGGCAGCGACGGCACCGTCAGGTACTGGACCGTGCGGAACGGCACGCGCGACACGTCGATCAGCGCGACCGTATCGGCGTCGCCCGCGAGCGTGCCCGTATAGCCCGGCAGCCCCGCGAGCCCAACGTTGCTGACGACCGCCCAGCGGTTGTCGCTCGACACGTCGATCGTGTAAGGCGCGACGCCCGTGCTCAGGCGCGTGCCGCTGTCGCTTACCTTGCCGTCGTCGACGTTCAGCACCGCGACACCCTGCTCGTCGCGCAGCGACACGAGCGCATGCTTGCCGTCGTGCGTGAAGCTGATCCCCGCGAGCCGCTTCTTGCCGATCTTCAGGTTGCCGTCGAGCGTCACGTGCGTGCCGTCGATGCGCAGGATCGATACGCTGCCGTCGACGTTCGCGACGAGCGCGAGCCGGCCCGAACGGTCGATCGCGATCCCTTGCGGATGCGTGCCGAGCTCGATGCGCGCGATCGCCGGCGGTGCGGCGTCGAGATTCACGACCTGCAGGAACGTGTCGAACCCGAGCTGCTTCGCGGCCGCGTCGTAGCGCGTCGGCGCGCCGACGAGCGCGAGCTTCGCGTCGGGCGTGATCGCGACGGCCTGCGGCGGCCCCTGGATGCCGTTCTCGACGTCGACCTGCAATGCGACTTTCGGCGGGAACGTGCTGGCGTCGAGCAGCGTCAGCGTGTCGGCGGGCGGCGAGGCGAGGAAGGTGTCGCGGCCCTCGACGCGCTGGTACTTGCCGTCGTTGCCGGACACGATCCAGTCGGCGGCGTGCACGGCGACGGCCGTCGTGGCGAGGGTCAGCGCGGCGAGCAGGCGCGCGCTGCGCAGGCGGAAAGGATTCGAATGCATGGCGGTCGATTCTCCGGATCGGTTGCGGACGCAATGGATTGCACGACCCTGCTGCTCGACGGGCCGCTGCCATCGCATGATGCCCGAAAGCGTGCAAATCCGGCGTCTCGCGCCCCGCTCCGTCAGGCCGCCGGTGACGCGCCCGGCTCCCACCGAGCGACGTCGTCGAGCGGATACACGGGCCGCGCAAGCCGCTCGTAGCGAAACAGCCTGTAGTCCGAGCCCGTCACGCCGCGGCTGTCGCATTCGACCAGCGCGGCCGCGATCGGCACGAACACCGGCCGGCAATACATCCGCGATTTCAGCAGCAGGAAGCGCGCGCGGCGCGGATCGACGCCGACGCTCTCGAACACGCCGAGATCCCACGGCTCCTGCGTGCGCTCGGTGACGACCAGCGTCGCCGCGCCGATGTCGAGCACGCCCGTGCGGCCCATATACGCGCGCTGGCCCGTGTATGTCGGCCCCGTGATCACGTATTCGCCGTCGGTAATCGCGCGCACGACGCCCGTCGCGCGAAACGGCGCGCGCCGCACGCCGCCGTGCGACGGCAGCCGGTTGCCGACCGGCACCGTGACGGTCGCGCCGACACCCGCATCGATCAGCGCCGCGACGGCCTCCGGATCGCATAGCGGCCCGCTGACGATCCCGTCGAGCCCCTGCGCGAGCGCTTCTTCGAGCAGGTCCATCGTGTCGCACGGGCCGCCCGACATGCAGTTGTCGCCGTGATCGAGCATCAGCACCGGGCGGTCCGCGCCGCGCGCGAGCGCCGCGGCCTGCGCGACCGATTCCGCGAGCGGCGCGCTGCGGTACACGAACTCGTCGCGTGCCTCCCAGATCTGCCGCGCGATACGTTCGGCGACGGCATCGGCCGCCGCGCGGTCACCGTCGCCGACCACGACGACGCTGATGCACGGCGCGGGAATGTCCGCGAGCGAGAAACCCGAAAGCACCGACACGGCGAGCACGCCGCCGACCTCTGCCTCGGCCGCGCGCGCGGCCTCCACCGCGCGCCGCATCGCGCCTTCGGCGCTCGCGCTGCGCAGCGTCGACGTCATCAGCGGCGGTTGCCGCCACGCGAGCACCGGCCGTGCGCGACCATGAAGCCGGTCGAGCAGCACGCGCGCAGCATGCTCGCCGGTCTCATACATGTCGACATGCGGATAGGTCTTGAAGCTGACGATCACGTCCGCGTGGTCGATCATCTTCTGCGTGACGTTCGCGTGCAGGTCGAGCGCGACCGCGATCGGCGCGTCGGGCAGCGCCGCGCGCACGCGCGCGAGCAGGTCGCCCTCGCCGTCCGCGCTCTGCTCGGCGACCATCGCGCCGTGCAGGTCGAGCATCACCGCATCGCAGCCGGGCGCGGCCGCGACGATCGCCTCGCAGATCGCCACATACGCATCGGCCGCAACCGGCCCGCTCGGGTTCGCGGCCGCCGACACGGGCGTCACGATTTCAGCGCCTTCGCGCGCGGCCGCATCGAGGAACGCGGCCATCGCGGTGCGCATCCCGTGGTTCGCGCGATACGCGTCGTCACCCCAGTCGGGGCCATTGCGGCCGAACGCGGCGAGCGGAGTCGGCACCGGCGAGAACGTGTTGGTCTCGTGGTTCATCCGGGCGATCAGGATCTTCATCGCGCGTCACCTTCTGCGATCCCGGCAGCGCCCAGCATCGCCTGCAGCAGCACGTTGCAGCCGGCTTCCAGATGCACAGGATCGGCGTCCTCGATCTCGTTGTGGCTGATCCCGTCCTTGCACGGTACGAAGATCATCGCAGTCGGCGCGACGCGCGCGAGATACACGGCGTCGTGGCCCGCGCCGCTGATCACGTTCATCGACGACAGCCCGAGCGCGCTCGCGCCGGCACGAACCTGCTCGACCAGCGTCGTGTCGAACGGCTGCGGCGGGAAGTACACGACCTGCTCGACGTCGATCCGCATGTCGGCCGATGTGCCCAGATCGGCGCACGTCGCGCGCAGTTGCGCATCCATCGCCGCCAGCGTCGCGTCGTCGGCCGCGCGCAGGTCGACGGTCAGCGTCACGCGGCCCGGAATCACGTTGCGCGAATTCGGGTGCACGTCGACCCAGCCGACCGTGCCGCGTCCGTGCGGCGGATGCGCGCGCGCGATGCCGTTCACCGCGCGCACGAGATCGGCCGCGACCAGCAGCGCGTCGCGTCGCAACGCCATCGGCGTCGGGCCCGCGTGCGCCTCCATCCCGTGTACGGTCACGTCATACCAGCGCTGCCCGAGCGCGCCCTCGACCACGCCGATCGTCGTATCGTGCGCCTCCAGCACCGGCCCCTGCTCGATATGCGCTTCGAAATACGCGCCGACCGGATGTGCGTCGCGCCCGTCGTCCGCAGCGCCCGCATAGCCGATCTCGACAAGCGCATCGCGGACCGACACGCCGTCGCGGTCGCACTGCGCGAGCGCATGGTCAAGCGTGAACGCGCCCGCGAACACGCCGGAGCCCATCATCACGGGCACGAAGCGCGAGCCTTCCTCGTTGGTCCAGACAGCGACCTCGAGCGGCGCGCACGTGCGCACGCCCGCGTCATCGAGTGTGCGCAGCACTTCGAGGCCCGCGAGCACGCCGTAGTTGCCGTCGAACTTGCCGCCGGTCGGCTGCGTGTCGATATGGCTGCCTGTCGTCACCGGCGGCAGGTCGTCGCGTTCGCCCGCACGCCGCGCGAAGATGTTGCCGATCGCATCGACGCGCACCGTGCAGCCGGTTTCCTTCGCCCATGCGACGAACAGGTCACGCGCCTCGCGATCGAGGTCGGTGAGCGCGAGGCGGCACACGCCCCCTTTGTCGGTCGCGCCGATCCGCGCGAGACGCATCAGGCTGTCCCACAGCCGCGCGCCGTCGACGCGCAAGCCGGACGCCGCGACGGCCGGTGTCGAATCCTGAACTTGCATCGATGGAATTCCTCGCAATGAAAGGGCACGACGCTTACGCGACGCCAACGCCCAGGTAACGGTCCTTCACCTCGTGATCGGCAACGAACGCCGCGTTGCTGCCTTCGTAGACGATCACGCCCTGTTCGATCACGAAGTGGCGGTCCGCGAGCTGCGTACACACTTCGAGGTTCTGTTCGACGAGCAGGATTGCCACTCCGGCCGCCTTGATCCGCTTCAACTGCTCGACGATCTCCTCGACGATCACCGGTGCAAGCCCCTCGACCGGCTCGTCGAGCATCAGCAGCCGCGGGTGGTTCATCAACGCGCGGCCGATCGCGAGCATCTGCTGCTCGCCGCCCGACAGCTGCGCGCCGCCGTTGCGGCGGCGCTCCTTCAGGCGCGGAAAGATCCGGTAGATGTCGTCGAGCTGCCACGGCGAATCGCGGCGTGCGCCGAGCCGCAGGTTTTCCTCGACCGACAGCAGCCGGAAAATCCCGCGATGCTCTGGCACGAAACACAGGCCGCGCGCGGCGATCCGGTGCGCGGGCTGCCCGGACACCAGCCGGCCCGCGAACGTCACAGTGCCGCCGGTCGGTGCGACGACGCCCGCGATCGTCTTGAGCGTCGTCGACTTGCCCGCGCCGTTGCGGCCGAGCAGCGTCACCGTCTCGCCGTCGTTCACGTTCAGCGAAATGCCCTGCAGGACGTGGCTCTTGCCGTAGCAGGCATGGACTTCCTTCACGTCGAGCATCATGCGCGGCCTCCCGTGATCATGTTGCCGAGATACGCACTGCGCACGCGCTCGTCGCCGCGAATCGCGTCGGGTTTGCCCTCGACCAGCACACGGCCCTGCTGCATCACCGTGATCGTGTCCGAGATGTCCATCACGATTCCCATGTTGTGTTCGATCAGCACGACCGTGTAGTCGTCGCGCAGGCCGCGGATCAGCGCCTTCATGTCGTCGAGATCGTCGATCCCCATGCCCGACGTCGGCTCGTCGAGAAAGATCGCGCGCGGCCGCGCCGCCAGCGCCATCCCGACCTCGAGCCGGCGCTGCTGGCCATGCGACAGCGCGCCGGCCGCCGTGTCGGCGAAGCGCTGCAGGCCGAGCCGCTCGAGCACGTCGTCGACGATGCCGTCGTGCGCGAGCGCGCCGCGCGGCGGCGTCCACGGATTCAACGCACGCCGCGATTCGACGCCCTGCGCGGCAACACGCAGGTTCTCGCGCACGCTCAGATTCGGAAACAGGCTCGTCACCTGGAACGAGCGTGCGATGCCGCGCCGCACGCGCTTGTGATCGGGTTCGCGCGACACTTCGTGACCGTCGAACAGGATCGAGCCCGACGTGATCGGCAGCGTGCCCGTCAGCGTATGGAACAGCGTCGTCTTGCCCGCACCGTTCGGGCCGATCACCGAATGCACGGTGCGCGGCATGATCCGCAGATCGACACCGCCCAGCGCCGTGAACTTGCCGTAGCGCTTGACGACGCCGCGCGCCTCGAGAATCGCTTCGCTCATTGCTGCTCCCCGGCATCAGTCGTCGTGCCATCGGTGCGTCGCAGCTTCGCCACGACGCGTTCGCCCAGCCCCCACAACCCGCGCTGCATGAACAGGCTGACCGCGATCAGCACGAGGCCGAGCAGAAGCAGCCAGCGCGGCCACAGCGTCGACAGCCAGTCCGCGAACAGCACGTAGAACGCCGCGCCGAGCACCGAAGCGAACAGGTTGCCGGTGCCGCCGATCACCGTCATCACCAGGATCATCTCGCTCGTGTGGTAGTCGATGTTCGACAGCGGCGCGATGCCCGTCATCAACGCATGCAGCGCACCCGCCAGGCTCGTGACGGCGCCCGAGATCACGAACGCCGCGAGCTTGAAGCGCTTCACGTCGTAGCCGGCCGCCGCCGCGCGCGCCTCGTTGTCGCGGATCGCGAGCAGTGTACGGCCGAACACCGAGCGCGACACGCGCAACAGCAGCCAGAACACCGTGACGAACAGCACCGCGACGAAGCCGTAGTAGCGCCACGGCGAATCGAGCGAGACGAGCGGATGCCCGAACGCGGCGAGCGCGGGACGCGGAATGTCGAGCAGCCCGTTGTCGCCGCCCGTGACGTCCGGCGTCGTATAGGCGAGAAAGTAGAACAGCTGCCCGAACGCGAGCGTCAGCATCACGAAATAGGTACCGCGCTGTCGGATCGAGAACCAGCCGACGAGCGCCGCCGCGACGGCGCCGAGCGCGGCGGCCGAAAGCAGCGCGACGCTCACCGACGCGACGCCACGCGTCAGCACGAGCCCCGCCGCATAGCTGCCGAGCCCGAAGAAGATGCCCTGCCCGAACGACAACAGCCCCGTATAGCCGAGCAGCAGGTTGCAGCCGAGCGCGGCGAGCGCGAACACCAGCACCTCGGTCGCGAGCGAGCCCGAGCTCAGCGCGATCGGCAGCACGCACACGACGGCCACCGCGAGCCAGCCCTCCGGACGTTGCAACGCCTCGCGCCATGCCGGCCCGCGCTGCGAGGCTGCCGCCCCCGGCGGCAGCGGTTTCGACGATTCGATCATGCGGCCCTCCCCAGCAACCCGTTCGGACGCAGCAGCAACACGGCTGCCATCGCGACGTAGATCATCAATCGCGCGCCTTCCGGCCACAGCGTGCTCATCAGGCTCTGCACGATGCCGACCAACAGCCCGCCGACGAGCGCCCCGATAAAATTCCCCATCCCGCCGACGACGACCACGACGAACGCGACGCCGAGCGCCTCGATGCCCATGAACGGATCGACGCCGCGGATCGGCGCGGCGAGCACGCCCGCGAGCGCCGCCGTCGCCGCGCCGAGCGCGAACACGAGGCTGAACACGCGCGTCACGTTGATGCCGAGCAGCGACACCATCTCCGTCGATTCGCTGCCCGCACGCACTGTACTGCCGAGCCGCGTGCCTTCGAGCACCCACCACAGCAATGCAGCGAGCACGGCAGTGAAGCCGATCACGAACAGCCGGTATTTCGGGTAGACGAAGCCGCCCCAGATCACGACGCCGTTCAGCGCGTCGGGCGGCGGCACGTTGTCGCCGAGCGGGCCCCATGCGAGGATCGCGCACTCCTGCAGCACGAGTGCGAGCCCGACCGTCGCCAGGATGTGGAATTCATGCTGCTGCGCGTACACATGACGCAGCACGAGTTTTTCGACGCCCCAAGCGAACGCGCCGACGACGAGCGGCACGACCGCGAGCGCGACCCAGAAATTCGCCGACCATTGCAGCGCCTGGTAGCAGAGATACGCGCCGAGCAGGTAGAACGCGCCGTGAGCGAAATTCACGAAGCGCAGCAGGCCGAACACGATCGACAGGCCAACGGCGAGCAGGAAATACAGCATGCCCACGCCGATGCCGTTGACGATCTGCAGCAGATAGACGTTCATGGCTTCCGTGTCGGAAAGGAAGGTAACGGACATCCGCGGCGCACGACGGCCGCGGACGCATGCACTACGTCACGCGAGCTTGCAGCCCGTCTTGTCGACCGGCAGGAACGACTGGCCCGAGCTGACGATGTCGGCATAGTCGTCCGCGTTCTTCATCCGGCCCTTCGGCTTGCCCTTCAGCAGGTAGTAGTTCTTCAGCACCTGGTGGTCGGCCTTGCGGATTTCCTCCGGGCCCGTGAGGCCGTCGTACTTCATGCCCTCCATCGCCGCGACGACCTTCTTCGGATCGGCGCTGCCGGCCTTCACCATCGCGTCGAGCAGGATCTTCGAGCAGATGTACGAACCCGCGAGGCTGTAGTTCGGGTTCGCCTTGAACGCGGCGTTCGTGCGCTTCACCAGGTCGCGGTTCAGCGGTGAATCGATGCCGTGCCAGTACTGCGCGCCGAAATACACGCCGTCGCAGATGTCGGGTCCGAGCGCCTCGAACTGTTCGAGGCCCGATGCCCACGCGAGCAGGATCGTGCAGTTGCGTTTCATCCCGAAGCTGACGGCTTGGCGCAGCGTGTCCGACGATTGCGAGCCGAAGTTCAGGATCAGCAGCACGTCCGGCTGCGCGGCCGCCGCGTTCGTCAGGTAGCCGCTGAACTCCTTCTCGGCGAGCGAGTGGTAGCTGTTGCCGACATGCTCGATGCCCTTCTCCTTGAAGATCGCCTTCGCGGCCGACAGCAGGCCGTCGCCGAACACGTATTGCGGCGTGATCGTGTACCAGCGCTTCGCCTTCGGCAGCATCTGGATCAACGGGCGCACTGTCTGCTCGATCGCGCCGAAGGTCGGCACCGACCAGCGGAACGTCGCGGCGTTGCAATCCTTGCCGGTGATCTCGTCCGCGCCGGCCGTCGTGATGAACACGCCGTCCGCCTTCTGGATTTCCTTGCCCATCGCCAGCGATTCGGAAGACAGGATGCCGCCCGCGAAGAAGCGCACGCCCTTCTGCTGCGCGATCTCCTGCACGCGCCGCACGGCGGTCGCGGGCTTGCCCTCGGTGTCGAGCGCCGTATAGGCAAGCGGCGCGCCGAGCACCTTGCCGTATTGCTTGACGGCGAGCTGCATGCCGAGATCGGCGTACTTGCCGTTGGCGGCGAACGGCCCCGACATCGGCACCGGGCACGCAAGCTGGATGGGCGAACCCTGCGCGAACGCGGCACGGGACGACATGCTGCCGAGCGCACCCGGCACGGCCGACAGTGCGGCCAGTTTCAACAGTTCTCGGCGATTCAAGTTGACGCTCCTGATAAAGGGGGACACACGCGATGCGACCGACTGCCAAACCGTGCCCACGCCCTGCAGGATGCGCGCCGCCGGTTGATCCTATTTATCATGATAAATAGAATGAACCTGATGCTAAAGTTGATCAAAATTGGTGTCAATCAGGCAAAATTCCGTACCCTGCGCCGGTACGGATCGTCGACGATGACGCAGCGCGCAGTCAGACAAAGGAGTCGTGAAGATGGTCATGGACCGAGCCAGGGCGGGCCTCGCGGTCGAAATCAAGCAGCCGAAGCGGGCCGACCTCGTCGCCGAGGAGATCAAGCGGCTGATCACCGAGAAGGACCTGAAGCCGGGCGACCGCCTGCCGCGCGAAGCCGAGCTGCAGCAGCTCTATGCAGTCAGCAAGAGCACGATCCGCGAGGCGCTGAAGTCGCTCGAGGTGCAGGGGCTCATCAAGGTCACGACGGGGCCGTCGGGTGGCGGGATGGTCGTCGAGGTGCCGCTCGACCGGACGCTGCAGCTCCTGCAGAACTACCTGTTCTTCAAGGACGTGACGATCGACGACATCTATACGGTGCGAAAGCTGCTCGAACCCGAACTGGCGGCGGGCGCCGTGCCGCACCTGACCGAGCGCGACTTCGCGGCGCTGGAGGCGAACATCGCGTGTTGCGACGGCGCGTCGGGCGTGCACGACCGCGGCCACATGCTGCGCCAGCGGCAGGAGGACACGACGTTCCACGACATCCTCGCGGCCGCGAACCCGAACCCCTTCCTGCGATTCAGCTGCGAGCTGATCAACGAGATGATCCGGCAGTTGATCGAGTTCCGGAACGATACGCCGCTCGTCGAGCACAAGCGCTTCGGCGAAGCGAACGTGTCGATCCACAAGGCGATCCTGCAGGCGGCACGCGAGCGCGATGCCGAGCGCGTCCGTGCGCTGATGGTCGAGCACATGACCGAGGCGCCCAAGCATGTGAAGCGGATGAAAGGCAAGCTGCGCGGGCGTCTGATCCTCGACTCGGAGATCCGCAGGCGGGCCGCCGCTCACGTTGCGGGATCCGATGCGGCCGCAACGGATCCCGAAGAGGCCTGATCGTCGGCAAACGCGGCGTCGACCCGGAACCGGCCGCTTCGCGGCGACCCGAATACCGCTACCGCGCGATGAATGCCGACGACGCTCCGGTCCGGGCCGCGGCGGCCGAAAGCCGCGAGCGGCGCAGGCACCGGCTGGAACGTATTCGTCTCGTGATGTATCCGGGCGATCGGGGTCTTCATCGCGCGTCGCTCAAGCGTACCCCGTCGTGCCCTTCGTCTCCAGATACTCGACGAGACCGAACTCCGCATACTCGCGCCCGTTGCCCGAGCACGTCCGTGAACGACACGGAAACGCCGCTTCTTGCAAACGAAGTCAGCTTCAACGCGCTGCACGGCCAGTGCGAGGCGCTCGAACGGCAATGGGCCGCGTCGATCGGCACGCGCTTCGCCGATCGCGCGAAGGAGCTGATGGCGCGCGACCTGTCGCGCTTCAAGTCGATGACGTCGCTCGCGGATGCGCTGCACCTGACGGAGCGCACGCTGCGCAGGCGGCTCGGCAAGGACGGCATCACGTTTCAGTCGCTGCTCGACGAGGTGCGTCACGACGAAGCGGTGCGGATGCTCGACGACCACACGCTGACGGTCGCGGCGATTGCGGAACGTCTCGGCTACAGCGAGCCGCGCAGCTTCCGTCATGCGTACCGGCGCTGGACCGGCAAGACTCCGCGTGCCGAGTCGGACGCCAACGCGTGAATCGGACCGGTCAAGGCTTCATTGCCGGCATCAGGACTCTTTGCACAGGTAATTCATGACCAGCGTCTGTATGGAGTCGGGCTGGACATAGTCGTAGTCATCCGAATCTTCACGAGAAACGTAGACCTCGCCCGGTTGTGTTCCAACCATGCTTGTTTTGCCCATCGCCCACGTCTTGTTCTTGCAGTCGAACGTCCAATTGGAAACCATGCGCTTCACTAAAAACGGCGCCGAGTACCGGTGAGGATTGGCATAGACGATTTTGACCGTAATCCACGAATTTTTTTCGTGACGCTCGACGGAAGCAGGGTCCACATAGAGCTCGATAGCCGGACCCGGGCCCAGCGTGATCCAGCTCTCGGCACATGCGCCGCTTGCGATGAATGCAATCAAGGCACCCGCGATCCAGCCTTTTATCATTTCCATTCCTTGAAATTTGCGACGGCAATTCCGGAGACCTGATTCTACGTTTTCCGGTTACGCGACATTCGTACGCTTCGATCCGGCGTTTCAACCGATCTCGAAACCTTTCGGTCAATCGACATCCCGGAAACGCGTATCGATCGCTTGTCGAAGAATCCGAACCCTGGAATGAATATCGCTATGAATCGACTCGCGTAGAATGCCCGCAACAATCAACCCTAACGGGGCCACGCTGCAATTCCGCCCGCATCGACGCAATGCAAAAGAGACCCGAGGCATCCGCTGACGTCGCCGCGTAATCGGGCGAGTGCAACCGCGACGATCGTCGACCGACGAAGCCACCATGAGCAAACCGATCCTGTACCTCCTCGCCGGCAACGGCAGTGCGGCCGACTGGTGGGACGATGCGCTGCCCCACTTCCACCGCTACCAATCCGTGCCGCTGGAACTGCCGGGCTTCGGCGAAAATCCCGCGCCGCCGTGCGAAGATCTCGCCGCCTACGCGCAAGCGCTGCTGGACGCGACCGAACCGGGCCACGCGATCATGGCGGTCGGCGTGAATGCGCTACTGGTACTGCACGCGTTGCAGCGGCGCCCCGGCCACTTCAGCCGCAGCGTGCTGCTCGCGCCCGTCGGCGCGTTCCTTTGGGAACGGCGCCTGCCGAAACTGATGGCGCCGAAGCCGCTGCGCAAGACCATCCACTGGCTGCTCTCGCACTACCCGACGCTGTTCGCACGCAAGTTCTCGAACCAGGCCTGGACACCCGCGCAGTACCGCCGCATGGGCGCCGGTTATGCGCGCTGCCGCGCGTTCCTGCCGCATTGGGATCTCGTGCGCGCCGATACCGCGCTGCCGCTCCTCGAGTGGGTCACCGATCGCATCGAACTCGTGTGGGGCGACCAGGACAACGTGCTCGGCGTGCGCCAGGCCGCCGCGTGGTCGGCGATCCTCGCGCGCGCCGACCTCACCGTCACGCTACAGGCCGGCTGGGGACACTATCCGTGGATCGATGCGCCGGCGGCCTTCGCGCAGTGGCTCGAAGCGGGCGACACGGGCTTCGTCGCACATACGAAAGGCGGGCGCCTGGCGCTGGCCGCGATGGCCGGGCTACCGGTGCCGCCCGCGCTGTCGCTCACCCGCGCCGACGACCCGCGCCTGCCCGGTTTTCTCGCGAGCCAGCCCGATGCCGAGTGGGCGATCCGCTCGTCGAGTCATGGCGAAGACCAGGCCGATGCGGCCAATGCCGGCCTGCACGCGACGTTCCTGCGCGTGCCGGCGTCGCAGGCGGTGGCGCGCGTGGCCGAGCTGCTCGACGGCGGCCTCGAGGAAGCGGTCGTGCAGCGCTTCGTCACGCCCGTGCTGTCCGGCATCGCGTTCGTGCGTCATCTCGCGGTCGAAGTCGAATGGGTGCAGGGCCACCTCGAAACGCTCGCCGACGGGCAGGCGAGCCCGCAGCGCGCGATCCTGTCGCGGCTCGGCGAACCCTGGCAGAGCGGCACGTTCCCGACCGCGCACGGCTTGAGCGCGACGCAACTGTGGACCTTCCTGCAACGCGTGCTGCGCGCGTTCCACTACGTGCCGGGCGATGTCGAATGGGCATGGGACGGCACGCGGCTGTGGCTGCTGCAGTACCGGCCGATCAGCAGCTACGGCTGGCACCGGCACCTGACCTCCGCCAACATCGCCGAGATCCTGCCACCGCAGCCGAGCCGGCTGGTCGAGTATGCGCAACGCCGCGCGGCCGGCAGCATCCCTGCCATCATGGCGCGCTGGGATGCACGCGTGCTGCGGGACAACGAACCGTTCACCGCGCTCTATGGCGGCGCGTCGTACATCAACAACGACCTGTTCCTGGCACGGCTGGCCGACTGGGGCGTATCGGCCGGCAACTACAGCGGCGAGATCGGCGGCGCGACGCCGCCGCTGCGCTGGCGACCGCTGCGCCTGCTGCGATCGCTGCCGGTGTTCTGGCGCATGCTGCACGTCGCGCGCACGCACCTGCCGACGCTCGAGCACGGCTTGCGTCGCTTCGACCGGGAACTCGCGACGCTCGTCGAGCAGCGCGCCGACGGCCGGCAACTGGCCGACTGGTTCACGCGCTTCTACGTGTTCGTCGTGCAGGGCAACCTGTGCATCGCGGCATCGCTCGCCAGCAGCGGCGGCGCGCTATGGGGACGCCCGCCGACCGTGTACGGCCGGCTCGACGACAGCCCGCACCGCTTGCCGTGGGAAACCGATCCGGGCACCGCGCGGCCAGCGCCCACCGACCTGCCGCTGCAGGCGTTTCCCGACTGGCCGCTGCCGGTTCGCGTGCTCCACACGCTCGGCGCGCCGGGCATGCGCGGCTGGTATCTGCAGGTGCGCGAGTGGTATCGCGACAACCTGATGCGCGTGTTCTTCCGCCTGCATCATGCGATGCCGGCCGCCGATCGCGACGCGTGGTTCGCGCCTCATCCCGAGCGCCGCGAACGCAACGGCAGCTTCTGGCAGGACGGCAGCGAAGGCACCGACGAGGCGACCGGCTTCATGATCTATCCCGGCCACACGCAGGGCGTGCTCGGCCACGACATCCTGCTGGAAGACACGCTCGACCCGGGCCGGCACGCGCAGTACCAGACCGCGCGCGCCGTGATCGCGCGCATGGGCGGCCGGCTGTCGCACGGCGCAACGCTGCTGCGCGAGCTGCGCAAGCCGTCGGCCGTGCTGCCGCGCGTCGACGCGGCGTGGGTCGGGCGCGAAGTGCGGCTCAGCGACGGCCGGCTGACGCTGGTCGAATAAGTGCGACGCGCCGCATGCCGGCGTGTTGAAGGGGCCGGCGCCGGATGCACTGGAACAGGCCATCGCGGGCATGGAAGCGCTGTCGCGCAACGGGTAGCGCTACCCGTTCGCGCAGTGCGGCATCCAGCAGCACGTGCGCGCGGGAATGGAAGTCAGCGATCCGAAGACGACGTGACGCGCGACGCGTCGCGGCTTACGGAAGCCTGGATCGGCGCTCAGCGCGGCGGCGTGCGGACTTTCCCGTCGACCTTCAATATGCGCCTGTCGTGCGCGGCCTCGTATTCGACCGTCTGCGCGGGCGTGACGGCGCCGTACGACCGGCCGTTCACATAGACGGTGCCGTCCCGCAGTTCGATCCGGTCGCCGTCGACCGTCGCGGTGGCCCGTTCCCCCTGCAGCACCGCGCCCGAGCAACCGGCGGTCGAAAAGCTGCGGACCGACGTGCCCGGCATCGCGGCGTTCCCGCCCTGGTCCGCCGCATGCGCCGCGCTGCAGGGCGGCGCATCCATGCTACCTGCAGCGCGGAGCGTTCCCGCGCTGATGGCGCATCCGGCAAGCAACGCAAGCGTCATCGGCAACAGCTTGTTCATGGTGATCTCCGTGGTCCGTGGACCTGGATCGACAACGATGCATCACGTCCGGCCGATGGCCCGCGATCGAGCAATCGGATCGATGACCGGTCGACACCCCTGCCCGCAGGTCGGCCGACTGCGTCGAGTATGCATCCGCGTCACGACACTCCGCCATCCGCGCCAATATCGCTCACGGCCCCAAACTGCCGACTCGTTCTGGCCCCTTGATCGACTTCAGCGCCGGCCCACCCGAAGGCGACTAAAGGGGCCACCGCCTGGGACCACCGCTTCGCCGAAAATCCACCTTGATGAAGTTGCGACCCGCAACTATTATCGATTGCGATACGCAACCTTTTCGGGCAGACCATGGATCTCATCGACGCTCCCGCCAAGCCTCGCGAAGCGACCATCCTCGAGCTTCGCGACTTCTCCCGCAAACTGGTTCGCGAGCTCGGCTTCATGCGTGCGACACTGGCCGACAGCGACTGGGCGCCTTCGGCCGTTCACGCAATCCTCGAGATCGGGATGGCGCCCGGTATCAACGCCAGGGATCTCGGCAATATCCTGCGCCTGGACAAATCGAACACGAGCCGGCAACTCGCGCGGCTCGAAGCCGCCGGTATCGTGGAGCGCCGCGTGTCGAGCGAGGATGCGCGCGCGACCGAGCTGACGCTCACCGCTGAAGGGAAAAAACTCAGGAAAAGAATCGACCAGTTCGCGACGGACCAGGTGTCGAATGCGCTGCGTCGCATGATTCCGGCCGACCAGCAGGCGCTGCTGCGTTCGCTCGCGCTGTATGCCGATGCTCTCGCGCAAGACAACGCCGCCAAGGCGCCCGCCGCGATACCCGACGCGCCGCAGATTCGCGAAGGCTACCAACCGGGCTGCATCGGCGACATCGCGGGCCTTCACGCCCGCTTCTATTCGGAACACTGGGGATTCGGCGCCTTTTTCGAACAGCGCGTGGCAACCGAGCTTGCCGAGTTCTCGGGCGCGCTGCCGGCCGACGGCAAGGCGCTTTGGCTCTGCCAGGAAGACGGACGCACGCTCGCGTCGCTCGCGATCGACGGAGACACGGCGACCGGCGTCGCGCATCTGCGCTGGTTCATCGTGAACGACGCATTGCGCGGGTCGGGCATCGGGCGCCAGCTCATGACGCAAGCCATGCGCTTCGTCGATGAGCGGCGGTTTCGCGAAACCTACCTGTGGACCTTCAAGGGCCTCGATTCGGCGCGCCATCTGTACGAGTCGTTCGGCTTTACGCTGACCAGCGAGTCCGCAGGCATGCATTGGGGAACCGAGGTGGTCGAGCAGCGTTTCAGCCGGCCAGAGCCAGGGTGCTGATTTTCAACGGCGGTTTGCGCTCAGGCTACGCTTGAGCACCTGATCGGACACCTCCCACCAGCATGTCGCGCTCGACTACGGCTGCAACGACCGCGATCGTGTCGCCGATCTTTACGAGTCCGGGAAAATGCCGTGCTGCCACGACCCCATCCCGCCCGGCCCGGTACTCCACCGGCGGAACGCCGGTCCGACCCATGTGATAAATGCGAGCCACGATCTCACCGCACGCAACCGTATCGCCGAGGTCGCGGCACATCTCCAGCAGGCCGTCGTGCTCGCTGGTCGTGTAGCAGGATCCGTCCGGCATATCGAGGAGTGTCGTCGTGCGCATGTCCTTACCCGATTCCCCATCACCCTCGAGAACGCCCGCACAGCGCAAAAAACCACGCACGCCCCGGTCGGCGATAGCCACGCTTTTCGCAGTCGATGCACCGCCGCCGCCGAGTTCTGTCGACACGAACACCTTGCCGGCCTCTTCGACCGCGGTGTCAAACATCCCGACACTGTCAAGTTCAAGAAGCCGCATCGAATATGGGGCCCCGAATGCGTGCATCGCGGCTTCGCAACGTGCCTGCTGCGCCTTGTCTTCGAGCACGTGAATCGCTGCAAAAGGCACGAAATCGAGCGTGCGCCCGCCAGCATGAATATCGAGCACGTAATCGGCAAGCGGGAGCAAATAGCGCTGAAAGTAGTCGGCGATTTTCTCCGTTACCGTGCCGTCAGGCTTGCCGGGAAAACTGCGGTTCAGGTTCCCCGCGTCGATCGGCGACGTACGCGTACCAGCCCGAAATGCCGGATAGTTCATGAACGGTACGATAATGACTCGCCCGCAAACGTCTCGCGCCTGAAGCTCGCTTGCCAGCTTTGCCAACGCAACCGGACCTTCGTATTCGTCACCATGGTTACCGCCCGTGAGAAGGACCGTTGGTCCTGTGCCCCGCTTCACGACCGTGACCGGGATCATGACTGCACCCCACGCGGAATCGTCTCGTGAGTACGGCAGCTTCAAGAACCCATGTTGCTCGCCATCGGCGTTGAAATCCACAGTGGGGGTAATTGGCGAAGCCCGCATCGGGTTGCTCCTTGATCAAACGTTTGTACGGCGTCTTACGGGAGATCGAGACTCCGTAGACGGTAAGTTGAATGCTCTGCGAAATGGCCCGCTTCCGGCTTGCAGCGTTCATCAACGAACACAAGGTGCCTTGATACCGTTGCATCAACGGCGCCCGGGCGGCCCCCGTTCGCACAGCAGTCGACTCACGATGCCGGGGGAAGTCGATGGGGCGTGAATAGCCCCATCCACTTCCCCCAAGCACGCGTCAACCCGGAATAAATCAGTCCTTGACGAAGAGCTTTCGCGGAACCTCGCACAGACAGGACGAGCCTGTCGGCGCAATTACGATGCTCTCGGTAATTTCCAGCCCCCAGTCCTCGAACCACAGGCCCGGCATGAAGTGGAAGGTCATGCCGGGTTCCAGCACTGTTTTATCCCCGACGCGCAGGCTCGTCGTGCGCTCGCCCCAGTCCGGGGGATAGCTCATCCCGATCGGATATCCAACGCGCCCGCCCTTCTGAATGCCATGCCGGTTCATCACGGCAAAGAAGGCTTTTGCGATGTCCTCGCACGTATTCCCCGGCTTGGCTGCGTCAAGCCCAGCCTCAATGCCTTCGAGCACCGCCTTTTCTGCGTCCAGGAATTTCTGCGGAGGCCGGCCGATATAGACCGTTCGCGACAGCGGGCAGTGGTATCTCCTGTACACCCCGGCAATTTCGAAGAAGGTACGATTCCTGAATCGCCGCCGAGTTATACAGCTATGCCACGTGCTCTGCGGCGACACTGCATCCTCCCTACTGCCGCCTGCCTCCGAGCGTGTGCACTCACGACCGGTTCGCCGCGGTGACGCGCCTTACGCGCTCTGACTCCGTGGCAGGTACTTACGCGCAGTCGTGACGACCAAGCATCTGGAGACCAACAACCTACCGGTGTACATGCGTCGTTCGAGCATCATCTTCATAACCCGAAGTTCTCGTGATCGCCGGCGTAGACTCCGGCACGGAGCGCACCACCGCGTCCGCAGCAGTTCAGCTGCATTCTGCGCACGAAATTGGTGCCACAAGCGCTCTTCTTTTTATACGTACGTGCCGACACTGTGAATCGAACTGATCAGAGGACGTCACTTCGCTGACGTTTGACGTCGCCTCCATGCCATGCGGCCGGGATGAATGTGTGGCCGAGGATGGAGCTACCAATTCCGTTGATCTGCTCCAGCAACTTGCCAGACGCCCCGATCGCTAACCGCTTCATGTTTACCTGCGTCCTTGGCAACTTTGGGAATAAGAGGCACCCGCTCCCGGTATACCGTGGTGTGAGCACGCCAATCACGACTACGGCGTTTCTGGCCCCTCACATTGAAGTGAACAGTGAAAAGAGAAGCCGGGTAATTTTTCCGGGCGCTTCATGATACGAACCCACAACTCCCACACATTTAAATCGGAGTCCAAAATGAACAAGCGAACTATGATTCTCGCCGCAGCAGCGGGTATTTCGATCAATGCCCAGGCTCAGGAAAAGACCCGAGCGCAGGTACGGCAGGAGCTGATTGAAGCCGAACGCAATGGTCTGAATTTCGTGAGCGACACGTCGTACCCCGACGTTGCGCCGATCTTTGAACAGCAAGTCGCGCGGCTCAAGCAGCAAAACAGCGACAGTGGAATGGGTGCCGCAACAACAGGCACAAGCAATGCCGGCCGCATCAAACGGGAGACACCCCCGTCGTATCTGTCAGCCTGCGTTGGACCTGTCAGCTTCTGCACTATTTATTCCGGATCCTGAGCCACGCGGCAACGTTCTTCACCAGTTCCCCGGCAAACCGGGTCCCTTGTTGGAAGGAGTCAAGATCATGAAAAAGCTCGCCTTGCTGGCGTTGACGCTCAGCGCGCTCGTCAGCTCTTCAGTGACTTTTGCGCAGTCCGCGTCCGCTCCACTCACCCGAGCGCAGGTACGTGCCGACCTCATCAGGATCGAACAGGCTGGATACAATCCGTCGGCTAACGACGACACAACCTATCCTGCAGATATTCAAGCTGCGGAGGCGAAAGTGGCCGCTCAGGACGCTGAGCAGCAAGCCGCCCCCCCCCAGCAGCAAAAAAGCGACAGTGGCATGGGCGCCGAAATGAACGGCGCAAGCGATTCCGGCCACATCAAACAAAAGATGACTCCCCCAGATCCGTCGACCTGTGTCGGACCTGCTAGCTTCTGCCATGTTTATTTCGGCTCGTGAACCACACGCCACCGAGCCTCGTCAGAAGTAGTTTCATACGCACCCGGTGCCAACCTCTCGTGTGCCGTGTCAGCTTGCCGGGCATGGCACGACGAGGCAAATTCGCCGAAGTGCAAACTCGTGGTCATTGCAGATGACCATGATCTTTCACTTGCCGTGCACACGTTTTCTGCCGTACCCATACGAAGTTGCCGTTGCCGACGCTACCGTTGGCCTACTCTGGAGCCATACGAAACTGGGCAACATGGCGAGTGTCTTCTCGTATCTTCTACAGGAATTCTTAGGTCCGTATCGCTGCTCGACTGCCTTTCATTCGAGCATCATAGATGCATGCCTGGCAGCCGGTCGAATCCAGGAATATCTGAACCCAACCGACAGTCCTGCAAACAGGAACGCACGAAAGAAAGGGGCGAATAGGACATCAGCGGCATAGCCCGAGCATCGGGAATGTCAGTTATCCTCGATGGCAGGATCGGCCAAGAGGAATACCAGAGCGTTTGCGGTTCATTATCGGTGTTGCAGCGATTTGCCGAGGCAGTATGTCACTCCAAGGCGAGCTCGAAAGGTAATCCGGAGTGTGTACGATAGTCCATCTGCCCCGCATGAGAAAAGCTGTGCAATGCTCACAGTATGGTAGGGCGGTTCTCGCCACTCGGAAGCTGCCGTACTACGTATGCGACAAGCAGGACGTTGGGGGCAAGACGTTGGATGCATGACTAGACACGCGCCGCCGCAACCTCGGGCTGTCCCCGAATTGACACTCAACGAATTGCACCTGATCGAGAGGGTTAAAAGCGGAATATGTCGCGCTTTCCCAGTTTTCATAGATTGCGGCCGACGGGGGTGCGATCAGTTCGGCTCGCCAGCGGATTGGTACTGTTTACCTATGTCGGGACGCATCTCCTGAATCACTCGCTGGGCAACATCTCACTTGCGTGGCTGGAGCGTGGTCTGCTCGTGCAGAAGTTCATCTGGCAGGGATGGCTTGGAACGGGTGTGCTGTACAGCGCACTGGCGACACATTTCTTCCTGGGTCTGTGGGCTCTGTATGAGCGGCGCTCTGTGTACTGGAATCGGGGTGAGGCAGCGCAACTCGTCCTCGGATTGTGCATTCCGCCGTTGCTGGCAAACCATCTCGCCAATACGCGGGTCGCATTTGCCGCGTTCGGCCTGAACAAGGGATACGCGCAATTGTTGTACTCGTTCTGGATCACTTCGCCGTTCTTCGGCCAGGTGCAACTGATGCTGCTGGTGGTTGCCTGGTCGCATGGGTGTTGTGGTGTCTGGTATTGGTTGCGGTTGAAGCCGTGGTTTGGGGCGTGGCGGAGCGTGCTACTGAGCGTCGCCGTACTGCTCCCGGTACTCGCCCTGCTAGGCTTCCTGCAAGGCGGACGCGAAGTAATCGCACTCGCTCAGAATCCCGTCTGGCGCGCAGCAGCGACCCGATCGACGATTGTCGGGACAGGATTGCAAAATCTCTGGCTCGCCGATCTGCGCAGCGACTTTTTGCTTTTCGATGGTGGCGCGCTGCTATTGGTATTTGGAGCGCGGCTGCTGCGCACAGTCCGGGAGCGCCGGCGCGGACGACTCTGCATCCTGTATCCGGACGGGCGCAAGGTATTCACGCCGCTCGGATTTTCGGTGCTGGAAGCCAGTCGGATGGCCGGCATTCCCCATGCCAGCACATGCGGTGGCCGTGCCCGATGCACATTGTGCAGAGTACGTGTGCTCAGCGATCTGCCGCTGCCCACGCCATCCGAGGCGGAGCGGCGCGTCCTGGAGCGACTGGGAGCTGACTCGCAGACAGTGCGGCTCGCTTGCCAGCTACGGCCAATCCACGATCTCTCAGTGTGGCCCCTCGTCCCGCCGGCCGCGTCCACGGCCTTCCTGCCGCGGCGTCAGCAGGACGTCACGCCGCAAGAGCGATTCGCGGCGTTCATGTTCGTGGACATGCGCGGCTCCACACAGCTTGCTGCGGCACAACTGCCGTTCGACAGCATATTCGTAGTCAGCCGCTTCCTGAGCGCTGTCTGTGCCGCGGTGGTCCAGGCGGGTGGGATGCCAAATCAGTTCATGGGGGACGCCGTGCTCGCGATCTTCGGCTTACACTGCGAGCCAGCCATTGCTTGTCGCCAGGCGCTCCGTGCGGTGCCGTTGGTGGCAGCCAACATTGATCAGCTCAACGCCGTGCTCGACCAGCAATTGCAAACACCCATACGGTTTGGCATTGGATTGCATTGTGGTAAAGCGGTAATGGGTGAGATCGGCTTTCGCGAGCACGCGACATTCACGGCAATTGGTGACCCACTGAACGTGGCATCAAGACTCGAGGAACTGACAAAAGAACTCGGTTGCGATGCTATCGTCTCCGAACAGGTATTCCAGCATGCCGGCGTTTCGGCGGCAGACCTGCCGCGACTTGATGCACAACTGAAGGGCCGCGACGACCCGGTGACTGTCCGCGTGCTGTCCAAGGCGTCCCAGATGCCCCAGGCCTGACAACCCTTCTCGACATTGCGCGGCACGCTGGCGAATGACGATGCATGAGCGCCACACGGATAGTCCACAGTGCGCGTGCCGCGTTGCGCCGGCTAGGAAACGGGATGCGCTCGCAGGTCCGAGATGAAGCCGTTCAGTTCCATGTCCCCGGCATCGGTAATTGCCCAGTAATTCATTCCTCCAGTACTCCAGTGCGCGAGGTGATAGCCCTGCCGCTGGTAGATATGAGGTATGGCGCCCGCGTCGTCGCCCGGCCATACATAGAGATTGATCGGATGCAGCTTGTACCGGTACACCATCACGGCCACCGGCCGCCCATTCAAGTAATCCAGCCGCCCACCGACCAGCGGATATCCCTGCTGCGCCAGATCGACCACTGGCGGCGCAAAGTCCAGCTTGCCGTCAAACCACGGCTTGACCGTGTGCCGGTCGGTTGAAATCACATCAGACAGATGATTGAACTGCAACGAGCGGATATGGTTGTCCACGAGTTCCTGACTCAGACGCGTCTCGCTCGACGGCACCGAAAGGAACAACCCTGCGCTCCACGTCAACGCGACCACACTCATCACCATCGCGCCGATCGGCGCCCAGCCGAATGCCCCGCCGCCACTGCGTGAACCGAATCGCTCAACCAGTCGTTGCGAGAGCGATGGCCGTCCCGGCAACTCGGCCTTGATACGCTTAACCAGTTCCGCGGGCGCCTCAAAACGCAAATCCGCCTGCCTTAGCTGCACACTCACCTGGCGCTGTTGCGAGTAGTCCCGCTGACACTGCTCGCAGCCTGCCATATGGCGCTCGAATTCAAGCGCCTCGGACAGGCTCAATTCCTGGTCGATATAGCCGGGCAGCAGTTCGAAGGCCTGGTCGTGATCCATCACGCCTCCTGATCCGTCGGGGCGAGAAGCGCCGCAAGTTGCTGGCGCCCGCGTCCGAGGCGCGACATCACCGTCCCCATCGGGATGTCCACAATCGCGGCAATTTCTTTGTACGACAATTCCTCCAGCTCCCGCAGCACGATTACCTCCCGGTATTCCAGACGCAGACTCTGCAACGCCCTGTGCACCCGCTTCCGGCTCTGGCTGCGTATGAGCATTGCTTCAGGACCGTTGTCGTGATCAGCGGTACTCGTCTCAAGGCTATGCATATCTTCCTCAAACTCCAACGTGTCCGGTGCGTGGCTCCGGTTCTGCTGATACCAGGTGTAGAACGTATTGCGCACAATGCGCAACAACCAGGCGCGGGCATCGTCGCCGTGGAATCCACCAAAAAACCGGAACGCGCGCAGATACGCCTCCTGCACCACGTCCTGGGCATCCTGGTCGTTATGCGTCAGCCATCGCGCAACATTGAAGGCCGAATTCATGTGAGGTAACAGAAGCTTCTCAAAGCGCTGCGCGCTGACCGGATCAGCCATTGTGAAATTCCTGCAGTAACCACATTCCGTGACCGACAGAAATCTAACCGTCAGTACGTCGTTTTTATTCCCCGACGGCCAAAATCACCTCGTATTACTCTGGCGTAGCGCGCGGAGGTCATGTGATCGATAAACATGCGCGGACAAATCTTGGGGAAAAGCCTCAGCTGACGCAGATTCATCGAGCTAACCAAGCTTGCCGCCCCGAAATATCTCCGGCTTGAGCCGCCAGCCAAGTTCTCCCTCTGCTCGATCAGGTGCACTATCCAACACCCCTCGCTCAGCTCCCCCATACCGGCTGGCGGTACCCTAGAGCGCGGGCAGACAGATGAGTGATTGCATAGACTTCTGCATCCGCGCTGAAGGTCACAGTCCCCTCGGCGAGAGCCGGGATTCGCGAGTGGTCCGATGGTAGAGACGTCTTGGTGAACGATGTCTTACCAACCAGTAGCCAAACCGAACCCGCCACGGGGCGCCCCTCAAACCGACCACGCCTGGCTTCGAGAAACCGCGGGTGACCTGTACACGCTACCCGTTGCATTCATGGCGCGGGCTTCGTCTGCACTTTCGGGTTTCTTCCGGTCAGCGCATCTCGTTCCGCTTGATGTTTGACCGCCAGTCTTTGTTCCGCCGCCTGAATGTCATCCGGGTAGTAGAAGTCATTGGGAACGGGGCGATATCCCACTGCCTCCAGCTCCTTGAGTTCCTGACGCACTTCTGCGCGGGTGATCTGATGGATACCGGGCTCCGTCGATGTTTGCGCGTACACACAGGCTGACGTTGCCATCAACGCCGCGCTCACTATGAATGAACCACGCGCGGATTGGCCAACAAGCCAATTCAGCGAATTCGATTTCATGTCGCTACCCCTTGGTTTTCGAGCGCGTGATGTCCACAGTCGACTTGACTCCAGCGCACGACGCTCTACACGGTAAACCATTGAACCGGCATCCTTATTCCCCTACTCTCTTACACAGCCCGCGGAAATATCCGGCGACGGAACAGAGTCTACTCATTGCATATCGAAAGACTGTACGAGGCCGGCAGCGAAGGAACCTGACATGCAAGACGTTTTCACGAGAGCAAGCGCGTCGCGAGTGCTGACGGCGTGAGAGGAATCGTGCCAGCGGTACCGCGGGCAGCGTCACTGCGCAAGGTCCCAGTTCGTGACGATATCAACACGCCTAAAAACAGCACTCGGCTGATGCAGCGAGCCGCACGCGGGAACGAGTACTCCGCCCACGGTGATCGGCAAGCGGGAGAACTGGATCTGAATCCAGCGAATCCGCGGGAGCAAGTCGCCAAGGGTTCACTGAACAACGCGCAGTCCAGCAGATGTGGATCGCCACTAGCCGGCGTGACGACCTATGTCGTGCCACCTCCGATCAATTGAGGGTCCGGCAGAGCCGGGTTGATTGGGCACTGGGATGGAAACGATGAAGAAGCATTCCGTTTATGCGATTGTCATGCGTGCGTTGTGGATCTCGGTGCTAGCAATGGTCGCTTCATGCACGCCACTCCGGGTGGTCACGCATACCGTCAGTCAGTCGGAGAAGCGGGTGCCGCCAGGCCAGTACGAACTTGATCCATACCACTGGAGCATTACATTCGATGTAGATCACTTCAAGTATTCGCGCTTCACGATGCGCCTCGATCGTGCAACCGCGAAGCTCGATTGGAACGAAGGTGGGCTCGACAGAAGTTCTGTCGCAGCGACCATCGATGCCGCAAGCGTGGACACCCACGTGCCGCTACTCGACAAGCTCGTCCAAAGTGCTGATATGTTCGACGTGGCGCGTTATCCGCAGATCCGGTTTGTCAGCACGCGTTTCGAACGCACTGGAGAAGCGCGCGGTACGTTGACTGGCGATCTGACGATCCACGGCATTACTCAACCAGTGACGCTTGACGTGACGTTCAATGGCTTCGCACCCAATCCACTGACGAAACAGGACACACTCGGCTTCTCGGCGGATGGTCGCTTCAGCCGCGCGAGGTTTGGACTATCGACGTGGTTCCCGGCCGTAGGCGACGAAATCGACGTGCGGATTCAGGCGGAATTCGTTCGGCAACCCGCGGCGCCCGTGCACGCTACTGGCATACTCGACACGTCGTTCAGGAGGTCATAAATGGTCCAGTCCGACAAGCGGGCCGATCGCGCTGAAGACGATTGCCCTTGCCCTGCAAGGCGGGGGGATGCACGGTGCGTTCGCCTGGGGCGTGCTCGACCGTCTGCTGGAGGACGGCCGCCTTTCAATTGAAGGCGTCGGCGCCACCAGTGCAGGTGCGATGAATGCCGCCGTCCTGGTCACGGTTCCCGAAGCGGAATCGCTTGTCGCGCCGCTGCGCGAACGTTTCGACGCGAGCACCGCGCTTGGCGTGCCTGCCCACATCACCGTACTGTTCCCGTTCATGCCCCCGACGACATCACACCGTCCGTGCTCGCCGATGCGCAAGCGTCGTTAAGCACGGTCGCTGCGTTCTCGTTCACGCTGGCAGATATCGGACGCTTTCCGCAAAGTACCTATCTGTCGCCGACACCAGCCGACCCGTTCATCTCGTTGACCGCCGCTCTTGCCGAATGCTTTCCGTCGCTCCCGCCGTACGGAGGCGAGCATCGAAGCGTGATACCCCATCTCACGGTCGCGCATGGCGATGCCCAGCATGCGCAAACGGCCGCGGATGAACTCGAAAAACGGATGCGCGCATCGCCGCCGCTGCGTGCAACGTGTCGTTCGGTCACCCTGCTTGAGAACGCGAGCGGCCGGTGGAAAGCGCTGCACACGCTTCCACTCCCATCCATGCCGCTATAGGCTGTCGACGCAAAATTCCCGCCCCGCAAACCAGGACGCCCGGCATGCTCGAACGTCTCGCGGCCATCGCGCGCCGCGCGGCCGTCACCGCACCTGCCGCCGTTGCCGCAAATTCCGGATAATGTTGGCCCCGAACATTTCACATGACAATGGATCGCCTCATGACCCGCGGAGTCTCCATCACCGGCCGCACGCTGGATCGCGCCGAATTGCTGCTGCTCGTCGAAGGCTCGCCGACGCCTCTCCATCTGGAGGACTGCGACCTCGAGGGTGCGGACCTGTCGCGCCTGGATTTGCGAGGCGCGCGATTCGAACGATGCGCGCTCGCGGAAGCATCGTTCGTCGGCTCGACGCTGGCGCAGACATCGTGGATCCGGTGCCGGGGCCGCCAGGCCAGCTTTGCATCGTCGGACCTCGAGGACGCCGTGTTCCAGTCGTGCGATCTCAACAATACGAGCTGGCGACGCAGCAAGCTCGGCTCGGCCCGCTTCAACGAATGCAGGCTGACCGGAGCCGATTTCGAGGAATGCAAGTCGCTCGGCCTCGAATTCGAGAACACGTTGCTGGTCGGCGCAAGCCTGCGGCGCTTTTCATTCCGGAAGACCCGGCTCGCGGCACTCGATTTCTCGGACGCCGATCTCGCCGGGGCGGACTTTCGCGACGCCGTTTTCGAAGGCGGCAGCCTTCGCAATGCGCATCTGAACGACGTGAAGTTCGAGGGTGCCGACCTGCGCGACGTGGATCTGAGCGGCACGCCCAAACTGCTCGCGTCCGGCGTCCTCCGCGGCGCGACCGTCTCCTATGATCAGGCGGCCATGCTGATCGAGAATCTCGGGATTCGGGTCGCGTAAAGGTCACGCAAACACGTTCGCGCCCGGTTCATCGCCGCGTGGCGGCGCAGGTCGCAAGCCGTCGAAGCCAATCGCGCGAACTATCGCAGCGCCTGCGCCACCTGCACCCGCTCCGGCGCAAACACGTCTTCCACGAACCGGATCACGTCGTCGAGCGACGACGTGCATGCGGCGCCGGCCGCGAGTTCCCGAAACGCGCCGTCCGGCCCGAAGCAGACGAGCGGCTTGCCCCAGCGCCGCGCGAGCGAAATCTCCTCGGCCGTGCCGTGGCCGCCCGGCAGCGCGACGATCAGGTCGCTGCTCAGCACGTTCACGTAGTTGCGGTTGATCGTCTGCGGATCGGCGCCCGGCTCGCGGCGCGGCAGCGGCGTGAGGATCGGGATGTCGACGAACGGATGCGGATAACCGTCGAGCGGCACGAAACCCGCGAGCGGATCGGCCTGCGTCGGCAGGATGCCGATCGATCGCCCGGCCCGTGCCGGCACGCAGGCGAACGCACGCGCGACCGCCAGCATCACGCCCTGCCCGCCGCCCGTCAGCAGGTTGAAGCCGGCCTCAGCGAGCCACGCGCCGAGCGGTTCCGAAAACGCGAGCCACGGTTCCTTGCCCGAGCCCATCACGCCGATCGTCCTGTTCTTTGCTTGCATCGTGGTTTCCGGTGAAATCGTTGCGGTGTGTACGATCGCATCGGGTTCCGACCGCGAGCGGGCCCGCGCCCGCCGCGCTCATTCGAGCTCGACGCCCTTGAGTTCGGGAATCAGGAACAGCGTCGCGACCATGTCGAGCACATAGAGGCCGGCGAGCAACGCGATGGCCGTCTGGAACGAGTAGTGCGCGGCCAGTGCGCCGACCGCGACCGGCCCGAAGCCGCCGACCGCGCGGCCGATATTCCACAGCACGTTCTGCGCGGTCGCGCGTGCGGCCGTCGGGTAGCCTTCGGACATCAGCGCCCCGTAGCCGCCGACCATCCCGTTGACGAACATCCCCATCAGCGCGCCGGCCCACAGCATCGCCGTCGGGTCCGACAGCCGCGCATACGCGATGACCGTCGCGACCGAGCCGAGCTGGTACAGCAGGAACGTCGGCTTGCGCCCGATCCGGTCGGCCAGTTGCCCGAATACCCAGACGCCGATCATCATCCCGACGACGGTCGCCGCCGTCCACAGCCCCGACTTCGTCAGCGAGAAGCCCATCTGCTTCGACAGGAAGGTCGGCAGCCAGATCATGATCCCGTAGTAGCCGAAGTTCTGCACCGAACACAGAATCACGATGCCGAGGCTCGTGCGCGCGGTACGGCCGTTGGCGACGAGCATGCGGAACGCGTTGGATTTCGGCTGCGCCGCGCGCTGCACGAACGCTTCCGGCTCGTGCAGCTTGTTGCGCATGACCCACGCGAGCAGCGCGGGCAGCACGCCGACCACGAACATGCCGCGCCAGCCGATGTGGAGCAGCAGGAACGGCGTCAGCAGCGCGGCCAGCAGCACGCCGGCCTGCCAGCCGAGCGCGACGTAGCACGACACGCGTGCGCGCTTGCTCGCAGGCCACGCTTCGGCCGCGAGCGCCATGCCGATCCCGAACTCGCCGCCCAGCCCGATGCCCGCGATGGTGCGGTAGACGAGCAGATCCCAGAAGCCGCGCGCGAACGCGCACAGGCCGGTAAAGACCGCGAACAGCAGGATCGTCCAGGTCAGCACGCGCACGCGCCCGTAGCGGTCGCTCAGTGCGCCGAACACGATGCCGCCCGCGACCGCGCCGATCAGCGTCCACGTGACCAGCGCGCCGCCCTGCCCGGGCGTCAGTTGCAGCGCCGCCGTGATCGCGGGCAGCATGAAGCCGAGGATCAGCAGGTCGAAGCCGTCCATCGCATAGCCGATCGCCGACCCGGCCAGCGCTTTCCACGCGTACGGGCCGACCTGCTCCGCGCGCGGGGCCGACGGGCCGCCGAGCGCCGAGGATTTGATGTTTGCTGCCATGGTGTCCTGCCACGAAAGTCCGGCGACATTCTAAGGCCTGTGCCCGCGCGCGACGGGCTGGCGAACGTGCCGGTGCGCGGCGGTGCGGGTGCGCGTCACCGCCTGCTCTCGTCCGTCATCCACGCATTGCCGACGATGGTTCACGATGCGCCGCGCGCCCGCTTCCGGGACGGCGAGCGGGAATCGGCGGGCAATGAACGGGAAAGCGGCGATCCGGTGTCGGCGGCGAGGCCGGCGATGTCGCGATCAGGCCGGACACCGAACGAAAGACATGGTGCTGGCCGGATGATGCCGGCCGGCCCGCGTGCGCGAACCGGACGGCGCCGGACGGCCTTGTGGCGCGGCGGGCTTCAGCCCTGATCGTCCCCGGGCCACCAGGTCTTGGCCTCGCGGTCGACGACGAGCATGTCGAGATCCTTGCCTTCGAGCCATTTCGGCCGCGGGCCGCGGCCCGACCACGAGCGGCCGGTCGTCGGATCGTAGTACTTGGCGGGCGCCTTGCGTTTTCGCTGGACGATATAGCCGAGCGCGCTCAGCACTTCCTGCTGCGTAATTCCCAGAAGCTCGACTTGTTCCTTGAACGCCGCGAGCGCGGCCTGCTTCTCCTTCTGCTTCGCGTCCGACAGCTTGATGTTCAGGTCCCGAAGTTGTGCTTCGAGTTCCTGCAGAGCCTGGGTCATGTATTCATCCTCTTTGGGCATGTTTTTGCAAAAAACTACGATGGGCGAACCTACCACGAAGTTCCGCCGATCGGTGCTGTCAAATATGCGAATCGGTTTGCCGGAGCCGGCATGGTTTGCGCAACGCGCACCAAACGACGCCGCGCGTCAAAAACAGACCGGGCCAGGCCGGCAACGTGCGGCACGCCGCCTGCGAATGCACGGCGAACGGCTGCGGCAAGTCATGCGCCGCGCCGTGTACTGGCGCGGCATTGCGCGAATGATAGCAGTGCGCGGCATCGCGTTGCAGGTGTTACAGGCCGGCGCCTGAACGACGTGCCGTTTTGCCGGCCGAAGCCGATGCCTGCCCGGGCCGCTTACCGGTCGACGTCGTGGGCGTCCCACGCGATCCGGTCGAACAGCGCGGCCGCATGTCCGACGCGTCCGGCAATATGCGCGCGGAAATCCGGATGCGCGTCGCGGTTCTGCGACGTTGTGCCGATAGGCAAAAAGTGTCCTGAAAACAAGGCATAACGTGTCCGTCAGTCCAGGTCTGTCGACGGTACGTCCTTGATACGAAAAACATGATCTGGCCAAACGACACGAAACAAAGCACAAGACGACCAATATAATATTTTCTTTAAAATCAACCGTCTATGTGATTATCCTCCAGAAAATCTGCTGGCTCGCATACGAGTTGGGCAAAGTTTGCGAGATTCCCGTGCCTCGAAGCCGGTAATACGGAGGGTGAGCACCCAGCCATTGCGAGTCGGGTCGCATAGGGTCTACGGACTGTAGCGCCCCCTGACGGGGGCCGCGCCTGGCTCATATGACGGGCGCGTTTCGCAAGGCAGCGGTCACTGCCGTCCGATCCCGTCATCGCTTCCCGGCTCGACACCAGGCGCTTCATACGGCCAGATCGCTTACCGTGTCGGCGGGATATGAAGCAGCGTGGGCTGCGTGAGTACCTCTGGCTTGAGGATCTCGTCGAGTTGCTGCCTGGACAGCAGCCCCCGCTCGAGCACGATGTCATAGACTCGGCCGCCCGAAGCATGTGCCTCCATCGCGACGGATGTCGCGTTGGCATAGCCGATGTACGGATTGAGCGCCGTTACGATGCCGATCGAGTTCTCGACCGACGCGCGCAAGTGCTCCGCGTTGGCCGTGATTCCTTTGACACATCGCTCGGCGAGTGTCAGGCAGCCATTGCGCAAGTGGGTCACACTCTTGAACAGGCTGTGCGCAATGATCGGCTCGAAAGCATTCAACTGGAGCTGACCGGCCTCGGCCGCGAAACTCACGGTGACATCGTTGCCGATGACCTCGAACGCAATCTGGTTCATTACCTCAGGGATAACCGGGTTGACCTTTCCCGGCATGATGCTCGAGCCGGCCTGCATGGGCGGGAGGTTGATCTCTCCAAGACCCGCGCGTGGGCCGCTGGAGAGCAGACGCAAGTCGTTGCAGGTTTTCGAGAGCTTCACTGCCACGCGCTTGAGTACGCCGGACAACTGGACGAAAGCGCCACAGTCCTGCGTCGCTTCGACGAGGTCAGGTGCCGTGACAAGCGGAATACCCGTAATTTCCCGGAGATGCTTCAGGACGAGCGGTGCGTAATCGGGGTGCGCGGTAATGCCCGTTCCGATCGCCGTCGCGCCCATGTTGATTTCGCAGATCAGCAGTGCCGCCTCTCGAAGTCGCTCTTCATCCTCTCCGAGCATCACGGCATAGGTGCCGAACTCCTGACCGAGCGTCATCGGCACCGCATCCTGCAATTGCGTACGCCCCATTTTCAGAATGCCCTTGAACTCCAGTGCCTTGGCTTCAAAAGCGTGCCGCAAAATCTCCATCGCCTCGATGAGACTCAGGATGCCGAACCAGGTCGCGACTTTCAACGCCGACGGGTACACGTCGTTGGTGCTCTGGCCAATATTGACCTGCTCGTTCGGATGCAAATACTGGTATTCGCCCTTCTTCCTCCCTAACAGTTCGAGTGCGCGATTCGCGATGACCTCGTTGGCGTTCATGTTGGTCGAGGTCCCGGCGCCCCCCTGGATCACGTCGACCACGAACTGATCGTGCAGCTTGCCTCCCAGCAATTCGGCGCAGGCACCGACGATCGCGTCACACCGCGCCGTGTCGAGCAGACCCAGCTCATGATTCGCCAGTGCGGCAGCCTGCTTGATGCAAGCGAGTGCCTTGATCAACTCCGGATAGACAGAGATCGGCGAACCGGTAATTGGAAAATTCTCCAGCGCACGTAGCGTGTGAACGCCGTAGTAGGCGCCAGCGGGAACTTCACGATCTCCCAGCAGATCATGTTCGGTTCTAAACGAATTTTCGGTAGCCATGGATATGCGCCTCAAACGGAAACGGCGTTGATCGGGTTTGAAGACCCCCTTGAATCTCGAGGAGGACAAAATATGACGCGATCGCAATGCCGATTTTTCGTGATTCGCGTCGATTCAGGCACCGGGCGTGGCGGCTTCCGTGAAATCGCCACGCCGATCCCCTCCTTCATGGTCTGCGCTGCCCGTTCAGCGCCGGACGCCGTTGAACAGCGCACTCGAGCCGCAATCAAAAGGTGCCGGAGAAGGCCTGCTGGACCTTGCCGGGGTTCGTTACGCCGTTCGCGATGAGCAGCTGAGTGAGCAACCGCGCCTTCTGCGGATTCAAATCAAGCGAGACGACGAAACCACGCTTGTCATCTTCGACCTCCACGTTTCTGTTGACGAACCCGGACATCACACGCGTCGAGCGGACCACGACGATCCCCTTTTTCGCTGCCCGGTCGAGGGCATCCAGCGCTTCCTTGGACGCATCTCCGTCGCCCTCGCCCGCCAGCACGATGCCCTTCGCGCCATCGGCAATGGCATGGTCAATCTGCAATCCGTCCATGTTGCTATGCGCATACACGATCTCTACGCGCGGCAGGCGACCATTCGCCGGCAGGCCAAAAGCATCGCGTGTCGATGCAAGCGCCGGCGCAACAAAACGAATGCTCGCCGGATCGACATAGCCAATCACACCCGCGTTCGGCGAAGCAAACGTCTGCACGGCAGTCGTATTGGTCTTCGTAATCCAGCGCGGCGCGTGAATCTGATCATTCATGACCACCATTACACCTCTACCTCGGGATTTCGGACTTGCCGCCACTTCCACCGCTTCGTAAAGATTGTTGGGGCCATCCGCGCTCGTCGATCCGCCCGGCCGCATCGACCCTACGAGTACCACCGGCTTGTCCGAGCGCACGACGTTCTGGAGAAAGAATGCCGTTTCTTCCATCGTGTCCGTGCCGTGGGTGATCACGATGCCATCTGCTTCGTTTCGATCGAAGGCTTCCCGGATCCGGTGCGCAAGCCGAAACCAGATCTCGTCGCTCATGTCCTGCGACCCGACATTGGATATCTGCTCGGACTTGATGCCTGCGAGTTTTTCAATGCCCGGAACCGCCTGAACCAGTTCCTGGCCCTTGACGTTTCCCGAGTTGTAGCCAATAGCCGAACGCGGGTCGGCTGTGCCGGCAATCGTGCCACCGGTTGCGAGGACAAGGATCCGCGACGGTCCGGCTGCCGGATTTGCCGCCGCAGCGGCCGTTGCGTTATCCGATGCTGTGTCCGCAGCCCACACGCCGGCGCCATTCAATGAACAGGCGCATGCGAAAAGCGCGGCGGCAATCGTTGTGCGCGACCTGCGCAGACAGGTGGCTTGCCGGTGGGTAGTCTTGATGTTCATATCCAGTCTCCTGAAGGAATTCAACAGCGAAAAGAATGACGTCGCCTATCAATGTCATTATGGAGTACTACTTTTATAAAGGGCCCACGTTCCATTCGATATGTTCGGCGAAGGTCGATTGACCCACGTGGCCGCCCGATATGACCGCCGAACATCCATACGTTTGTCGTGTATGTCGCTTTGGTCAGCGAAACCGACCGGGTCAGCCTGCTGATCGGGTAACCGGCCGCTCCGCTGCCGCGGTCGCCAGGGCGACGCATTGCCGTGCAAGAACATCGGTCGGATCGACAAGACTGACGCGTGTGCCTGTCCTTCCCACGAAACTACCCTGCGGCAATAAAAGCGGCAGTTCGGTACATCCCAGTACGATGACTTCGACACCTTCCGCAATGAGCCCGTCAATGGCAGCGGAGATATCGTCGAGGCAACGTCCGGTGGTAAACCCCGCTTTCACCCCTGCCGTGCCGTAGATCGCTTCCATCACCCGGGCCTGCAATTCCGCTCCAGGCACGATTTGCCGCAACCCTTCCGATTCCAGGGCTTTCTCGTAGACTCCGCTTGCGATCGTCCCCGAGGTAGCCAGCACGCCGACGCAGGAAATCAGCGGAAACATCGCCCGGAGATGGCGAACCGTAACAGTCAGCATATTGACGATCGGGATGCCCAGATACGGTTGAATGCGTTCGACAAATGCATGGGCGGTATTACACGGAATGGCGATGATGTCCGCGTCGCCCGACTCGAGCTTCTTGCAGGTCGCGTAAAGCGAAATGGTCGGGTCGGGACCGTCGCCGATCAAGTTTTCCGTGCGGTCGGGAATCTGCGGATTCTGTTCGATCAGAAGCCTGATATGGTCCTGGTCGCGATTGGCCGGCGTGTTGCGTACGATCTTCTGCATGAAGTCCACCGTCGCCGCGGGGCCGACGCCACCCACTACGCCGACTTTGAAAACGGATTCGGGCAAACCGTAATTGCCTGCTATCACGTACTGCGCATACGCAAGATTCGAGTCGATCAGCGGTACGCGAAACGGGCCCATTTCCTCTGCCACGAGCGCAATTTCCGTCAGGCCTGGCACGATGATATTTGCGCCTTGCTCGACGAGGTCCTCGCACGCCTCGCGCAGCAGCGCGACAGGCCGGCCACACAGGTTGCCGCTCTTGATGCCGTCGGCGCCGTAGACAGCTTCGGTGATGAGATCGATACCGTCGCGTGGGCGGGGGTAAATAACCTCGAATTCCGGCGCCGCGAAATACTTTTCAAAGAGCCCTTTTCGACGGGAGTAGTCCGAGGTCAACACGCCGATTCGCCGGGCGGCCGGAAACTTCCTTCGAACATGGCTGCGAACGGCTTCCACCATATCGACGATCTGCAAGGGCGAGTTGGCCTTCAGCTCGTCGATGAACGTATGACTGATGAAGCACGGGAGTACCACGGTCGTCACGCCCCGCCTCTCGAAGCCGCGGATCATGTCGAAAATGTATAGCTTCCGTTGGGTCGTCGCTTCACCACCACTGGCCGACCCTCGAAAGGGATGCTGCTCGAAAATGACGTCGACGTGCTCCGCATCGCTCGATGCAGGCGTCGATTTGACGAGCTTGAAAAAGACATCCGCGCTAGCCAGTGGACCCAGGCCGCCCACCACGCCGAATTTTCTCCCGCTCAGCACGTTTGCGCCGATCATTTCGTTTCGCCCTGCAATTGGGCCAAGGCAACGCTGTTCGCTCCATCTTCCTGCTTGGCGAGCCGCTTCAACTCCCACTTGGCAATGACGGCGGTCGAGATACTGTTACCGATCACGTTCGTAGCGGTTCGCCCCATATCGAGAATCTGATCGATGGCGAGAATCAGCACCACACCGGACGGCGGCAGATGAAACATCGGCGCAACTGCGGCGACCACCACCACGGAACCTCTTGCGACACCGGCCATTCCCTTGCTGCTCAACATCAGGACCAGCAACATCATGATTTGCGTTCCGACCGGCATGTCGATGCCGAATGCCTGCGCAATGAAAATCGCGGCAAACGCCTGGTACATCATCGATCCGTCGAGATTGAACGCGTAGCCGAGCGGCAACGTAAAGCCAACGACCTTCTTGTCGATACCGAACGCTTCCAGCTTCTCGGTCAGACGCGGATAAGCGGCCTCGCTGCTCGCGGTCGAAAAGGCGAGCATCGCGGGTTCACGGACAGCTCTCAGCAACTTCCAGATCGATTTTCCCAGGAAGACATGACCGACGACGATGAGGGCAATCCAAAGCAGGACCAGACCGAGGTAGAAACTGCCGACGAGCTTGCCGTACGTGGTCAGCACATCCAGGCCGTTCACCGTGATCGCGGATGCCAGGGCGCCGAATACACCCACGGGTGCGAGCCGCATCACATAGTCGGTCAGCTTCAGCATTGCAGGGACGAGCGCATCGATGCCAGCGATCAACGGTGTGACCCGTGGGTCCTTTTTGATCGCACTCAGAACGACGCCAAACAGCACGGAAAAGACGAGGATTTGCAGGATGTCATTTCGCGCCATCGCATCGATGATGCTGGAAGGAAACGCATGCGTGACGAAGTCCTTGAAGTTCAGACCCGCGGTGTTGAGACCGGTCGCCACATCGGCACTGGTCTGCGTCATATGCAGCCCCGCGCCGGGCTGCAGCGCATTCGCAAGGACGAGGCCAAGCGCGAGCGAGAAAAGCGACGCGCACACGAACCATCCCACCGACCTGAACCCGATTCTGCGCACGTCGCTCGTCCCTTCCATGCCGGCGAGCCCGGATACCAGCGTGGCGAAGACGAGCGGCGCGATGATCATCTTCACAAGGCGCAGGAAGATGTCCGTGATGATCGAGAAGTACCCTGCGATTGCCTTGGCTTCCGCAGCACCGGCGACGCTCCGATGGCACACGTAACCGACGGCGACGCCGAGCACCATGCCAGCCAGAATATAGAAAGTTAAGCGATTTTTCATTTCCATCAGTCCGAGGAATGCGCACCAAGGTCTGACGCGACCACGGTACGCTGGCAGGAGGCAAAAATGTCGCTAGCGGGGCGACGTTTCTGTGTATGGGACGGATGATAGAGATGATCGAAAAAGCCTCGATGCGGGTCCTGCATGGGGATATGCGAACCTCACATAACGCGGGATAACCCCTAATCGGAGGCAGGCGACGCGGCACGAAGATGGCGCCAGAGCGTGTCTAGAAACTCATTGCGATTCGATGCATCGCGGTAGACGCGAAGTTCGATTTCGAGGTTCCATGCGTCCCGGCCCGCTGGAACCAGTTCGCTCGCGCCGAGCTCGTCGACAATCGAGCTTTTCGGAAGCCACGCGACTCCTTCGCCTTCCAGGACCAGTTTCTTGACGACCTCCGCCATGTCGGACTCGTAATGCAGCCGCAAGGCCGGGCTCGTGTCGACTCGACTCAAAAGGAGTGCGAGGCAACGGCCGAAATAGCTGGTTTCCGTATACGAAATCAACGGCAATGCATGGGCCACCGTTCCAGGCAACCGGAACGCAGGCCCACCACGCGGGTTTGGCCGGCAGACAGGCATCAGTAAATCGACACCCACGGCGAGATGCTCGTACCTGGTCGGGTCGAGATGGAGGGGAAGCTCCGGGTGATGATAGGCAAACATCAGTTCACAGTTGCCGTTCACGAGCATCAGGATCGAGTCGTGGACATTGGTGGGTATCACCCGGGCACGTACCTCCCCGAAACGCGCAGTGAGCGCTTTCAACCAGCCGGGCAAGAAACCTAGCGCGATCGTATGACCCGCCGCAATCCGCAAGCCTTTGCCCGCCATGCGCTGGTCATTGCGAATGATGGCTCGCGTATCGAACAGCTTTCCCAGTATGTCTACCGCTGCCTCCCGAAACAGTTGTCCGGCAGGCGTCAGGGTTGGAGGGAAGCTGCTGCGGTCGATGAGATCCGCGCCAACCCACTGCTCGAGCGACTGAATGCGCCTGCTGAACCCCGACTGGGTGACGTTCCGAAATTGCGCCGCCCGCGAGAAGCTCTGATACTGCGAGAGCGCAATGAAGTCCTCAATCCACTTGATTTCCATTTCTGGTCCTGTAACAAGGCGGCATCTTCTGCGAGATCGATCGATTCTACGCCCGGCCCCTTTCCCGATACCGTCGCGGGAAGCGGATGTCATCAGGCCGTGCAAGACCGGTGCGCTCCGGCTATCGATGCGTTCAGGCTCCGTTCAACTTTGCGACGCCCGGCTGAAAGGTGCGGGTGACGACGTGCGGGCCGCTGCCGTCTTGGACTGGATAGTCCCGGTAGTCTGAAAACGCGTAGTTCAACAGGCTGGCGGCGCCCGTTATCCGCGCACCAGCCGTTGGCGCACCCAGGAGCACGGCAAAGACTCGCCTGGTCATAGGGGGTGACGTCTGCTTTCTTTTCGCGGTTGCGACGATGCAGTAGCCGGCCGCCTCGGTATGACCCGTCTTCATGCCGTCGACCGACGGGTCCTTTCCAAGCAGCCAGTTTTTGTTTCGCTTCTCGAACTTGCCGAATGCGAAATGCTGCTCCGACGAGAATGCGTAGTACTCCGGGAAGTCCTTGGTAAGGCGCAAGGCCAACGTGGAAAGGTCACGAGCGGTCGAGTAATTTCCCGGCGTCGTAACGCCCGACGGCGTCGAGTAATGGGTATGTTTCATTCCTAGCTGCCGTGCGGTTTCGTTCATGAGCTGCTTGAATCCAGCTAGCGAGCCTCCAACGCGCTCGGTCAGGACAAGTGCGGCATCGTTGGCAGAGGCGGCAATCAGACCGCGGACGAGCGCTTTGACCGGCACCCGTTGCCCCGGTACCAGATACATTCTGGCCTCGTCGTTTCCGACTTCACCGATGTCCGCGGCGCCCACCTGCACTTTCTCGTCCCAGCGCACGGTTCCACGCTTCAACGCGCCGAGTACGATGTACGCTGTCATGAGTTTGGTGAGCGATGCCGGCTGACGCTCGGCGTCCGCGTTATGCTCCACCAGCATCTGAGCGGATTCGCCGTCAACTACCATCCATGACACGGCCTGGACGTCAGACGGTGGCTGCGCGGCCGCACCTCCGGCTGTCACGCATGAAGCGATTACCGCCGTGACGAGAAGGCATCGAAAAAGAGAATTGGAAAACCGGAACGTCAAGTTTGAAACCTGCGTGAAGACATTGTTGGTCTTGCAAACGACGTTTTCCGCGGCAACTACGCGGCAAGTCACGTTGCATGGACAGGGCCGCTCATCTTAGACGCGTGAAGAGCATGGCTCCATGCCGCTTTCGCATGACGTCATGCTGAATCAGCAAACTCAAGACTTTGGATCACTAAGCGATAGCGGTCGAACTGTCGTCAATCGACGAGCCCAGACACCTTCGACAAGATGGCCGACAACGCGTGATGCGGCCCATCGAGCAACAAGACATAACCTGTCCGGGTGCCTGCTTCAGGCTCGACGGAACGACGTGCCGTTTGCCGGCCGAAGCCGATCCCTGCCCGAGCGCCTTACCGGCAGACGCCGCCCGCATCCCATCCGATCCGGTCGAACAGCGCGCGCAGCTTCGCGCCGCGCGCCGCGTTCAGCGCGGCCGCATGCGCGACGCGTCCGGCGAGATGCGCGCGGAAGTCCGGATGCGCGTCGCGGTTCTGCGACGCCGGTCCGCTCCGGATGCAGTTGGTCAGGATGGCCTTCAGGAGATCGAACTCATCGCGCGCCAGATTCGGATGTCGATTGACGACCACGCCGGCCAGCTGCTGCCGCGTGCCGCGCCGCATCACGCGGGTCTTGCGCAGGTGCAGCGCGAAGCCCTCCTCGAGCGCGATCGCGGCGACCCTGACCTGCAGCCGCTCGACTTCGCGTGCGAGCGCGCCGCCGCCCGAAAACGCGAGATCGTCGGCATAGCGCGTATAGGTCGCATCGAGCGAACGCGCGAGCGCGGCGAGCCGCATGTCGAACCGGAATGCGCCCAGGTTCGCCAGCGCCGGCGACGTCGGCGCGCCCTGCGGCAGGTGCCGGTTGCGGTAGCGCTGCCGGGCAATCCAGTCAAGCCGCTCGCGCAAGTCCGGCGCGAGCAGCCGCGCCGACGGCACGCGGTTGGTGCACAGCCCGGTGAGCGTGCGCGCGACTTCGGCCGGATACCCGAGCGTGACGAACAGCGCATGGACCCGTGCGGCGCGCACCGACACGAAGAAATCCGCGAGATCGAAGCGGACGACGACGTCGCGATTCGCGTGCGGCGCCGCAAACGACACGATCCCGCGCCCCTTGCGAAAACCGTGTACGGCGCCGTGCGGCGCAATGCGATCGAGCAGCCCGTGCAGGATGCGGCGCTGCGCTTCGCGCAGCCGCCCCTTCGGGATCTCGACCACGCGGCACCCGCCGCTGCGCTTGTCGACCGCAACGTACGTGTAGTGATGCAGCGGCGTCGTGCCGCCGCGTGCGTCGACGCGCCAGTGGTCGGACAACCAGTCGAGCTCCGGCACGCTCACGCCGAGCCAGCCGGCGAGATCGCCGGGCGTCGCCCATTGCGGCACGTCGCAGCCGGCGAGCGGCGCCGGCAACGGGCGCTGGACCGGCGGCCGCCGCACGACGCGGATCACGGCCGGCCGATCGTCGCCGTACCACGCGCGCACGAATCCGGGCGCATCGGCCAGGTCCGCCGCCAGCGCATCGAGGTCGGCATCGGCCCAATTCGCGCCGAAGCGCGCGAGCGCGGCATCCGCGGCTTCGTGCGTCCACGGCGGCGCAGCGCCGAGCACGGCCGTCATGCGGGCGATGACGCCAGCGCGTTCGGGCGATCCGGCCAGCATCGCCTCGGCAATCGTGCGAACGGTATCGAACAGGGATGCGTACATGGAAATCGATGGGCGGGACGATGAGCCAACGTGACTGGTGCTGCGAGAGCCGCCGTTGCGCAACGCGCAACGTCCGCTCTTGCGACGCATCGGGGTATCGAGCTCATCCACGGGGTAGCCCCGTAGTCCTGGAACATCGGCTGCCTGTTCCGGGCGTGTGCTTGACCCACCGGCCCGCGTCGGGACTTTAAAGGCCGGGAATGCAGGATGTCAAACCCGCCGGCCGTCGGCGCCGCCGCGGCGCGCGCGAGTTCGACGAAATCTTCAAGCCATTTCAGTTGCATGGCTCGGCTCCTGGGCGCGCGGCGAGACGCTGCGCAGTGGTTGCGATTCGCACTTGCGGCGAATCGGCAGGCCAGCGTCGGGCGTGCGCCGCAGGCCGCGAGTGGCGCCCGCTCCTACAGCGCGTGCGGCGCATCGCGCAGCACGGTGCGCAATGCGGTATCGAACGGCGTTGCGTAATCGATCCCGAGTTCGCGCACGCGCGACGCGTCCAGATGGCAATCGTACGGGCGCGGCGTCGCGTCGGTCGGCTTGTCGATCGGTGCGAGCGATGCGTCGATGCCGAGCGCGGTCGCGATCCGCCGCGCGATGTCGTACTTCGTCATCGGCTCCTCGCCCGACCAATGCCGGATGCCGGCGATGGACGCGCCCGCGAGATGACGCAGCGTCAGGTCGCGGATGACTTGCGCGACGTCCGGCGTGTAGGTCGGATAGCGGATCGCCCATGCGTCCATGCCGACCGCGTCGGCACCCGGGCGCGCGGAAGCGACGATCGCGGGGACGAGGCTCGTGACGGCCGATTCGCTCCAGTCGGCGATCGGGCCGTAAAGCAACGGCAGGCGCAGCACGCACGACAACGGCGATGCGGCGAGGAGCGCAGCTTCGCCTTCCAGCTTCGTGCGGCCGTAGATGTTCAGCGGGTTCGGCGTGGCGTCTTCACGGTAGGGGGCCGCCCTCCCGTCGAATACGTAGTCGGTGGAGATGCCCAGCGTCCATGCGCCATATCGCGCGGCGAGCGCGCCGATGCGGGCCGGGGCGGTGACGTTGATGGCGCGCGCGGCGGCCGGGTCGCGTTCGCACACGTCGGGGCGGCGTTCGGCCGCGCAGAGGATGACGGCGGCCGGTTTGCGGGTGTCGAACAGGTGTTCGAGGGACGGCTGGTCGAGCACGTCGAGTCGGGTGACGTTTTCCGGCGGCAGCGCGAGAAGTTTTGCGCCTGCGCTTTGCGGGTTCCGGATGGTCGCGAGCAGCGTCAGCGACGATTCGCGGGCCAGCGACGCGGCAACCGCGCGGCCGAGCAGGCCGGAGGCGCCGATAAGGAAGACGGTCGGGAGTTCGGTCGACGAGCTTGGGCTTGGCATGGGCGGCGATTCGGGTGACGTGGAGAGGCGCGGGGTCGCGTTCGGCGTTCGAGCGGTGGTCGTTCGGAGGATAGCGGAAAAGGTGCGCGACTGATCACCCGCAAGCGACGATCGAGCCGTACGACGCGGGTGCGCTGCCCACCGCGCTTCGGCACGACGCCGGCTCCGCAGGCGAAGTCGACACACCGTGTGGCCGCCGCCCCGCGTGCGCAATCTCCTAAACCGTCTCACCCCATCCATCGCCGAAAAGACAAAGCCCGGCACACTTCCGCGCACCGGGCCCGTCACACCGCACCGAAACTTCGCGATACCTTACTTCCGGTCGAACGAATACCGCCCCGGCCCGGTCAGCGCGAGCAACAGCAGCCCGCCGATGATGCTCACGTTCTTGTAGAAGTTGATCATCGCCATGTACTGGTCCATGCCCTGCAGCGCCCAGTAGCGATGGCCGATCAGCGCGGTCGCGAGCGTATAGGCGGCGAACACCAGCGCGAGCGGACGCGTATAGAAGCCGATCGCGATCAGCGCGCCGCCGGCCAGCTCGACCCCCACCGCGATCGCGGCCGCCAGCTCGGGCGCCGGGTTCCCCGTCGACGCCATGTACGCGACCGTGCCCGAGAAGCCGTTCAGCTTCTGCCAGCCGAACAGCACGAACAGGATCATCATCAGCACGCGAGCCGCCAGCAGCAGCTCGTCCTTCTTCGACTCCAGCGAAATGTAACGCATAGCAATCACCCTTGAATTGACGGTTTGATGCATCCGCTGCCGATGCGCGCCGAATCGGCGCACCAGTCCGGCAACGGACCACTCCTCGCACGATCGGACAGCGGGCCGGTCGGCCCGTCGCCGAAGAATCCGTCCGGTTGCGCCATTCCTGGCGCGCTCCGGATCGGTTCTGGCGAAGCACGGGATGAAGTCTACTGTCTCCTCGTGAATCATCAATCCTTCACAAAGCGATTCGCCGTCTCTATTTAGTTGACAATTGGACGCAACAAGGCCGTTACACAGCGGCTGACGGGGGCAGCGCAAGCGATTCCCGGCCCCGCGCAAATCAATTCGTTCTCGTGTTTCCGGATCAGAAAAACTACCGGGCTTCTTCCGGGCCACCTTATCCAATCGATATTGTTTTCGCCAATTGACACGTACCGGTCACAACAACGTGTCTCGACAGTTATATAGCGGCACGTTCGACGTGCGACTCAAACGCTGTCGCTTCAGTCCGGAAATTCGACCGCCTTTGCAATCTGCGAACCATCTTCTTTCGAGCAGTGACACATGGCCCGGAAATGCCGATTGGCAAACGAAAACGTTTCACGTGCATGCAGCCTGATGTCGTGTATGACGGGGTATCGTCTGCCGGACAAGGCTCACGGCTCGACACCGACCACGAAGAACACCCGCCCCCACTCAGCTGCTTCGCCGGATGTTTAGCGACATGAGCGAAAAATTCCCCATCAAACATTCATGCTTCCAGCAAGTTTTAAATAGCCGCAAAAATCACTGAATAAATATAATTAAAATCATGTGTTTACGCCGAAAGATTGCGGACTCCCGTCACACACTCTCCCGCCCTGCCCCTGTCTACAATTTTCTCAATAAACATTACAAAAAATTACCAATTAATACCGGTTTAAATATACGATGGCGCACCGATTCGTTCTTACGTTTCCCCGACGCCTGCCGTGAACCCCGGCATGCGTTGCGCGGGAGGCAGCATGCAGGCGAATCGCGACGAGGCCGCCCGGATCACCGCAAGCGGCCTCGGCAGCCGTTCGTCGCAGGATCGCCTTTCAACCGGAGCCCACCCATGCCAACGAACACGCCCGTCAGCAGCGGCGCGAACGCGAACAGCCTGATGCAGCAGGCGGCGCAATCGATCATCAACGGCTCGACCGGCAATCCGACGATGGATGTCGGCACGCTGGTCAAGACGCTGGTGAACGCGAAGACGGCCGGCCGTGCCGCGACGCTTGCCGCGTCGCAAGCGACCGGCAGCACGCGGATTTCCGCATTCGGCGCACTGTCGTCGGCGCTGGGCGCGCTCCAGGCGGGCCTCACATCGCTGACGAACGGCGGGCTGCAGTCGACGTTCAATGCCGTCGCGAGCGGCAAGGGCCTGACCGCGACGGCGGGTGCGGGCGCGGTCGCCGGCACCTACACGGTCGGCGTCACGCAGATCGCGACCGCGCAGGCGCTGTCGTCGTCGGGTTTCAACGGAACCAAGGCACTCGGCACCGGCACGCTGACGCTGTCGCTCGGCAGCCAGTCGTTCAAGGTCGAGGTCGGCAGCACGAACAACACGCTGTCGGGCGTCGCGGCCGCGATCAACGCGGCGTCGAACAACCCGGGGATCAGCGCGACGGTCATCAACGGCACCGACGGCGCGCACCTCGTGCTCGCATCGTCGAAGACGGGCGCGGCGAACGCGATCAGCGTCGCGGTCGGCAACGTGGCCAACGACAACGGGCTGTCGAGCCTCGGCGTCACGTCGACGGCCGACACGGCCGGCGGTGCGTCGAAGATCGAATCGGCGAACAGCGCGGCCGCGTGGCGGCAAAGCGCCGTCGCGCAGGATGCGAAGTTCACGATCAACGGGATCGCGTCGACCAGCGCGAGCAACGCGGTGTCGGGCGTGCTGACGGGCATCACGCTGAACCTGTCGGCGGCTGCGGTCAGCACGACCGATACGCAGACGCTGACGGTCAGCACCGACACGAAATCGCAAGCGGCGACGATCACGAATTTCGTGAACCTGTACAACACGGTCGTCAAGACGATGGGCGCGCTGACGAGCTACACGCAAGGCGCGAACTCGCAGGGCGCGCTGATCGGCGATTCGACGCTGAACGCGATCCGCAACTCGCTCGCGTCGATCGTCGCGCGCGGCGTCGACAGCGGCGGCACCGAGAAGGGTAACGGGCACGCGAACCTGCTGTCGATCGGCATCAAGCTCGAGAAGGACGGCACGCTGAGCGTCGACAGCGCAAAGCTCGGCGACACGCTTTCCGCCAACCCGACGGCGGTCGCGCGCCTGTTCAATCCGACGACCGGGATCGGCGCGCGCCTGGCCGAGCAGATCACGCACTTCACGAAGAAGGATGGAATGATCGACGTGCGCACGAACGCGTTGAACGCCGATCTGAAGCGCATCACGCAGCAGCAGTCGGATCTGTCCAACTACGCCGAGCAATTGACCAAGCAATACCAGGCGCAGTTCACGGCGCTCAATACGCTGATGGCCAAGATGAACTCGAACACGCAGTACCTGACGCGGCTGTTCGGCGGCGCAAACAGCAGCGGCACGCTAGCGAAAAGGTGAGTGGCCGCGCATCGCGGTGACCGCTTCGGCGGTTCCCCCGCAGTGGTTCGAGTGGTTCGAGTGGTTCGAGTGGTTCGAGTGGTTCGAGTGGTTCGAGTGGTTCGTGCAGTTCGTGCCGCGGCGGCGCGCGGCACACCGCCTGGATGCATTGTTCATGCCCGGCGGCACGCAAGCGCTTGCCAGGCACGCTTCCCCAATTCGCGCAATCGCGACAGGCAGCCTGCACGCGGCTCGCCTGAAATGTGCGTGCGATCAGCCGAGCCCCTCGACGCGATCGGCGAACAAATCGATCGCGCGCGACACCTGACGCCCGAAATAACCCGGCCGCTCGCGTTCGTACGCGCGCAGCAACGTCGTGCATTCGCGCTCGGCCCAGCGCCAGACCGCGCCCTGCTTCGCGAATACCGGATGATCGTGCAACTCGGCCGGCACCGCGTGCTCGTCGTCCCAGCCCCAGAAATACGCCTGGTATGCGCGGGTGAACGGCATCCCCAGATTGTTCGCGACGGTTTCATCGTGGCGCAGCGTGAAGTCGACGATCTCCTTGCGCACGCGGCCGCCGACATCGTCGTGGCGCGCTTCGATCCAGCAGTGATACCGCGCGAGGTGCGACAGATGCCGCGCGGTGCGGCGCCGCTCGCGCGTCGTGCACAGCGCATACAGGTTGCCGCCGCCGAAATCCATCACTTCGCCGCCCGCGAACGGCCGGTAAGTCTTGCCGGTCAGCAGCGTCAGCACCTGCGCGCCGACTATCGCGTAGTCGGCGCACCGCATGTAGCCGCCACGCGTCGTCGCTTCCGATACGCTCCGGTGCACGACCTCGTCGATCACGGCGTGCAGCATGGCATCTATCGGCGCCGCCAGGATCGGTGGCTGGCTAGTCGTCGTCACTGGTTGCATCGGAGGCGAATACGGATTCAACGGGTCATCGGTAAAAAATTCTCCGAGGCATAATATTACGAATCGTTACAAGAACCGATAGACGGATTGAGCAGATTTGTATGCTTTTGTCGTGCGGTGCGGGAGCGTGCCGGACAGGCCGGCGGGCGCCACGGAAGAAGTTCGCAGCGCGGTAGTCGGACGCGCGTCGGCGCCGCGCTCGCGGATCGCGGGCGGCTCGATTTTGTGATGCGGTGGACGAAAGCCGAACGGTACGTCAGCCTCGTGTCTACGGTGCGCCGCCGTTCGTGACAACGGGCATTGCGCCCGGCCCGGCCGGCTACCGTGGTGGAGTGGTCGCGGCAGGCGGCATTGCCGCCACCGATGCAATCCGGAATCCCGATCGTTTCGTCTCGTCGCGCACACGGCACGAACGTGGCACCGGGTTCATATCATCCGGGACGTCGCAGGTATGCCGTTGACACTGCATGGCGCGACGCATTCGCCATGCATCGCGCCACGCCGATCTTTCGTGCGGCAAACACGCGCCGCCGCCGAGTGCCTCTCGATGAACGAGCGCAACAGCGGCCGACTACGCGGCACACCATCCCGTCGCGCGCCGCGAGCACCACACGGCGCGCTGCATCCGCTATTGCGCGGCGATTCGCCGGCGGAAATGCTCGGTGCCGGCCACGATCTTGTCGAGCACCGCGTCGAGCGCCCAGAATCGTTCGCGCACGTCGTAGTCGATCGCGCGGCATTTGATCGACCCGAACGTGCCGATCCGCTGATGGTAGAGCTTCGCGAGCGCCGGGTAGCCCAGCACTTCCGACACCGCCGACACGACCAGGAACGTCGACAGCTCGTCGGCCAGCGCCGGGTTCGTGTCTCCTTGCGTGCGCAACCACCGGTAGAGATCCGGATGGAAATTGGTGAACACGCCGTTGAAGCCCGCGGACCCCGCCTTCATCGCGTCCCACGCAATCGCCGCGTTCGCATTCAGGATCTTCAGCGGCGATCCCGCGGCGAGCGCGACCCGCCGCTTCACCGTCTCGAGGTCGCAGCTCACGTCCTTGAGCATCACGAACCGGCCCGTATCGATGCACGCGCGCAGTTCGTCATCCGACAGGAGCCGCCGGTAAGGCGCCGGACACTCATACAGGCCGAGCGGCAGATCCGACGGCAATCGCGCGAGCAGCTTGTGAAGATGGTCGAGCAACGCGGCGCTGCCCTGGCGCTGCGGGTCGAGCCGGTTGGTCACGAGCACGACGCCCTGCGCACCCGATTCGGCCGCCGCGCACAGCTCGGCAACCTGCGCGTCGAGATCGTCGCTGATGTGCCCCGATGCGACGACGGGCACGCGCCCTGCCACCCGCTCGACCACGAAACGCGCCAGCTCCGCGCGTTCGGCAAGACTCAGGAACTGCATCTCGCTCGATTGCGCGACCGCGAACAACGCATCCGAGCCATGCGCCAGATACCACTCGATGAGCCGCTCGAGCCCCGCGTAGTCGATCGCGCCGGCGTCGTCGAACGGCGTCAGCATCACCGGTACGATCCCCTCAATGGTCACGCTCGATTGCTGCTGGTGTTGCATCTGTTTCTCCTTCCTTCAGTGAATACGTGGTGCGAACTGCGTGCTCAGGCCGGCAACGGCCCGGACGCGGCGTTCGCCGCCTGCTCGGGAATCGGCTTGCGCACCAGCAGCAGGTAGGCCATCGCGCCGGCGAACGCGATCGCCGCGGCAGTCAGCAGCGCGGGCACGAACGACCACTTCTGCGCAATGATGCCCGTCAGGATCGGCGCGAGCGCGCCGCCGATGAAGCCGCCGAAATTCTGGATCGCGCCGAGCGATGCGACGCGGTTCGGCGGCGCGGCCGCGGTCGCGAGCGCCCACGAACTGGCCGACGCCGCGTTGGCGAGAAAGATCACGACCGAAATGCATGCGAGCGCAACCGCATTGCTCTGCACGAGCGCGGCCGGGATCGTGAACGCGACCATCCCGAGCATCGCGACCACCACCGCATTGCGCCGGCTCACGACCGGCGAACGGCTGCGACGCGTGACCACGTCCGACAGCCAGCCGGCGACCAGCGAGCCGACGAACCCGCACAGGAACGGCACCGACGCGGCAAAGCCGGTGCGGATCAGGCTCATGTGCCGCTCCATCGTCAGATAGCCGGGCAGCCAGGTCAGGTAAACCCAGTTCAGGTACACGGACCCGAAAAAGCCGATCAGCATTCCCCAGGTCGTGCCATGCGAGAACAGGCTGCGCCATTCGGCGAAGGTCAGCTTCGGCGCCGCGACGACGCTTTGCGCATCGGCATCGAGATAACCGCGCTCCTCCGCAGTCAGTTGCGCACGCAACGGATCGCGGTACAACGCAAACCAGACGACGGCAACGACGAGACCGAGTGCGCCCGTCGCAATGAATGCCCAGCGCCAGTCGAACGACGCGACGAGGATCGACAGCAGCAACGGTGCGAGCGCGGTGCCGAGCGGCGACGCGGCGTTGAAAATACCGGTCGGCGTGCCGCGCGCACGCAGCGGAAACCAGTTGCTCACCACCCGCGCGGCCGACGGGAACTGCGGCGCCTCGCCGATGCCGAGCGCGATGCGCGCGACGATGAACCAGCCGAAGGTGGACACGATGCCGCCCGCCGCCTGCGCGAACGACCAGACGATCAGCCCGATGCCGAGCAGCCGACGCGGACCGATGCGGTCGACGAGCCCGCCGACCGGGAACTGGCACAGCGCATAGCTCCACGAGAACGCCGACAGCAGCAGCCCCATCTGCGAGAGCGACAAGCCGAGATCGCCCCGGATCGCCGAGCTCGCGACGGCCAGCGTGCCGCGATCGAGATAGTTGACGATCCCGCTCGCCATCAACAGCGCGAGCGCGATGCGTTGCCCGCGCCGGATACGCGGCGGCGCGTGCGGAACAGATTGGTTTTCGCTCATTACATTTGTCTCCATGTCACTGGTGGCGGCCGGGTCCGGCCTTTCCGTCTCATGCGGAATTCAGGTATCCATACGTGTCACTTCCTCGCGCGTCGGGATCGAGGTCTGCGCGCCGTAGCGCGTGACGCTGATCGCGGCCGCACGCTGACCGAAGTCGATTGCGTCGTCCATCGACGCGCCGCTCGCCCGCGCCGCCGCGAACCCGCCGACGAACGTGTCGCCTGCCGCGGTCGTATCGACCGCGACCACCGCCATCGCACGATGGCGGCCGTTCCCTGCGCGGCCGCGCCAGCAGACGCCGCGCGCGCCAAGCGTGACCAGCACGTTGCCGACGCCCTTCGCGCACAGCGCATCGGCGGCGCGCACGGCCGACGCATCGTCGCCGACGGCGATGCCGGTCAGCGACTCGGCTTCGGTTTCGTTGACGACGAGGTAGTCGATCCGCGCCAGCAACGCGTCGAACAGCGGTTGCGCAGGCGCGGGATTGAGCAGCACGGGTGTGCGGTGCGCGGCTGCACGGGCAATCGCGTGCGCCACGGTCGCGATCGGCACTTCGAGCTGGCATACGAGCAGCGCCGCCCCGGCGATCGTTTCGCGCGCCGCGTCGATCCGGCCGGCGTCGAGGCACGCATTCGCGCCGGGCACGACGACGATGCTGTTCGCGCCGCCGTCGTCGACCGTGATCGCGGCAACGCCGGTCGCCGTGCCGCCGATGCGGTGCAGGTGCGTCACGTCGATCCGTTCCGCCGCCAGCGCGCCGTGCAGGCGCGCGCCGAACGCGTCGTCGCCGACGCAGCCGATCATCGCAACCGACGCACCCAGGCGCGCGGCCGCGACCGCCTGGTTCGCCCCCTTGCCGCCGTGAACGGTCTGGAATTCAGTGCCGAGCAGCGTCTCGCCCGGCACCGGCAGGCGCGCCGCGCGCGTGACGAGGTCGATGTTCACGCTGCCGACGACAGCGATATACGGTGAATGGGCGCTGTTCATTTCTCAATGTAACCGCTTACATTTGAAGTGGACAAAACGGCCGGGAAGGCCGTCGTCGATGAAAATCCAGCAATGCGAATGAAGTATGTGTCTGACATAATACGGAACAGCATCAAGATAGCGCTTACATTCTCACAGGATCGAATCGGGATGCAAGCGGGACCACCATGAATCGAGGGTAAACAATGACGCCTTTGACAACGCGCGGCATCGGCGACACCGCCACGCAGGGAGACGGCCGATGAGCACGCCTCCATCCCGCGGCGGCGCGTCGCGTGCGCGCCGCGGCAGCGGCCGCTCGGTGCTCGGCGACGTCGCGAAGCTGGCCGGCGTGTCGACCGCGACCGTCTCGCGCGTGTACAACGATCCCGGCAAGGTGTCGGCCGACGTGCAGCAGCGCGTGCGCGACGCGGCGCGCGCACTGAACTGGATTCCGAATGCGGCCGGCCGCGCGCTCGCGTCCACGCGCACCCACATCACCGGCGCGATCATTCCGACGCTCGACGACCAGGTGTTCGCGTCGCAGGTCGCCGGCATGCAGACGGTCATGGCCGAGCACGGCATCACGCTGTTCCTCGGCTGCTCGAACTACGATCCCGCGCAGGCGCTGGCGCAGGTGCGCGCGATGCTGTCGCGCGGCGTGGAAGCCGTGTCGCTGGTCGGCGAAGCGTATCCGCCTGAACTGTTCGAACTCCTTGCGATGCACGGCGTGCCATACGTCGTCACATACGCGTATCGCGACGACAGCCCGCACTGCTGCATCGGCTTCGACAACCGCGCGGCGTTCGCGCGGCTCACCACGCACCTGCTCGACCTCGGCCACCGCGATTTTGCGATCATCATGCAGCCGTCGACCGACAACGACCGCGTGCAGGCCCGCCTGCGCGGCATTCACGACACGCTTGCCGCGCACGGGCTCGCGGTGCGCCCCGTGCATCAGCACGAAGGCGCGGCCACGATCGCGTTCGGGCGGGCGAGCCTGCGCGCGATCGCCGGCAGCGACGCGGCGACGCGGCCGACGGCCGTGATTTGCGGCAACGACGCGCTCGCGCTCGGCGCGTTGCTCGAGGCGCAGGCGCTCGGCATCGACGTGCCCGCGCAATTGTCGATCACCGGGTTCGACGACATCGCGCTCGCGCGCGAAATTCAGCCGCCGCTGACGACGATGTGGGTCGACACCGATGCGATCGGGCGGCAGGCCGCGCACGCGTTGCTCGACGCGCTCGAGAACGGCGCAACGGGGCCCGGTTGTGCCGTCGTGCCCGAGTTGCGCATACGGGAATCGGCCGCGCCGCCGAAGCAGGCGCAGGCGAGCGCATCGCGCAAGAAATGAACACGCGCCGGCCGCCCCGCGCGCTCACTGCATCACGTCGATCGGCAGCGTCTTGTCGAGAGTGTCGTGCCACGCCTGGATGGTCTTCGGCACGGTTTTCTTCCACGCCTGCGCGTTCGAGTAATAGCGCATCCGGACCTTGTTCTGCGCATCGAACACGAGCAGCCCGATCCACAGATCGGTGCCGCGGCTCATCACGATCGCCGCGTTCGTCGTCGCGATGCCGCGTACCCAGTACGACTTCACGCGCGCGTTGAGCCCGTCGAGATCCTTTTCGTCCGCGCTGTAATTGACCATGTCGACGAGCGTCGGGTAGTCGGCGCCAAGCAGCTTGTGCGCGGTCGCGTTCTGCGTCGCGTCGGTCACGACATTGAGGCTCAGCAGGTCGGCCTGCGGCTTGGCCTGGAACTGCGACGCGGTCACGTAGTCGCCCGCGTAGACGACACCCGCACCGGCGCCGCAATCGAAATCACCACCCTGCTGCGTGACGCGGATGCGCCCGCCCTTCCGGTCGAAATCGAGCCGGCATTTGTCCTTGCGATAGGTGCCGCTGTCGCCGTGCAGCACGATGTCGCCGTCGAGCCCGCCGGTATTCGCGCCGTTGTTGGCACCCAGTTCGAAATGCAGCCGAGGCGCGGTGCCGGTGAACGTCAGTACGCCGCCGAACGACGGGTTGTCGCTCGTCAGGTACCAGGCCTGCTGCCAGCGGTCGGCGGCAAGCGGCGTGCCGTTCAGGCTCGCGAGCCGTTCGCGATAGCGGTCGCCGAGGCACGGCGCGTCGGTGCCGCACTGGTCGCGCTGCTTGAGCCACTTCAACTGCGCGGCCTTCAGCGCTGCGGTATCGCCGCCTTTCACGAGCGCCTTCTTCCATGCGGCCGCCAGGTCGCCGTCGAGCTTCGACAGCGCGGCGTCCGCGCAGATCGTCTTCTCGGTCGGCGAAGCGGCCTTCGCACAGTCGAATCCGGCCGCCTGTGCTGCGATCGGCAACAGCGTCAGCAGCACGGCCGCCGCGACGGATCGCAGGCGCATGTACCGCGCATCACCTGCGGGAATCGCGGCTTGCCCGCGCACGTTCGATCGGTTCTGGATGGTCATCGGCTTGGATCGTCGCTGGGTCGCGCGCCTGTAGAAGCTACCTGCACGCGACATTCGAGGTAAAAACGCCCGGCCCGGCATGCGACGCATGCCGTCGCCCGCTGAAGCGTAACCCGATTGCACGACGCCGATCAATCGACGTTCGATGTCGGCGCAACCGTCCCGGCGGCCGCGCCGCATTGCACGATGCCGTCGCGCAACGCGGCTTCCTCGGCAACCTCGACGATCCCGGTCAGCACCATGACGCTACCCCTTCGTGCGCAGGATCGCGCGGCAACCACGTACGCGGCCACACCCTGCCGAGCACATCCGGCATGCCAACGCGACGAACGGGCGCGGCCCGGAAGACGACCGGAAAACGCTTCGCCACGAACGGAACGCCATTCTCCGCAAATTCTGCGGAGAATAACGCCCCCATTCACCACACGCCGCCCGCTACCGCCGTCTGCCCGCCCCGCCCTTCGCCGCCGGCACCGCCTCCCCGAGCCGCTCCGCGAGAAACCCGATGAACGTGCGCAGCGTGACGAACCCTTCGCGATGCTGCGGAAACACCGCATTGAGCGTGATCGGCGACGGCGCATATGCGTCGAGCACCGGCACGAGCGCGCCGCTGTCGAGCGCCGCGCCGACGATGAAGTGCGGCAGCAGCGCGATGCCGAGCCCCGCGATCGCCGCGTCGCGCACGACTTCGCCGTTGTTCGCGACGAGCGGCCCCTGCACGTCGAACGTGTGCGCCGCGCCGTCGACGCGGAATTCCCAGCCGACGCGCCGCTCGCGCCCGTACAGCAGGCACGTGTGGCCGGCGAGATCGGCCGGCGTCGCCGGCGTGCCCTGCCGCTTCAGATAAGCAGGGCTCGCGCACGCGATCATCCGCCACGCGCCGAGCGGGCGCGCGATCAGCGTCGAATCCTCGAGCGAGCCGATCCGCAGCACGAGATCGAAGCCCTCGCCGATCAGGTCGACGCGCCGATCGGTCAGGTCGAGGTTCAGCCGCACGGCCGGGTGCGCGGACAGGAATTCGGCGATCAGAGGCGACACGTGCGTGATCCCGAACGACAGCGGCGCGCTGATCTTAAGCGACCCGTGCAGCTCGGTGCTGCGCACCGACATCGCCTGCTCGGCGTCGGCGATCTCCGCGAGGATCCGCTGCGCGCGCGCATAAAACTCCTGCCCCGATTCGGTCACCGCGAGATTGCGCGTGTTGCGGTGCAGAAGCCGCACGCCGAGAGACGCCTCCAGCGCCATCGTGCGCCGGCTGACGAACTGCTTGGACAGCATCAACTGGTCGGCCGCCGCCGTGAAGCTGCCCGCGTCGACCGTCGCGACGAAGATCCTCAGATCGTTGAGTTCCATATTGTCCACTCCATAGCGACAGTCATTATCGCTACAGCCATTTATTTGTCAAATCGATTGACCTAAGATTCATCTCAACGAACGGCCGGACCCACTTCCGAGGTCCGGCGACTTCAAGGACAAGAATCATGATCGAAATCCGTGCAGCAAACCAACGTGGCCGTGCGGAGCATGGCTGGCTCAGCTCCCGTCATACGTTTTCGTTCGCGAACTACTACGATCCGAAGCAGGTCGGCTTCTCCGACCTGCTCGTGATCAACGACGACCGCGTCGCGCCGGGCCGCGGCTTCGGCACGCACCCGCACCGCGACATGGAAATCCTGTCGTACGTGCTCGACGGCGCGCTGGAACACAAGGACTCGATGGGCACCGGGTCGGTGATCGTGCCGGGCGACGTGCAACTGATGAGCGCGGGCACGGGCGTACGCCACAGCGAGTTCAACCACTCGCCGGACGCGGGAGTCCACTTCCTGCAGATCTGGGTCGGGCCGGCCGAAAAGGGTGCCGAGCCGCGTTATCAGCAGACGAATGTCGCGGCCGAGGACAAGCGCGGCAAGCTCACGCTGGTCGTGTCGCCGAACGGCGACGCCGGTTCGCTGAAGATCCGGCAGGACACGCGGATCTACGCGGGCCTGTTCGACGGCGATGAACGCGCTACGCTGGAACTGGCACCGGACCGCTTCGCTTACGTGCACGTTGCACGCGGCAGCGTGACGGTCAACGGCAAGACGCTCGGCGAAGGCGACGGCGCACGCATCCGCGGCGAACAGGCGCTGACGCTCGCCGACGGCAACGATGCCGAAGTGCTGGTGTTCGACCTGCGTCCGGTCGAAGTGACGGCCGAGTGGGCATGACGCCCGTTCGGGAAACCGGGCCTCGCTGAAAGCGAGGCCCTCTTAATCGGAGATTCGCAACATGGCCAAGGTACTCGTTCTTTACTACTCGTCCTACGGGCACGTCGAAACGATGGCGCAACACGTCGCGGAAGGCGCGAAATCGGTGCCCGGCGTCGAGGTCGCGCTCAAGCGCGTGCCGGAAACGATCCCCGTCGACCAGGCCAGGGCGATCGGCGTGAAGGTCGACCAGGCCGCACCGGTCGCCACGGTGGACGAACTCCCCGATTACGACGCGATCATCTTCGGCACGCCGACCCGCTTCGGCAACATGGCCGGCCAGATGCGCACGTTCCTCGACCAGACCGGCGGCCTGTGGATGAAGGGCGCGCTCGTCGGCAAGATCGGCAGCGTGTTCGCGTCGACCGGCACGCAGCATGGCGGCCAGGAAACGACGATCACGTCGTTCCACACGACGCTGCTGCACCAGGGGATGGTGATCGTGGGCGTACCGTATGCATGCAGCGGGCTCGTCAACATGAACGAAATCACCGGCGGCACGCCGTACGGCGCGACGACGCTCGCAGGCGCGGACGGCAGCCGTCAGCCGAGCGCGAACGAACTCGAAATCGCGCGTTACCAGGGCAGGCACGTCGCGGAACTCGCGAGCAAGCTCGCGTCGTAACGCGTCGCACCCTCCGGGGATCCGCCGGCCGCACACGGTCCGGCATTCCCGGAAAACCGCACGCGAACGGACGGCGCCGGAGCAACCCGGCGCCGTCCGTTCGTGCGTGTTTGCCGGCCGTTACTGCCCCGAAGCCGGCGCGGCGGGCGCCGCCTTCGTCGCGGGCGCCTTCTGCACGGCGTTCTGCGGATAGTTGCTCTGGTCGTTGGTCAGCCGGTAGCCGCTGCCGGTGCCGATCGCCTTCAGGTCCGACGCGTGGCGCGCCCGGGCCGCCTTGCGCGCCGCCTTCTTCTGCGCCTTGTCGAGCTGCTTCTGCGTCGGCGCGGACGCCGGATCCTGCGCGTATGCCGCCGGCACGGCGGTCAACAGCAGACCGAACGACGCCGTTACTGCTACTGCCACCGATACCACGCGAGACGTCTTCATGGCCGGATCTCCTTGTCGATTGTTGGTTGTGGGTCGAATACCAGCGCGCACGCGACGGCTTGCGACGACGGCGCCGATGCAACGTTAGCCGATCGCTGCGCAAATGTCCCTGTGCGTTCCTGAATTCTCCCGATAACGACAGCGATACATGGGCGCCGGACACGCCGTCGTGTCGGCATGCCGTCCGCGCCCATCAGGGAAACCGATAACCCCGGGGCAGCCTGCGCTCAGACCCAGCGCGACAGCACCGGCAGCAGGATCGGCACGACGAACGCCGTCAATACGCCGTTGAGTCCCATCCCGAGCCCGGTGAACGCGCCGGCCTCCTCGCTGACCTGGAACGCGCGCGCGGTGCCGATCCCGTGCGACGCGACGCCGAGCGCGAAGCCGCGCACGGCCGGCTCGTCGATCCGCAGCGCGTTGAGGATCCCGCGCGCGCACACGGCGCCGAAGATCCCGGTCGAGATCACGAGCACGGCGGTCAGCGACGGAATGCCGCCGATCTCCGCGGCGACGGCCATCGCGATCGGCGTCGTCGCCGATTTCGGCGCGAGCGACGCGATCGTCTGGTGCGATGCGCCGAACAGCGCGGCGATGCCGACCGCCGACACGATCGCGGTCAGCGAGCCCGCGAGCAGGCCGACGAGCAGCGGCAGCGCGCTGCGCCGCAGCTTCGACCATTGGCGATACAACGGCAGCGCAAGCGCGACGGTCGCGGGGCCGAGCAGGAAATGGACGAACTGCGCGCCTTCGAAATAGGTCGGATACGGCGTATGCGTGATCGTCAGCAGCACGACGATCAGCGCGACCGCGATCAGCACCGGGTTCGCGAGCGGGTTGAAGCGCGCCCGCGCATAAACGGCCTGCGCGAACAGATATGCGATCAGCGTGATGGTCAGGCCCAGCAGCGGGGTCGCGGCGAGATACACCCAGATCGCGCCGAGTTTCGGGAAGGCCGTCATTGCGTGTGCTCCGCGGTACCGTCCGCGCGGCGCTGCCGCCGCAGCAGCGCACGCGTGACGAGTGCCGTCACCGCGATCGCGAGCGTGGTGCTCGCGGCCAGCGCGACGACGACCGCCACCGCGTCGCCGCGCACCCGGTCGGCCGACACCATGATGCCGACGCCGGCCGGCACGAACAGCAGCGACAGGTGGCGCAGCAGCTCGAGTGCGGTCGGCTCGATCGCGTCGGCCACCTGCGGGCGCAGCATCACGAAGCCGAACAGCAGCAGCATGCCGATCACGGGGCCCGGCACCGGCAGCGCGAACAGATAGGACACGCCTTCCCCCAGACACTGGAAGGTCAGCAAGATCGCGAACGCCTGCAGCATGAACCGCTTCTCCAGAAGGTGGCCGCGATACCGTGCAGCCGCGCGACCGATATGCCGGCGGCTTGCGGCGCCGGCGTGGACGATATGCGCGATCGTATCAACTTCGCGTGCAACCGGACATCGCGGCGTTCGGATGCGGCGGGGAGACACCGCCTGATGCACGACGCACGGCCATTTCGCCGCACGCCCGCGCCGCACGCCCGCGCCGGCTGCTCGAACGGCCTCGCGCGGCGCAGCGCGCTGCCGCGCGAACAGTTCGGCCATCTCACGCGGGTCGTCCTGCGCGATCGCCGCCTTCGTCGGGAACGCCAGGCAACCGGCCTGCAGCCGGATCGAATCGATGCGACACTGGCCGCCGAGCGCACGGCGGCGCCACCGATCGCGCCGCGCATGAAACAGGCAATACCGGCCACGCCGCGTCGCGTGGCCGCATCAAGGAGAGGTTCCAATGTACTCGTGGTTTGAACGGCGCCTGCCGACTTTCCCGCTCGAAGATCCCGTCACGCCGCCGAAGGGATTCTTCTCGTTCGTCTGGGCGTGCACGAAAGGCGCGCGCAGCTGGATCCTGCTGATCGCGCTGACGTCCGCCGCGCTGGCCGCGTACGAAGCCGCGTTGTTCGCGATGATGGGGCGCGTGGTCGACTGGCTATCGTCCGCGACGCCGGCGGAATTCGGTGGCCGCCACTTCGGCACGCTCGCCGGTTTCGCGGCGATCCTCGTCGGCAGCGCGCTGCTGATCGCGCTGCATACGATGGTCAAGCACCAGGTGCTCGCGATCAACTTCCCGATGCGGCTGCGCTGGCTGTTTCACCGGCTGATGCTCGACCAGAGCCTGTCGTTCTATGCGAACGAATTCGCCGGCCGCGTGACGACCAAGATCATGCAGACCGCGCTCGCTGTGCGCGACGCGCTGTTCATGTCGGTCGACGTCGTGATCGGCGTCGCCGCGTACCTGATCGGCATCCTCGCGCTTGCGGCGAGCTTCGACTGGCGGCTGATGATCCCGCTCGCGCTGTGGGCGCTCGGCTACGGCGTAGCGTGCGCGTTTTTCGTGCCGCGCCTGGGCGCCGTCGGCAGCAGGCAGGCCGACGCGCGCGCGCTGATGACGGGCCGCATCACCGACGCGTATTCGAACATCACGACCGTGAAGCTGTTCTCGCACACGCGCCGGGAAGCCGACCACGCACGCCGCGCGATGGAGGCGTTCAAGGCGACCGGCGACGCGCAGATGCGGCTCGTCAGCGCGTTCGAGATCGTCAACCACCTGCTGTCGACGCTGCTGCTGGTCGGCTCGACCGGCCTCGCGCTGTATCTGTGGATGCACGGCGAAGCGAGCGCGGGCGTCGTCGCGGCCGTGATCGCGATGGCGCTGCGCCTGTCGAGCTATTCGCACTGGATCATGTGGGAGATGACCGAGTTGTTCGAGAACGTCGGCACGATCCAGGACGGCATCAACACGCTGACGAAGGTGCGCAGCGTGGTCGACGCGCACGATGCGAAACCGCTCGCGGTGCAGCGCGGCGGGATCGTGTTCGACAACGTGCAGTTCGCGCACGAGGACAACGATCGCGCGGTGTTCGACGGGCTGAACCTGACGATCCGGCCGGGCGAGCGGATCGGCCTGATCGGCCGCTCGGGTGCCGGCAAGTCGACGCTCGTGAACCTGCTGCTGCGTTTCTACGACGTGGGCGGCGGCACGATCCGGATCGACGGGCAAGATATCGCGCACGTGACGCAGGACAGCCTGCGCAGCGCGATCGGGATGGTCACGCAGGATACGTCGCTGCTGCACCGGACGATGCGCGAGAACCTGCTGTACGGTCGCCCCGATGCAACCGAGTGCGAGATGCAGGACGCGGCCGTGCGCGCGGAGGCGTCCGAGTTCATCGACCGGCTGCGCGATCGCCACGGGCGCAGCGGCTACGACGTCGAGGTCGGCGAGCGCGGCGTGAAGCTGTCGGGCGGCCAGCGGCAGCGCGTCGCGATCGCGCGCGTGATGCTCAAGGACGCGCCGATCCTCGTGCTTGACGAAGCGACCAGCGCGCTCGATTCCGAAGTCGAAGTCGCGATCCAGCGCAGCCTCGACAGTCTGATGAGCGGCAAGACGGTGATCGCGATCGCGCACCGGCTGTCGACGATCGCGGCGATGGACCGGCTGATCGTGCTCGACGAAGGACGCATCGTCGAGGAAGGTACGCACCAGCAACTGCTGCAGGCGGGCGGCATCTACGCGGCGCTGTGGGCGCACCAGAGCGGCGGGTTTCTCGGCGAAACGGCGGAGGCGGAAGGCGCGGAGCAATAAGCCGTGCAGGATGCATGCGGCGCGCGGCCTCCCGGCGGAGGCCGCTTGCGCCGATCCGGACGTTACAACCTGACGATCGTCGATTTCAGCTCGGTGTATTTGTCGAGCGCATGCAGCGACTTGTCGCGCCCGTTGCCCGACTGCTTGTAGCCGCCGAACGGGAAGTTCATGTCGTCGCTGCCGTCGCCGTAGCAGTTGACCCACACGGTGCCCGCACGCAGCCGCCGCGCGACCTGGTGCGCCGTCGCGAGATCGGCCGACCAGACGGCCGCGGCCAGCCCGTACTCGGTGTCGTTGGCAATGCGAACGGCCTCGTCGACGTCGTCGAACACGATCACCGACAGCACGGGCCCGAAGATTTCCTCGCGCGCGATCTTCGCATCGGGCTCCACCTCGAACACCGTCGGCTCGACATAGAAGCCGCCCGTCTCCTCCTTCACGCGCGCGCCGCCCGTCACGAGGCGCCCCTCGTCACGCCCGATGCCGATGTAACCCATCACGCGATCGAGCTGCACGCGATCGACGATCGCGCCCATCGTCACCGAAGGATCGAGCGGATGGCCGGGCGCGAAGCGCCGCGACGCGTCGACCAGCTTCGCGACGAATACATCCTTGATGTCGCGATGCACGAGCAGGCGCGAGCCGGCCGTGCACACTTCGCCCATGTTGAAGAAGATCGCATCGGCCGCCGCTTGCGCGGCGCGGTCGAGATCGGGGCAATCGGGCAGCACGATGTTCGGCGACTTGCCGCCCAGTTCGAGCCACACGCGCTTCACGTTCGACTGGGCGGCGAACGCCATGATCTGCTGCCCGGTGCGCGTCGATCCGGTAAATGCGATGCAGTCGACATCGCGATGCAGCGCCAGCGCCCTGCCCGGCTCCGCGCCGCCCGGCACGACGCTGAACACACCGGGTGGCACGCCGGCGTCGCACGCGAGCTGCGCGACGCGGATCGCGGTCAGCGGCGATTTCTCCGACGGCTTCAGCACGACGCTGTTGCCAGCCGCGAGCGCCGGCGCAAACTTCCACGCGGCCATCAGCAGCGGGAAATTCCACGGCACGACCGCCGCGACCACGCCGATCGGCTCGCGCGTGACGAGCCCGACGAGATGATGGTCCGCTGGCACGACCTCGCCGCCGACCTTGTCGATCGCTTCCGCATACCATTCGACGCAATGCGCGGCGGCCGGCACGTCGATCGCCGTGGTGTCGGCGATCGGCTTGCCGGTGTCGAGCGTCTCGAGCAGCGCGAGCTCGTCGAGATGCTCGCGCATCAGCGCGGCCCAGCGCTGCAAAACGGCCTTGCGGGCGCGCGGGTTCATGCCGGCCCAGACCCGCGCGTCGAACGCACGGCGCGCGGCCGCGACCGCCACGTCGACATCGTCGCTGCCGCAATCGGCCACGTGCGCGAGCACGCAACCGTCGATCGGGCTCACGCACGCGAAGGTCGCGCCGGTGTGCGCGTGGAGCGCTGCGCCGTCGATGAACGCGCGCCCGTCGATCCGCAGCCCGGCCGCGCCGGCCTGCCAGTCTTCGAATGTCCGTCGATTCATTTGGATTCCTGTAAAAAATTGCGCATCATGATCCGGTCACCGGATCGATCGGCGTGAAGATGCCCGCGCGCGCCTCGATCGCGTCGCCCGCGGCGAGACACAGCGCCTCCTGGAAACGTCCGGCGACGAGCTGCACGCCGGTCGGCACGCCGTTGCGAATGCCGGTCGGCACCGACAGCCCCGGCAGCCCGAGCAGCGCGGTCGCGAGCAGCGGCCCCTGCTGGCCGACGATCTCGCGCATCGCGTCGTCGCCGTGCTGGTCGGCGTCGATCGAGAACGGCCGTGCGCATGACACGGGCATCAGCAGCAGCGGATAGCGCGTAAAGAACTGCTGCCAGTCGCGCAGCAGCGCGGTGCGCCGCGCGAGGCCGTTCATGTAGCCGGCGAGGTCCAGCGGCGCCGCGAGATTGCGCTGGCTCGCGAACGCGGTGCGGATCGCCGCGTCGCCGTGCTGCATGATCACGTCGCCGAGCCCGCTGCGCGCTTCGTTGGTCACGAGGTCGAGCCACAGTTCGCACGCTTCGGCGATCCGCGGCGGTTCCGCTTCCTCGACGATGCAGCCGGCATCTTCGAGCCAGCGCGCGGCCTGCCGGATCGCATCGACGACCACCGGATCGGACGGCACGCCCGGCAGCGCCGGGCAAACGGCCACGCGCGCGGGGAACGCGGCCTCGCGCGCGGCCGGCGCGACCGGCATCCACCATGCGTCGCGCGCGTCGACGGCCGCCATCGCGTCGAGTGCAAGGCGCAGGTCGCCGACCGTGCGCGCGAGCGGCCCCTGCACGGATGCGAGCTGCACCGCGAGCGTGCGATCCTTCGCCTGCGTCGGGTTGTACGCGGGGACGCGCCCGGTGCTTGGCCGCAGCCCGGCTACACCGCACGCATAAGCCGGGTAGCGAATCGAGCCGCCCAGGTCGTTGCCGTGCGCGATCGCGCCGATGCCGGCCGCCACCGCCGCGGCCGCGCCGCCGCTGGAACCGCCCGGCGTCAGCGCCGGATCCCACGGATTCGACGTGCGGCCGTGCAGTTCGTTGTCGGTGAACCAGCGATACGAAAACGCCGGCGCGTTGCTGCGCCCGATCACGATCGCGCCGGCCTTGCGCAGGTTCGCGGTCACCGGGCTGTCCTCGTGCGCGATCAGGTCCGAAAACGCGCGCACGCCGTTGGTCGTCGCACGTCCGGCCGTGTCGACGTTGATCTTCACGGTCACCGGCACGCCGTGCAGCGGCCCGAGCGGCGCGCCGCGTGCGATCGCTGCATCGGCTTCCGACGCCGCCTGCAATGCGCTGTCGGCCAGCACGTCGACGATCGCATTGATAACGGGGTTCACCTGTTCCAGCCGCTGCAGGCAGCTGCGCGTGAGTTCCGTCGCCGACACGTCGCGCCGCGCGACATGCGCGGCCATCTCGGCCGCGCTGAGACGCCACAATTCCCGGGTCATGGGTTGCTCCTCGTTGATCTCGATGGTTGGGTTGAATCGGCCGCGCACTACGCGCGCGACTGTCCGGCCTGCGGTGCATGCGACGCATAGATCTTGCGGCACGTTTCGACGACTTCCCACGTGCCGCGAAAACCCGGCGGGATCACGAACCGGTCGCCGGCGCGCAGCACGCGTTCGCGGTCGTCCGCATCTCGCACGATCGCGACGCCGCTCAGCATCTCGCAATACTCCGACTCGTCGTACTCGATCGTCCAGCGGCCGGGCGTGCATTCCCAGATCCCGCAACTGAACTGCCCGCACGGGCTGATGTAGTGATGCGACAGCGTCTGCATCGGGTTGCCGTCGAGCAGCAGCCCGCTCGGCACGCGGCTCTGCGTGAGCTTCGCCGGCGCCCGCATCAGGTCGACGAGATTCGTGATGTCGGTCATGTTTGCCTCCAGGGCATGAATGGTTCGAAACGTTTCGGTGCCGCGCGGCCGGGCGAGCCGGCCCACGCGGGTCAGAGCAGGTCCATCGTCCGGTGCCACGCCATCGCGAGCGCCAGCATCGGCGTGCGCAGCAGGCGCCCGCCCGGGAAGTCGCGATGGCGAATCCGGCCGAACAGGTCGAAGCGCGCGGCCTGCGCGTCGATCGCTTCCGCGATCAGCCGCCCCGCGAGGCCGGTCACGTTGACGCCGTGCCCGGAAAAGCCCTGCGCGAAATACACGGTCGGCTCGAGCCGGCCGAAATGCGGCGCGCGATTCATCGTCGCGTCGATCAGGCCGCCCCACGCGTAGTCGATCCGCAGGTCGGCAAGCTGCGGAAACGTCTTCAGCATGTCGCGCCGCATCGCGGCCGCGAGGTCGCGCGGCGTGTTTGTCGAGCTGCTGGCCTTGCCGCCCCACAGCAGCCGGCGGTCGCGCGTCAGCCGGAAATAGTCGAGCGCCGCATTGCTGTCGCAGATCGCCGCGTCAGCCGGCATCGTCTCGGCCGCGCGCACGTTACCGAGCGGCTCCGTCGCGATCACGTAGGTCGCCACCGGGATGATCTTGCGCGCGAGCGCCGGCGCAAGCTGCCCGAGGTACGCATTGCCCGCCAGCACGACGTAGCGGGCATCGACATGCCCGCGCGCGCACCTGACGCGGTGGTGCGGCGCGGCGCGATCGAGCGCGAGCGCGGGCGTGTCCTCGTGGATCGTCACGCCGGCCTCGCGCGCCGCCCGCGCGAGGCCGAGCGTGTAGTTCAGCGGATGCAGATGGCCGCTGCCGTCATGACGCAGGCCGCCGACGTAGCGATCGGACGCGACGAAGTGATGCAGGTCGGCACGTTCGACGATCTCGTAGCCGCGATAGCCGAAGCGGCTCGCCGCGGTATCGCGCCACTTGCGCAGCGCATCGAGATGGCGCGGCTTGTTCGCGGCGATCAGGAAGCCGAACGTCAGGTCGCAATCGATGTCGTACCGCTCGACCCGCTGCCTGACGATATCGACCGACTCCAGCCCCATCGCCCACACGCGCCGCACGTCGTCGTCCGGCAGGTGGGCCGAGAACGTATCGATGTCGCACGCGTACCCCGCGATCAACTGGCCGCCGTTGCGGCCGCTCGCGCCCCAGCCGATCTTCGACGCCTCGACGAGCACGACCGAATGGCCGCGCTCGGCGAGATCGAGCGCCGCGGACAGGCCGGTGAGCCCCCCGCCGATCACGCAGACGTCGGCGGTGACGGCCCCGTCGAGCGACGGATGGCGCACCCGGTTGTTGACCGTCGCTGCATAGTAGGACTGAACATATTGCTGGTTTTTGAACTTGATCATGAGTGAGACTCGCGAACTGTGTCGCGTCAGAATGCGTAGATGAGTTGGGTCGCGAGCAGGTCGTTCGATTTCGCATACGACCCGTCGTGACGCAGGAAGACCTTGTTGCTCGCCCAGTCGTGCCGGTATTCGACCTTCACCGTCACCTGCTGGGTCGGGTAGAACAGCAGGTCGAAGGCGGCGGCCTGCCGCGTCGCGCCCTTGCACTCGAAGCCGACGCCGCCGTTCGCCTTCGACATCGCGAGGCAGTCCGCGTCGATGCCGAAGCCGTTGTTCGGATCCATCCCGTTGCCGTTCAGGCCGATCGACGAACCGCCGCCGCCGTTCTTCCGGTTCACCAGCAGGTCGTAGCGCAGCGTCGCACCCATCCGGCCGACCACCGGCACGTTGAACTTGCGGTGCGCGAGCAGCGACAGCCCGAACCATTGCGCGAGCCCGCCGTTGAACGCGCCGTGCTGCTGCTGGCCGTAGTCGATCTCGGCGTTGTACTGCGCGTCGGCAAGCGTGTAGGTTGCGTCGACTTCGCCGAAGAAGAATGCGCCGTACGCGCTCGGCGCATTGCCGCCGACGCCGTAGCGCACGTTGCCGGTCGCCGGATCGATCGCGCTCGGCAGCGTCTGGCGGCCGATGTTGATCGAACCGCCGATATCGAGCGCGCTGCCGCGCAGGTAGTCGACGCGCGCGGTGAAGGTCGGCACCTTGTTGCTCGTCGTGATCGGATCGCCGAGCGCGTTGACGCCGGTCTGCGTGACCGCGCCCGCGCTGCGGAACTGCTCGTTGCCGACGAAGAACTTCCACGCCCAGTGGCCGTCCGCGCTCTGGTAGTTGATGCCCGCGCCGATCGACGAGCCCGGATCGGAGAAGTCGTACAGCAGGTTGTGCGTGAGCGTGAGCATCTGGCTCGACTGCTGGTACTCGTAGCCGCCGAAGCCGAGCACGAGCCCGCCGACGAATGCCGTCGTGCCCGACAGCGGCACCGTGACGACCGCCGTGTTCACGATGTCGAGCCCGCTCGCGCCGCTGCCCGTCATCATCGACAGGCCCGCGCCGCGGTTCGGCATCAGCGTGATTTCCGCGGACGGTGCGGTCGGGCCGACGCCGAACGTCTTCTTGATGTCGAGGAATACGTCGCCGAACGTGCTGTTGTAATAGGTGTACGCGTTCTCATGGTTCGCGAACTGGAACGACGACGTGCCGGCACCGCGGTTGTACAGGTAGGTCGGGTCGAGGTAGCCGGTCACCGACAGCCCCGCGATCGGGCCCGTGCGCGCGGCATCGGTCAGCGAATCGACCTTCAGTTGCTGGTTCGCGACCTGCTGGCGGATTTCCGTCACGTCGTCGTTGGTCAGCGCGGCCCGCGCCTGTCCGTAACCGGGCGCGACCGTGCCGGTCGCCGCGGACGCCGCGTTAGACGCAGCCGGTGCGGCCGCCGGCTTCGCAGCGAGTTGCGATTGCATCGCGCTCATCTGCCGCTGCAGCACGGCGAGCTGCTGCTGCAGCGCCCTGATCTGGTCGGCGCTTGAATTCGCGGCGGCGAGCCCCGGCAGCGCACCGGCGATCAGCGCGCAGAGATACTTCTTTTTCATGGAAAGTCTCCTTGTCGTTCTTCACTTCACGGGATGCGGTGCGGGGGTGTGCCGAGCGCGCGCGGCCGACGGGCGCGCGGCCGACGGGCGCGCTGGCGGCGAAGCGGACGACGAAGCTGGTTCATTCGGCACGGACGCCGCATGCCACGCACGCGCATCGCGCTGCAGTCGCCGCTCGCGGGCCAGCATCGCGCGGTTCACGACGACGACGCCGATCGTCACGACCGTGATGAACACCGTTGCGAGCGCATTCATTTCCGGATTCAGCCCGAGCCGCACGCGCGAGAACACGACGAGCGGCAGCGTCGTCGAGCCGGGGCCCGACAGGAACGCGGACAGAATCACGTCGTCGATCGACACGGTGAATGCGAGCAGCCATCCTGACACCAGCGCCTGCGCGATCAGCGGCAGCGTGATCACGAAGAACACTTTCCACGGCCTCGCGCCGAGGTCGAGCGCGGCTTCCTCGATCGAGCGGTCGAGCTCCTTCACGCGCGACTGCACGATCACCGCGACGAACGACAGGCACAGCATCACGTGGCCGATCCAGATCGTCAGCCAGCCGCGCCCGGCCGGCCAGCCGAAGGTCTGCTGCATCGCGACGAACAGCAGCAGCAGCGAGATGCCCTGGATCACTTCCGGAATCACCAGTGGCGCGTTGATCATCGCCGCATAGAGCGTGAAGCCGCGAAAGCGCCCCATGCGGGCCAGCACGAAGCCGGCCCACGTGCCGATCGCGACCGATGCGGTGGCCGTCAGCAGCGCGATCTTCAGCGACAGCCATGCGGCCGCGAGCAGTTCGCCGTCGTGCAGCAGCGCGCCGTACCATTTCAGCGAGAATCCCGACCACACCGTCACCAGTTTCGACTCGTTGAACGAATAGACGACGAGACTGACGATCGGCACATACAGGAACAGGAAGCCCGCGCCCAGCACGCACGCGGACAGGATGCGATTCGCGCGGGTCAATTTCGCCCCTCCGCTTCGGTCTGGCTGTAATGGAGCAGCGCCATCGGCACGAGCAGCAGCAGCACCATCGTCACCGTCACCGCGGACGCCATCGGCCAGTCCATGTTGTTGAAGAACTCATCCCACATCACGCGGCCGAGCATCAGCGTGTTCGCGCCGCCGAGCAGCTCGGGAATCACGTACTCGCCGACCGCCGGGATGAACACCAGCAGGCTGCCCGCGACGATGCCGTTGCGCGACAGCGGCAACGTGATGCGCCAGAACGCCGACCACGGCGTCGCGCCGAGATCGTGCGCGGCCTCGAGCAGCGTGAGGTCCATCTTCACGAGGTGCGCGTACAGCGGCATCACCATGAACGGCAGGTACGAATAGACCATGCCGATATAGACGCCCGCATCGGTGTGATACAGGCGCAGCGGCGTCGCGATCACGCCGAGCGCCGCCAGCACGTGATTCAGCAGCCCGTCGTCCTTCATGATCCCGACCCACGCATACACGCGGATCAGGAACGACGTCCAGAACGGCAGCATCACGGCCATCATCAGCAGGTTGCGGCGGGCCGGCGCCGAGCGCGCGATGCAATACGCGATCGGATAGCCGGCCAGCAGGCACATCAGCGTCGACGCGGCAGCCATCTTCAGCGAGCTGACGTAGGTTTTCAGGTACAGGTCGTCCTGCAGCAGCAGCGTGTAATGCTTCAGCGACAGCACGAACTGCACCGTGCCGGCCTCCAGCCGTGCGAGCGCGGTGTACGGCGGAATGCCGAGCATCTGGTCGGCGAAGCTGATCTTCAGCACCAGCACGAACGGCAGCGCGAAGAAGATCGCGAGCCACAGGAACGGCACGCCGATCGCGACGCTGCGGCCCGACGGCAGGAACCGCGACAGCGCGGCGAAGCGGCCCGGACGCGACCGGCCGGCGCCGCTGCTCGCGGCGCCGGTCGACATCGGCGCGGACGGAGTGGAAGCGGAGGTTCTCATCGTGTCGTCCTCATTGCGTCAGCACGACGCCGCTGGCCGGCGACCACGACACGAACACGTCGTCGTTCCATGCGGGCGCACTGTCGGTCATCAGGTGCGAGCTCGACAGGTTCGATACGACCGTCTTGCCGCTCGGCAAACGCACGTGATACAGCGAGTACGCGCCCATGTACGCGATGTCGGTCACGACGCCGCGCGCCCAGTTGTGCTTCGAACCCGGCTTGTCGCGCGACACGTGCACGCGCTCCGGCCGCACCGAGATGCCGACCGGCATCCCGAGCGGGCCCGTCACGCCGTGGCTCACGTACATGCGTGCCTCGAGATCGTCGCTTTCGACGAAGATGTGATCGGGTTCGTCCTCGACGACGCGCCCTTCGAACAGGTTCGTCGAGCCGATGAATTCGGCCGAGAAGCGGCTGTTCGGGAATTCGTAGACTTCGCCGGGCGAGCCGATCTGCACGATCTTGCCTTCGCTCATCACCGCGAGGCGGCTCGCCATCGTCATCGCCTCTTCCTGGTCGTGCGTGACCATCACGCAGGTCACGTCGACCTTCTCGATGATGTTCACGAGTTCGAGCTGGGTTTTCTGGCGGATCTTCTTGTCGAGCGCGGACATCGGCTCGTCGAGCAGCAGCAGCTTCGGGCGCTTGACCAGCGAGCGTGCGAGCGCGACGCGTTGCTGCTGGCCGCCGGAAAGCTGGTGCGGCTTGCGCTTCGCATACTTGCTCATCTGCACGAGTGCGAGCGCATCGGCCACGCGCTCCTTGATCTCGTTCTTCGGCGTGCCTTCCTGCTTCAGGCCGAACGCGACGTTCGATTCGACCGTCATGTGCGGAAACAGCGCGTACGACTGGAACATCATGTTCACCGGGCGGCGGTACGGCGGCAGCGACGCGAGATCCTCGCCGTCGACGAAGATCTTGCCGGAGGTCGCGGTTTCCAGTCCGGCGAGCATGCGCAGCAGCGTCGACTTGCCGCAGCCGGAGCTGCCGAGCAGCGCGAACAATTCGTTCTTCGCGATCGTCAGGTTCACGTTGTCGACGGCCGTGCTGTCGCCGAATTTCTTCACGACGTTTTCGATGCGCACGAAGGCGTCGTGGCGCGCGCAGGCCGCGGCCGGCACATCCGGGAGGAATGGGATCATCGTCGTCGCCCTCAACCGCCCGACTTCAGCTGCAGCCACAGACGGTTCTGCATCCGTGCGACGTCGGCGCTTCGCGGCATCGCGAGCGACGTCTTCGCGAGCGTGCCGTCAGGCAGGTAGATGCTCGAATCCTGTGCGATCGCCGGCGTCACGAACGCGCGCGCGGCCTTGTTCGCGCTCGGATAGAAGATCTCGTTCGTGATCGCCGCGTTGGTTTTCGGATCCTCGATGTAGTTGATCCACTTCAGCGCGGCTTCCGGGTGCGGCGCATCCTTCGGAATCGCCATCACGTCGAACCACAGCAGGCCGCCTTCCTTCGGATTCACGTAGCGGATTTCGTACGAACGCTTCGCGTCCTGCGTGCGCCGCCGCGCGATGCTCACGTCGCCCGACCAGCCGAGCACGACGCACACGTCGTTGTTCGCGAGATCGTCCGCGTAGCCGGCCGAACTGAACTGCGTCACGTACGGGCGGATCTTCTTCAGCACGTCGTAGGCCGCCTGGTAGTCGGCCGGGTTCTTGCTCTCCGGATCCTTGCCCATGTATTGCAGCGCCGCCGCGAACGCGGCGTCCGGCGCATCGAGCAGCGAGATGCCGCAGCCTTTCAGCTTCGCCGCGTTCGCCGGGTCGAACAGCAACGCCCAACTGTCGGTCGGCGCGTTGTCGCCGAGCCGCTTGCGGACCGCCTCGACGTTGTAGCCGATGCCCGTCGTGCCCCACGCCCACGGCACGCCGTACTGGTTGCCCGGGTCGGCCTTCGCGATCATCTTCATCAGCGCCGGGTCGAGATTCGCGAGATTCGGCAGCTTCGACTTGTCGAGCTTCTGGTATACGCCCGCCTGGATCTGCTGCGCGAGATAGTTCGACGTGGGCACGACGATGTCGTAGCCCGAGCTGCCCGCGAGCAGCTTGGTCTGCAGCGTGTCGTCGCTGTCGTAGCTGTCGTAGCGGACCTTGATGCCCGTCTGCTTCTCGAAGCTGGGCACCGTGTCCTTCGCGACGTACTCCGACCAGTTGTACACGTTCAGGTTGGCATCGCCCGCGTAGGCGGACAGGCTGGCCACGAGGGCGAACCCCGCCGAGGTGGCGAGCGCCGCGCGGAAAGCCGGACGACGGCGGATACGGATACGCATGGAGATTCTCCTTGTGATGGGGATCGGCCGTTGCGCCCGGTCCGGTCCGGACTCGCGTCAACGCCGTCGAGCGGTGTTCAGCACAAGGGACAATGTAGAGATCGCGGCCCGCAGCGTCAGTCGTGAAAACCGGGACAAACGGCGACGCCGGTCGGGGCCGTTTGGGTAGATTCCCGCGTAGGCAGTCGAAAATATTCGTGATACCTGTAGCGCCACCTGAATTCTTCGAAACACGAGGCCATGAGCGCTGCGCTTCCCGCCCCCGATCTCCCGCTGAGCCACGTCGCGTTCGTGACGGAAACGCTCGGCGACATCGCGCAAGCCGTCGGGACGCCGCAGTTCATGCGCGCCGTCTACGACACCCTCGTGCGCTACGTCGACTTCGACGCCGTGCATCTCGACTACGAGCGCAGCGCGTCGTCGGGTCGCCGCAGCGTCGGCTGGATCGGCAGCTTCGGCCGCGAGCCCGAGCTGGTCGCGCAGGTGATGCGCCACTACTACCGCAGCTACGCGAGCGACGACGCAACGTACGCGGCGATCGAAACCGAAAGCGACGTGCAGTTGCTGCAGGTGTCCGCGCAGCGCGTCGCGAGCGAGCTCCGGCATCTGTTCTTCGATGCCGGCGACATTCACGACGAATGCGTGATCGCGGGCGTGACGGGCGGCACGCGCTACTCGATCTCGATCGCGCGTTCGCGGCGGCTGCCGCCGTTCTTGCTGAAGGAACTGAGCCTGCTGAAACATCTGTCGCAGGCCGTGCTGCCGATGGCGTCCGCGCACAAGCGCCTGCTCGGCGCGATCCCGGCCGACGAAGGGCAACGCGACGAGCTCGATCCCGACCTCGTCGCGCAATGGCTGCCGGAATGGCAGGAACGGCTGACCGCGCGCGAAATGCATGTGTGCGCGTCGTTCATCCAGGGCATGACGTCGGCCGCGATCGCGCAGGCGATGGGGCTCAAGACGTCCACCGTCGACACGTACGCGAAACGCGCTTTCGCGAAGCTCGGCGTCGAGTCGCGCAGGCAGCTGATGACGCTCGTGCTGAGAAACGCGTCACGGCGGCACGACGCGTAGATTATCCCGGGCGCCGCGCGCCGGGCACCGACCGCCGGCCCGTTGCGTGCGCATCCATCTCCGTGCCGCCTCATAACGATTCGAAAATTTGTTGGTTCCCTTGACGATGCGCTGTCCGTATCGTTCACCGACTCGTCAGACACATCGACCAACGGGGGAATCCAACCATGAAACGAATCCGCTCATTCGCCCTGCTCGCGCTGCCGGCCGCGCTCTGCGCCGCCGGCGCGCACGCGCAAAGCAGCGTCACGCTGTACGGCATCGCCGACGCGGGCATCGCCTACGTGCACAACGCGCAGAACGCGAGCGGCGGCAACGCGTCGAGCCTCGTCAAGTTCAGCAGCGGCAACCTGTCCGGCAGCCGCTGGGGGCTGCGCGGCATCGAGGATCTCGGCGGCGGGCTGTCCGCGCTGTTCCAGCTCGAGAACGGCTTCAACATCGGCACCGGCGCGCTCGGCCAGGGCCAGCGCGAATTCGGCCGCAAGGCCGTCGTCGGCCTCGCGAGCAGCACGTACGGCACCGTGACGCTCGGCCGCCAGTACGATCCGGTCGTCGATCTCGTGCAGGGCCTCACGCAGGACAACTACTTCGGCGGCGTATTCTCGACGCCGGGCGACCTCGACAACTACGACAACAGCCTGCGCGTCAGCAACTCGGTGAAATACACGAGCCCGCTGATCTCGGGCTTCCAGTTCGCGGCGCTGTACGGTTTCGGCGGCGTCGCGGGCGCCACCGGCAACGGCCGCACGTACAGCTTCGGCGCGAGTTACGCGAACGGCCCGCTGTCGCTCGGCGCCGGCTTCTTCTATGCGAACGGCGGCTCGACGGTCGCCAATGGCGTGCGCACGTGGGCGAGCAGCTCGGACACGCTGTTCAATACCGTGATCAATCAGGGCTTCTCGAGCGCGAAGTCGATCCAGATCGTGCGCGTGGCCGGCCAGTACGTAGCCGGGCCGGCGACCTTCGGCCTCGCGTATTCGAACACGCAGTACGGCGCGGACACGCTGTCGGCGTTCAGCCAGAACGCGAAGTTCAACAACGGCTCGGCGTTCTTCAACTGGCAGTTCTCGCCGGCGCTGCGCGCAGGCGTCGGCTACAACTACACGTCGCTGACGGGCCCGGCTTCCGCGCACTACAACCAGGTGAACCTCGGCGCGGATTACGCGCTGTCGAAACGCACCGACCTGTACGCGCTGTTCGGCTATCAGAAGGCAAGCGGCAACACGCTCAACGCGAGCGGCGCAACCGTGAAGGCCGCCGCGTCGGTCGGCTCGTACGGCGTGAACTCCGGCACCGATACGCAGGAACTCGCGATCGTCGGGATTCGCCACAAGTTCTGATCGCGACGTCGCATCGCGACAGCCAGGCAGGCGCGCACCGTGGTGCGCGCCTGCGCCGTTTACGCTGTCGCGTTCCCGCTCGAGGCGTTCAGATCGACTTGGCGTGCGAACCGGGCAACGCGGTTGCCGTTCGCCGAAGCGCCGGCCTAATGCCGCCGCATTCCGCCGCCCCCGCTCATGCCACCGAATTGATGCATGCCGCCGAACCCGTGGCCCCCGCCGCCGATGAACGGGCCACGGTGGAAGCCCGACCCCACCGGCATGCCGAAGCGGCGATGATCCATCCGGTTGAAGTGATCGAAGTGATTGAAGTGGTGGAAACGATGGAAACGATCGACGAAGATGAAGCTCACGCCCGCGCCGATGAAAAGCGGCGGCCCCCAGTACCACGGGTCCGCATACGGATAGGCCGCCGCCGGGTACCACAGCACGCTGCCGTCGTCACTTTGCACGATCCGCCAAGTGCCATCGCTTTGCAGACACGCCCGCCCCACGATTTGCTGCTCCGTACCGTCGATGTTCGCTTGCGCGACGACCGCGCGGCAGTTCGTGCCGTAGTCCGGTAGATCGTCATACATTTGCGCAAAGACAGACGCGGAAAAACCGAGACAGACGATACCAATCCCGGATCGAATCAAGTTGCACATGATCGGCTCCTGCATTGTTGCCCCCGACCATTCGACCGCCGGCGCCATTGCCGGCGCCCGGCACATCGATTTGCTTGCGCAAGATTCATCGCGCGGCGGTAACGGCCTGCCGCTTCGTATCGGGTCTCCTGACGGCTAAACGATGCAGCACGCCACGTTATTCCAAGGGTCTGGATGCGAATGAACGAAGCGGGAACCCTCGGCAATCGTTGCCTCGGTTGTCGTCCGGCCTAGCGTCTGGCGAGGCGGTAGACAACTGCTGCCGTGACCCCGAATACCAGATGGGCCACCAGCGTGATCGCACCGCGAACCGGGATGAACCACGGGAAGATTGCCGTGAAGGCGTACAGGTTGACGCCGTACAGGATGAGCCCGAACGCGCCGCCTGCGAGCAGCGCGGCCCCGAGCGACATGTTCCGGACCACCTTCGCCAGCACGGCCGCATAGGCAAGCGACAGAGCGGCATGCACGAGTGTCGCGACACCCATGACCAGCGGATCGAAGCCGGCGGACGAGCCGAGCACGCCGCGCCCCATCACGATGGCTGCCGTCAGGCGCGCGTCGCGGAGCAGGTTCCGGATGGCGTCATCGCCGGCGATCGACCAGAGCGGCAGCTCGATGACGGTCGACCCGACGGCCGCGCCAAACGCTGCCAAGAGAATCGCGACCGGACTGGTTTGTTTCAATTGGCGCCCCCATCGCGACCGGCCGATGCGTCGAAGCGGCGTGCGACCCATCCGCTCCGATTCCGATCGGGCAACCTGTGCCCGCGATACCGAACCGGGCGGCCACGCAAAGTCAGGATGCCCCTTCGCAGTCCGTCCAGTACGCAAACGGATCGCGATGTTTGGGATAGTGTTCGTCAAGCCATTTCAGCAACGTCGCGCGCGCGTTGTCCATATCGGCTTTCAACGACGAGGTCGTCAATTCGTGCACTTCGATGGACTTTTCCCGATCGATCACGAAGCAGTTCCAGTCGGGGCCATCGAGATCCGGATCGTCGGACGCCTTCGACGACTTTCCCCAGCCAAACCCCTTGCGCGCGTCGATGTAGTACCGCGGGTTCACTTTCAGATACGACATCTCGCCGCCCTGCAGGCTGCTTTCCGCGCGCAGCACATCGTGTCCGTCGACGATCTGCGTGACTTCCGGAAGCCGGCGCGAGCGCCATCCGGCAGGCAGCTTCGCGATGGCCTGAACGCTGTCGTACGTCCCCCACTCGAGGCCCCACGCTTCGGCCATGCGCTTCATGAACGCGTCCGCGCCCGGATAGCCGCGCAACTGGATTCTGGTCGACAGCGTCACTTCAACCCGACCGTTGGCGTCGGTGGACACATCGTCTCCCGCCGCTTCGAACGGATTGCCCGGACGTGACGCGCTCTTCGCGTCCGCCGGCGCAATACCCGAGAACAACTGATCGAGCGCAGCACGCGCTTTCGACGACTTGTCTGGTCTGTTCATCGTGTACCTCCCGTGCATCCGAACGGCTGCAAAATTTCTCGATTTACGTTCATCTCTCCAACCTCATCGTTTTCCGCGGTCGCATTGTCGACGATCCCGCGGCCCATCTCCATGTATCCAGGCACGGGCCCCGAGCGCGCCGCCGAAGCGGGCCCTCACGCCCCCACCACCTAACCCTGTTCCCCCAACGCCGCCCGCATCCGCTCCATCAACGCGAGCACCTCCGGCCGACTCTCCCCCTTCGCATGCACGAAGTGATACCGGAGCAGCGAATCGACCTCGTGGCGGCTCACCCGGACGAGGGCGCTGCGCTTCAGATACCCGTCCGCGAGCGGCGTCCGCGCCAGCGCCACGCCGAGCCCTGCTTCGGCCGCCGCCAGCACCAGGTTGTAATCCTCGAAGCGGCGATCCTGCGCACGCGGATTGAACGGAATGCCCAGCGCGTCGAACCAGGTGCGCCATCCGGTCACGTCGGAATCGTGCAGCAGCGGCATCTCGAGCAGCGCGGCGTCGCCGCGCCGGCGGCGCGCCTTTGCCAGTTGCGCGGCGAGCCGCGGATGCGCGACCGGATAAAGCCGTTCCGGCATGAACGCGCGGGTTTCGAGCTGACGCCAGTTGCCGCGCCCATACCGGATCGACAGATCCGCTTCGCCGCCGGCGATATCCACGTTGCGAAGCGCGATGCCGAGCTCGATGCGCAACGCGGGTGCCTCGCTCTCGAGCGCCTGCTGCCGCTCGAGCAGCCACAGCTGCGCGAATGCAGGCACCACGCTCATCCTGACCAGTCGCGGCGTACGCGGCGAGCGCCACTGATCGGCCGCGCCGTCAATGATCGCGAACGCCTGTTCGATCCGGCCGACGAAGCGCTGCCCGTCCGGCGTCAGGCGCACGCCGCGTGCATGGCGTTCGAACAGCGCCATGCCCAGCCAGTTTTCCACGGCGGCCACCCGCCGGCTGATCGCGCCGTGCGTCACGCCGGAGACATCCGCGGCCGCCAGGAACGAACCCTGACGCGCCACCGTGCAGACGGTCTCCAGGCTGGCAAGCGGCGGCCGCGGACCAGGCGCCGACGCTGCGCCCGGCAGCGCAGCCGCAGCCGGACCGTCGGCTCGCCGCCGAACCGAGCTGTGAGCCATAGTCACATCCGGATGTTGATCTGTGCGCTAGCTTAGCATCTCGCGTCAACGCATCATTGCCGCATGAATACCCTTTCCTCACCGTCGTCGCGCGGCGCGCGACAGCCGCTTGTCGCGGCAGGCGCGGTGGCGTTCACGATCGTGTCGTGGGCCTCCGCATTCCCGTTCATCCGGATCGGCCTGCACGGCCTGGCGCCCCTGCAACTCGCGGCGGCGCGCTTTGCCACCGCCGCGTTGCTCGTGATCGCGTGGCTTGCGTGGCGGCGGCCTCCGAGGCCCTCGAAGCGCGACGCGTTGCGCTTCCTGGCCTGCGGCTTTCTCGGCATCGCGCTCTATAACGCGCTGCTCAATACCGGCGAGCAAACCGTGTCGGCCGGCGCTGCAAGTTTCATCGTGAACACGCTGCCGATCTTCACGGCACTGCTTGCCGCCGTGTTTCTCGGCGAACGATTCAATCTCCGGGGATGGCTCGGTTCGCTGGTCAGCCTGGCCGGCATCGGCGTGATTGCGCATGGTCAGCCGGGTGGGCTCGTCCTCGGCTCGGGGAGCACGCTGATTCTCGCTGCAGCGCTGTGTTCGGCCAGCTATTTCGTATTGCAGCAGCGGCTGATTCCCGTGTACGGCGCGCTGCCCTGCGCCGCGTACACACTGCTGGCCGGCGCGCTGCTGCTCACGCCCTGGTTGCCCGGCGCGCTCGACTCGCTCGGCGGTGCGTCGCACGACACGACGCTGGCGGTATTGAACCTCGGCATATTTCCCGCGGCACTCGGTTACGCGACCTGGACCTTCGCACTCGGCTACTTCGGTGCGGCGCGCGCCGCCAACTTTCTCTATCTTACGCCAGCGGCGGCGACAGCCCTGTCGATGATGCTGACGGGCGAGCGGCCCGGCATCGAGACGCTATGCGGCGGCCTGCTGGCGATTGCAGGCGTGATCTTCGTCGCTTTGCGCGGGCGCTCGTAGGATCGCGGTCGCATGCATGGCATTACCTGCCGGACGATCCGGCAGCGGCCGGTCCAGGCAAGCCCCGGCATGTGCAAAGCCGAATGCATTGTACGGGTTGTCGACTTGCGCCAATTCGTCGATGCCGCCGGACTTGACCGTTAGTTGCATGTGAGAGATATCGCGCTCGATGAAGCATTTCCAAGAACCCGGCTGCGCGCTTGCGAGTGCCCAAACTGTGCAGACAAATCGACCGAACAGTTCCCGACTGACCGCCCATCAGTGTCCATGGCTTCGCCACCACGACCGGCCGAATAATGGATGCGGCCGTAAGGCCATCGACAGCGAATCGCAGCCTGGCCCGCCACGGCGCACGATTTCCGGCATTCGCAATCCGCGAAATCCGGGCGCCGAACCGCGCCGTGCCCGCCCCGTCACGGGATTCGCTGCAGCGCGCAAAATCGGCTTCAGATATATTCATACGAATTGCATCGCGCCGGCCGATAGTCCGCCCGCTCGCTCGGGCGGCCCGTCGCACGGCCGGGTGCGATGCAACTGAAGCCCATGATGGGTATGGAGACTCGTCCGATCGCCCCGGCCCGCTGCCGGCCGGTCGAGACGTCAAAGAAAGACATTCAATTCGGAGATGGCAGATGGAACGAAGCATTGTCGGCATGCGCTGCAAACCCCTGATCACCGTGGCACTGGCCGCCGCCGCGTTCGCGGCAGCGTCGACCGCGATGGCCGACCAGGTCGTGAAGATCGGCAGCGTCGAACCGACGACGGGCGGCATCTCGCACCTCGGCAAGGACAACGAGAACGGCGCGCGCCTCGCGGTCGAGGAAATCAACGCGAAAGGGCTGACGATCGGCGGCAAGAAGGTCACGCTGCAGCTCGACGCGCAGGATGACGCGGCCGACCCGCGCCAAGCCACGCAGGTCGCGCAGAAGCTCGTCGACGACAAGGTCGTCGCCGTCATCGGCCACCTGAACTCGGGCACGTCGATCCCGGCGTCGAAGATCTACAGCGACGCCGGCATCGTGCAGATCTCGCCGTCGGCCACGAACCCGACCTACACGCAGCAAGGCTTCAAGACGACCTACCGCGTCGTCGCGACCGACGCGCAGCAAGGCCCGGCGCTCGCGAGCTACGCGCAGTCGAAGGGCGTGAAGAGCGTGGCGGTGGTCGACGATTCGACCGCATACGGCCAGGGTCTCGCGAACGAGTTCGAGAAGAAGGCGAAGGCGCTCGGCCTGAAGGTGCTGTCGCACGACGCGACCAACGACAAGGCGGTCGACTTCCGCGCGATTCTCACGAAGATCAAGGGCGAGAACCCGGACGCGATCATGTACGGCGGCATGGACGCCACCGGCGGCCCGCTCGCGAAGCAGGCGAAGCAGCTCGGCCTGCGCGCGAAGATCCTGTCCGGCGATGGCGTGTGCACCGACTCGCTGGCCGAACTGGCCGGCCCGGCGGCCGACAACGTGTTGTGCTCGCAGGCCGGTGCGGCGCTCGAGAAGATGCCGGGCGGCGCGGCGTTCGTCGCGAAGTACGAAAAGCGCTTCAACCAGGGCATCAAGTTCGATGCGCCGTTCGCGTACGACGCGGTCTATATCGCGGTCGACGCGATGAAGCGCGCAAACTCGACGGACCCGGCGAAGATCCTCGCGGCGATGCCGGCGACGAAGTACGACGGCGTGATCGGCACGACGACGTTCGATTCGAAGGGCGACCTGACGCACGGGATCATCTCGATCTACGGCTACAAGGGCGGCAAGAAGTCCTTCCTCGACCAGGTCAAGATGTAACCCGCCGGCGCGCCGGCACGACGGGAACGCCACCCGTCCGCGCCGGCGCCGCGCGGGCCGATTTCTGAATCACGGAGACGAAGCAACATGTGTGCAATGGCGTATACGGAATTTCAGCAGGAGTTGAGAAAAGCGCAACTGACGTCGCGCGAGTTCGCGCATCTGATCCGGATGAACGAAAGCTCGATCACGAACTATTCGAGCAAGGGCACGGTGCCCTCCCACCTCGCGGTCATCGCGAAGCTGATCGGCGCGCTGGCCGCGCACGAGATCGACTTCCGGCGCGTGATCCGGCAGATGCGGATCGAACCGAAACGGCCGCGCGGCGTCGGCGCGTTTCCCGCGGCCGACAAGCCGCGGGCGCGGAAGGCCGCGAACACCGATTCCTGATTGACCCTTTGGCATGCGTCGATGGCGGCACGGAGATTGCCGCTCGGCGCGCGATGTCGTCACACGGGCAGCGCAGCGCGCGCCGCCCGAACGTCACCCCGCCGCACGAACGTGATCGAGCAGCACCTGCAACGGATGACGCAACTGCGTCGACGACATGCGCTTCACCTGGCTGCGGCATGAATACCCGGTCGCCAGCGCCTCTCCTTCGTCCTCCGGCGCATCGACGTGCGCCGCCCACGACTGCGAATAGATCGTCTTCGACGTCTGCAGGTTGCGCGCCTCGTGCCCATACGTGCCGGACATCCCGCAGCACCCGGTCGCCTGAACCTGCAACCGCAGCCCGCGCCGCGCGAACACCTGCTCCCATTGCTTGCCGCTGTCGGGCGCGTTGGTCTTCTCGGTACAGTGCGGCAGCAGCCGGTATGCACGAGACGCGCCGCCCGCGCCGGCTTCCGGCAGCGCCTGCAACAGCCATTCCTGCGGCAGCGCAACCTTCGGCACATCGGTGAGCCCCGTCACCTTCAGGTATTCCTGCCGATACGTGAGCGTCATCGCCGGATCGAGGCCGACCAGCGCGACGCCGGACCGCGCCAGCGCCGCAAGCTGCGCGGCATTGCGGATCGCCGCCTTCTCGAACGCCCGCAGAAAGCCCTGCACGTGCAGCGCCTTGCCGTTCGGCGCGAGCGGCGCGAGCCACACCTGAAAGCCCGCGCGCGCCGCCAGCTCGATCAGCGTCGCCAGTTGCTCGGTATCGAAATAGCGCGTGAACGTGTCCTGCACGATGACGACGCTGCGCGCGCGCTGCGCATCGCCCAGCGCCGCGAGCGCGTGCGGATCGGCCGGCTTCACGCGCCATTGCCGGATCACGGCCGCGAGATCGAAGCGGCTCAGCAGCGGGCTGTCGACCATGCCGACCTGCCGCTCCAGCAGCGTGCGTACCCACCCCGCACGCATCAGCCCGTTGTACAGCGCGGGCACCCGCGCCATCCACGGCATCGTGAATTCGAGCGAGCCGATCAGGTAGTCGCGCAGCGGCCGCTGATAACGGCGGTGATACAGCTCGAGAAAGCGCGAACGGAACTCGGGCACGTTGACCTTGACCGGGCACTGCCCCGCGCACGACTTGCAGGCAAGGCATCCGGCCATCGCGTCGTACACCTCGTGCGAGAAATCGGCCGCACCGCTGCGCGCGGCGCGGCTGTTGCGCCAGCGGGCGGCAACGCCGCGCAGGAACGGCTGCCGCGCGCGCGCCGTCGCGACGACGTCGACACCGGCCTGTCCTTGCAGGCGCAACCATTCGCGCATCAGCGACGCGCGCCCCTTCGGCGAATGCACGCGTTCGCGCGTCGCCTTCCATGACGGGCACATCGCATCGTCCGGATCGAAGTTGTAGCACGCGCCGTTGCCGTTGCAGTGCATCGCAGTGCCGTAGCTCTGCCACACGCGCTCGTCGATCTGCCGGTCGTGGTCGCCGCGCGTCGGCACTTCATCGATCTTCAGCAGCCGCATCGTGTTCTCCGGCGGCGTCGCGATCTTGCCCGGATTGAACTGGTTGTGCGGATCGAACGCGGCCTTCAGTTGCTGCAGAGACGGATACAGCTCGCCGAAGAAGGCCGGCGCATATTCGGAGCGCACGCCCTTGCCGTGCTCGCCCCACAAAAGGCCGCCATGACGCTGCGTGAGCTCGGCCACCGCATCCGACACGGGCCGCACCAGCGCGGCCTGCCGCGGATCCTTCATGTCGAGCGCCGGGCGCACGTGCAGCACGCCCGCGTCGACATGGCCGAACATCCCGTACTGCAGCCCGTGGCCGTCGAGCAGCGCGCGGAATTCGGCGATGTACGCGGCGAGGTTCTCGGGCGGCACCGCGGTGTCCTCGACGAACGGCTGCGGACGCGCCTCGCCCTGCACGTTGCCGAGCAGGCCGACCGCGCGCTTGCGCATCGCGTATACGCGCTTCACCGCATCGTCGCCGGCCGCGAGCGTGTGGCCGAGCCGCTCCACGCTCGTATCGGTGCGCAGGTGATCGACGAACGCGCGCACGCGCGCATCGACTTCGTCCGCATCGTCGCCGCTGAATTCGATCAGGTTGATGCCGAGCGTCGGGCGCAGGTCGTCCTGCGGGAAATATTCGGCCACGCTGCTCCACACGAAGTCCTTCATCGCGAGCATCAGCACCTTCGAGTCGACCGTCTCGATCGAAAGCGGCTTGTGCCCGATCAGCGCGCGCGCATCGCGCAGCGCGTCCATGAAGCCCGCGTAGCGCACGTTGACCAGCACCGAATACTTCGGAATCGGCAACACGTTGAGCTTCGCCTCGACGACGAAACCGAGCGAGCCTTCAGCGCCGCACAGCACGCTGTTCAGGTTGAAGCGGCCGTCGGGTTCGCGCAGGTGCGCGAGGTCATAGCCGGTCAGGCAGCGGTTGAGCTTCGGAAACTTCGCTTCGATCAGCGCCGCCTTGTCGTCGCTGATGCGCCGCGCGGTGCGGTAGACCTTGCCGACGCGGTCCTGCCGCGCACAGCGCCGTTCCAGTTCGTCGTCCGCGAGCGCGCCGCTGTGCAGTTGCTCGCCGCCCATCAGCACGAAGTCCAGTTCGAGCACGTGATCGCGCGTCTTGCCATACGTGCAGCTGCCCTGCCCGCTCGCGTCGGTGTTGATCATCCCGCCGACGGTCGCGCGGTTCGACGTCGACAGCTCCGGCGCGAAAAACAGCCCGTGCGGCTTCAGCGCCGCATTGAGCTGATCCTTGACGACGCCGGCCTGCACGCGCACCCAGCGCTGCTCGACGTCGATTTCCAGGATCCGGTTCATGTTCCGCGACAAATCGACGACCACGCCGTCGGTCAGCGACTGCCCGTTGGTGCCCGTGCCGCCGCCGCGCGCGGCGACCGCGACATCGCGATGCGCGGGTTCCGCGAGCAGCCGGGCCAGCAGCCGGACGTCGTCCGCATGCGCGGGACAGATCACCGCTTGCGGCAGGCGCTGGTAGATCGAGTTGTCGGTGGCCTGGACCGTCCGGTTCGCATGATCCGCGCGGATTTCCCCGGCGAACCCGGCGGCCTGCAGCGCGGCGAGAAAGTCACGGTACGCGTTCGCGGGCGGGCTGGCGGGGCGGGGCAACGGGGCGATCGACATGGGGCAAAGGCGCAAGGTGGGTGAGCCGGTGTGCTCGCGTGCTCCGAAACATGAGTTTTGAGCAAGTTTCCACGCAACCGGGAATTCCAGTATCTTTGGAATCTCCGCGAGAAACAAACGAATTCTCGCCCGGTGAATATTGCATAAAACTCATGAATTACCGTCGCCTCACTCCGTCGATGTCGCTGCTGCTCGTGTTCGAGGCAGCCGCGCGACACGAAAGCTACACGCGCGCGGCCGACGAGCTGTCGCTGAGCCAGAGCGCGATCAGCCGGCAGGTCCAGACGCTCGAGGATCAGCTCGGCGTGCCGCTGTTCCGTCGCGAGGGCCGCTCCGTGAAGCTGACCGAAGTCGGGCGCCGCTACTTCGTCGAGCTGAGCGGCGCACTGGGGCGCATCCGCGGCGCGACGCTGCAGGCCATGTCCCACCAGGCAGGCGCCGGCACGCTGCGGCTCGCGACGTTGCCGACGTTCGGCTCGAAATGGCTGCTGCCGCATCTGCACGACTTCTACGCCGCGCATCCGGGCGTGACCGTGCATCTTCATTCGCGGATCGGCGCGATCGATTTCCTCAACGACGACCTCGACGCGGCCATCACCGTCGGCGCGGACGACTGGCCCGGCCTGCACGCGCATCGGCTGTACAACGAGTTCCTGATCGCGATCGCGAGCCCCGACGCGGGCAGCCGCCGCAAGGCCGCAGCACGCACGCCGGCCTGGGCCGCGCAGCAGACGCTGGTGGGCGTGACGAGCAACCAGCAGGCGTGGGCCGAGTGGTTCTCGCACTATCGGCTCGACCATCGTCAGATGCGAATCGGCCCGAGCTTCGAGCTGACGTCGCACCTGATCCAGGCCGTCCGGGCCGGGATGGGAATCGGGCTGGTGCCGAAGGTGCTGGTGGAAGACGAGTTGAGCCGCAACGAGCTCGTATCGATCGGCGACGCGATTACCAGCCAGCGCAGCTATTACCTCGTCTACCCGCCGGGGAACGAGACGCTGCCGTCGCTCGTCGCGTTCCGCGAATGGTTGCTGAAGTCGTGCTGAAGCGCCGCCGGCAACGTGCCGGTCACGCGCGCCATTCGTCGAGAATCTGCTCGGCGAGGTAGTCGCACGGCGCACGCGCGGACTGCGCGCTGCGCGCAAGTACGACCTCGAGTTCGCCCAGCGGCGGCAGCCCGTGGCTCTCCGTAAGCTGGACGAGGTGTTCCGGAATGCAGCAGCGCGCCAGCGGCGCGACAGCGAGCCCGGCCTCGACCATGCTCAGCAGTCCGAGGTAGCTCGGGCTTTCATATGACATGCGGAACGGGATGCGCTGCCGGTTCAGCGCCTTGATCGCGTGATCGCGCGCCATGCTGCCGCCGTGCGTGAAAAACGCCACCGGCAGCGGCCGCTCTTCCCATACGTTCCGCTTCGGCGACCCGGTCCAGACGATCGGCTCCATCCGAACCAGCTCGCCGGTCACGCCCTTGATCCGCGTGAGACACGCGAGGTCGACCGTGTTGTCCTTCAGCATCGGCACGAGCGCGCTGCTCGGCTGGCCGATCACGCGCACTTCCACGCGCGGATGCATCGCCGCGAATTTGCCGAGCACTTGCGGCAGCAGCGACGAAATGTAGTCGTCGGGCACGCCGATCGTCACGCGGCCGCGGATCTCCGGGCGCACGACCGACGCCCACGCCTCGTCGCGCATCGCCAGCATCCGGCGGCCGTATTCGGCGAGCGTCCTGCCGTCGTCGGTGGCCGTCACGTTGCGCGTGTCGCGGATGAAAAGCGGCTTGCCCAGCGCGTCTTCCAGCGCCTTGATCTGCATGCTCACCGCCGACGGCGACCGATGCACGGCCTGCGCGCCCTGCGCGAACGATCCGGATTCCGCGACAGCCACCACCATCGCCAGCACATCGAGGTCGAGCTTTTTCATTTCATTCAGAAAATCTGATCAATCGATTCAGTTTATCCCGTTTTACTGTTCACTTCCACGGTCGGACAATGAATCCCGTCAGCACTCGTTGCAGGAAGCGGAAAACATGCATACGTCCGGATCGCTCTACGGATTTCTCGTCATCGGCGGCATGCTCGCGGTCACGCCGGGGCCGAACATGGTCTACGTGATGTCGCGCTCGATCGCGCAAGGGCGCGCGGCCGGGCTCATTTCGCTGGCCGGCGTGATGATCGGTTACCTGTTCTACATGTTCGGCGCGGCGTTCGGCATCACGACGCTGTTCATGAGCGTGCCCTATGCGGGTAGCGTGCTGGGCGCGGTCGGTGCGGCCTACCTGCTGTACCTCGCATGGCAGGCGGTCAGGCCCGGCGGGCGTTCGCCGTTCGAGGTGCGGGCCTTGCCGAACGAGCAGCCGCTGCGGCTGCTGGCGATGGGCGCGACGACCAGCGTGCTGAATCCGAAGCTTGCGATGCTGTTCGTGTCGCTGCTGCCGCAGTTCATCGACTACCGGCAAGGCAGCGTGTTCGGCCAGTCGCTGTTTCTCGGTTCGCTGCTGATCGCCGCGTTCGCGGCGGCAAACGGGCTGGTGGCGATCTGCTCGAGCGGCATCGCGAAGTTCCTGAACGGGCGCCCGGCGCTGCTGCTCGCGCAGCGCTGGGCGATGGGCCTCATCCTCGGCGGCCTCGGCGTGCAGATGGTTGTCGATGCATCGAAGATGGCTGGCGTGGCGTGACCGTCTCGCCGGCGCGGCGCGGGCTCACGCAATCGCGAGCCGCGCGCCGGCCAGCATCCATCACGCGGCCACCGCCTGCCGCTACGCCTCGAGTTCGCGCACGAGCGGCAGCACGCGCTGGCCGAAGTACTCGACTTCCTCGATGAAATGCAGGAACCCGGCAAGCACGAGATCGACGCCGATCGCCTTCAGCGCGACGATCCGCTCGGCATCAGCCGCAACGTGCTGCGCGCGCGGCTGATTCGCGCGAAGGAAATCGCGGCGGCGAAGTAGCAACATCCGCTGGGCGGACCATCGCTCACCCCGGCACGGCACGATCGCGCCCGCGATCCGTGCAGCGACGTCCCGACCTGATGTATCGTGGCGCGAAGCGCGCGCCCGTCGCCGCCTGCGGCCGGCGATGCCGGCCATGCCCGCGACAGGGCGCCCGCACGATCATCCGCAACACGAAAGCCGTCCGGCGCCCACGCGGGCCCGACCGAGCCCCGTTCACCCGTCAGGAACCGTCGCCATGAAAAAGCTTGTGAACCGCCCGTCCGATGTCGTGCGAGAAATGCTGGAAGGCATCGCACGGCAGTCGCCGCATCTCGCGATCCTCGGCGACGAGCTCGTGCTCGTCCGCCAGCCACTGCCCGAGCCGTCGCAGCGGCCCGTCGCGATCCTCTCCGGCGGCGGCAGCGGCCACGAGCCCGCGCACGGCGGCTACGTCGGCGAAGGGATGCTGAGCGCGGCCGTGTGCGGCGAAGTGTTCACGTCGCCGTCCACCGACGCCGTGCTCGCCGCGATCCGCGCGAGCGCCGGCCCGAACGGCGCGCTGCTGATCGTAAAGAACTACACGGGCGACCGGCTCAATTTCGGGCTCGCCGCCGAGCTCGCGCGCGCGGAAGGCATTCCGGTCGAGACCGTCATCGTCGCCGACGACGTGTCGCTGCGCGGCCGTGTCGAGCGCGGCCAGCGGCGCGGGATTGCCGGCACCGTGCTGATCCACAAGCTCGCCGGCGCGGCCGCCGCGCGCGGGCTGCCGCTGGCCCGCGTCGCGGCGATCGCGCGCGACGCGGCGGCCGAACTCGGCACGATGGGCGTCGCGCTCGACGGCTGCACGATCCCGGGCGCCGACAAGTCGGGCTTCAGCCTCGCCGACCACGAAATCGAGCTCGGCCTCGGCATCCACGGCGAGAAAGGCGTCGAACGCCGCGCGCCGCTGCCCGCGGACGCGCTGGTCGACACGCTGCTGTCGAGCATCGTCGCCGATCTCGTGCTCGACAGCGGCGAACGCGTCGCGCTGTTCGTCAACGGTCTCGGCGCGACGCCGGACATGGAACTCGCGATCGTGCTGCGCGCCGCGTACGACAACCTGAGCCGGCGCGGCATCGTCGTCGCGCGCGCGTGGGCCGGCACGTTCCTGTCGGCGCTGAACATGCCCGGCTGCTCGATCTCGGTGCTGCGGCTGAACGAAGAACGCGCGGCGCTGCTCGACGCGCCGACGCAGGCGCGTGCATGGCCGGGCGGCGGCACCGTGAATACGCACATCCGCGTGGCCGCGGCCGACTCGCACGACGCGCCGCTGCCGCCGCTCGATGCGGCCGGCCGCGCGTGGGCCGCGCGCCTGCAGCCGGCGCTGCACGCGGTCGCGCAGACGCTGATCGATCACGAGCAGACGCTGACCGACCTCGATGCGGCGGCCGGCGACGGCGATCTCGGCGCGAGCATGCTGCGCGCCGCGCGCGCGATTCTCGATTTGCCGGAAACCGCGTACGGTACGCCGGCCGGTACGCTCGCGGCGCTCGGCGCTGCCTTGCGCCGTGCAATTGCAGGCAGTTCGGGGCCGTTCTATGCAACCGCGCTGCTGCGCGCGTCGCGCCGGCTGGCCGATATCGCGGAGCCGTCGGCGCGCGACTGGGCCGCGGCGTTCCGAAACGCAGTGGATTCGATCAGCGAACTCGGCGGCGCGCACGCCGGCGACCGGACGATGCTCGACGCGCTGGTGCCGGCTGCCGATGCGTTCGACCGTGCGCTCGACGGCGATCGCGATCCCGCGAGCGCATGGGCGGCAGCCGTCGAGGCCGCCGAACACGGCGCGCAGCAAACGGCACGCATGACGCCGCGCGCGGGGCGTGCGAGCTATCTCGGCGAGCGTGCGATCGGCACGCCGGATGGGGGCGCGGTTGCGGTGTCGTACTGGGTGCGCGCTCTGCAACCGCACGTGCGATAAGCGGTGGTTCGCGCGACGCGGGCCAGCCGCGCCGCGCGCATCAACCTGTCCCGCGCGCCTTCGTCCGCCCGGGCAACAACGCGGCGCCGACCAGCGCCGCGCCGAAACTCGCGAGCCAGCACCAATAGCCGATCGCATCGAGATGAACCGGCTCGACCCCGCCGCCTTCGTTGACGACGATCCGATGCTGCGACAGGAAGCTCGATCCGAGCAGCAGCGCAAGCACGGCCAGCACGACCGCCTGCGCGCGCAGGCGCTTCGTCGTCAGCAACCAGGCCGCGAACACGAGCGGGTTCGCGAGCCACGCGTAGATGCCGAAGAACACGCCCATCCAGCCCGTCAGCAGCACCTGCCAGCCGTCGGCCCACGGATGCGGATCCGGCGCACCCGTACGGAACGGTGCGGTGACCATCGCGACGAGATAGAACAGCACGCTGATCGCCAAGAGCGACGTGGCGGCGCGACCCATCGGCGGGCGGACGGAGTCAGGGGACGAAGTCGTCGTGTTCATGATGCGTCAGGCATTGCATCGCGTTGAAGGAAGCGCCCGAAGCGTTGCGTTCAAACGCCCTCGACCAGCACCGCGCGATAGCGCGCGCCCTTGAAGCGGTGCTGGACGACGGCCTGGTATTCGGGGCCGTGGTACCACGCGTGCGCGGCTTCCTTCGACGGAAACTCGACGATCACGACACCCTCCGGCCCTTCACCTTCCAGCGTTTCCTGCGGGCCGTAGGCGGCGAGCACCTTGACCGGATGACCGGCAAGCGTCGCGCCGACCTTGCTCCCGTAGACGTCGAGTTCGTGCTGGTCCTGCGTGCTTTCCCGAGTAAACACGATGTAGGTTGCCAAGATGCATACCCCTTTGTGCGATGGTTGGGAGATCGGACGCAGGTCGCCGTTCCGCCGGCTGCATGCGCCGCCCCGGCCGTGCGGCCGGTTGTGCGGATTATAGATGCCCGCCGGCGAATGGCGCGGGCCGCCTACCCGCGCAGGATGCGCCGCGCGGCATCGAGGTGCGCGACGACCGCTTCGCGCGCCGCAATCATCGCGAGCAGCAGGATCATCAGGTCCGAATGCCGCACCCCGCACCTTCTGCCCGTTGATCGCGTAGCGGTCGCCGATGAATGAAAGGAAACGCGACGCGTGCGCTAGGCAAGCGCCGCGGTGGCCTGCATCGTCAACCAGCCGTCGCGATCCTTCGCCCACAGCTCGATCGTCCGGCCGTCGTCCGACGGCTTGCCGCACAGCGTGAACGGCTGCCCGTCGAAGGTCGGGCACACCGCGCGGAACGCGAAGCTCGCGAGCGTCGCATCGGGCCGTTCGCGGTGCACGAGATCGACGAGCAGCGTCGCGATCAGTGGGCCGTGCACGACGAGCCCCGGATAACCTTCCTCCTGCGTCACATAGCTGCGGTCGTAGTGGATGCGGTGACCGTTGAAGGTCAAAGCCGAATAGCGGAACAGCATCACGGCGTCGGCGGTGACGATGCGCGACCACGTTTCGCCTGCGGGCGCCGCGACCGGCTTCGGTGCGCTCGCGCCCGGCTGCGACGCGTCGCGATAGACGATGTCGTGCTCCTCCTCGACGCACAGCTCGCCGTCGCACTCGATCCGATGCTGCACCGTCACGAATACGAGCCGGCCGCTGCGGCCCGTCTTGTCCTCGAGGTTCGCGATCGTCGATTCGCGCGTCGCGCGGCGCCCCGCGCGCAGCGGCGCATGGAACGTCAGGCGGCCGCCGGCCCACATGCGGTTCGGCAACGGCACCGGCGGCAGGAAGCCGCCGCGCTTTGGGTGGCCGTCGGGGCCGACTTCCGACATCGGCACGACGGGCAGGAAGTAGAGCCAGTGCCACAGCGGCGGCACGACGTCGCCGGGCGACGCGCGGTTGAGCGTGGCGGCCAGTGCGTTCAGCGGGAACGCGGTGATGTCGTCGCCGAGCGTTTCGGTCTTGCCGAGCCACGCGTCGATCGACGGCGCGGCGGCAGGCTGGGAGGATGAGGTCGACACGTGCGAAGTCTCCGATGTGATTGCAATGACCCTACCAATATGCACGCCGCGCGCCGTTTCGCGAAGTCGGCTTTCCCGAACCCTCGCTCCGCATTTTCCTGACGCGCGGCCCTGCGGCCCTGCCTGACGAATCTCGTCCGACTATTCAATATAGTCGCCGCACCTACCGCGCACGCCTCCCGGACACCAACCTTACAGCTTGACCATCGCCGACACGCCGCCTAAATTGCTTCAAACGGGCCGGCCGAACCACGCGCGACATGACACGCGGGTGACAAAAATACGATAGTTTGCTATCGAATGTTTTTGCCCCTATCATCTCGCCCATGACCAATCTGCACGACCTCCGACTCGCCGTCAGCAGCCTGCTCGTGCTGTCCGCGCGCAAATGGCGCCGCACCAGCGACGGCGTGCTGACCGCGTACAACGTGTCCGAAGCCTGCGCGACGCCGCTGTTGATCGCCGGCCGCCTCGGCGAAGGCGTACGGCAGGGCACGCTCGCCGAGATTGTCGGCATCGAGGGGCCGTCGCTCGTGCGCCTGCTCGATCAGCTGTGCGCGGCCGGCCTCGCGCGCCGCGACGAGGATCCGCACGACCGCCGCGCGAAAACGATCTCGCTGACGGCCGCCGGCCGCGCGGTCACCGCGAAGATGGAGGAAGACCTACGCGTGCTGCGCGCACAGGTGCTCAAGGGCATCACGCGCGCCGACCTCGAAACGACGCTGCGCGTGCTGAACGCATTCAACGCGTCCGACGCGGCGCAGCCCGCGCCGCTCCCTGCCGACTCCGCGTCATGACCTATCCGAGCCTTCGCGACTGGCTGTTCTCGGGCAAGACGTTCGCCGCGTCGATGCTGGCGCTGTACCTCGGCCTGTATTTCCAGCTGCCGCGGCCGTACTGGGCGATGGCGAGCGTCTACATCGTGTCGAACCCGTTCGTCGGCGCAACCCGCTCGAAGGCGCTGTATCGCGCGCTCGGCACCGCGCTCGGCGCGGCCGCCGCGATCTTCTTCGTGCCGCCGTTCGTCGAAACGCCGATCCTGTTCAGCATCATCGTCGCGACGTGGTGCGGCACGCTGCTCTACCTCGCGATCTCCGACCGCACCGCGCGCAGCTATGTGTTCATGCTCGCCGGTTATACGATGCCGCTGATCGCGCTGCCGACCGTGACCGACCCGTCCACGGTATTCGACGTCGCGATCGCGCGCACCGAGGAAATCGTGCTCGGCATCGTGTGCGCGAGCGTGGTCGGCGGCGCCGTGTTCCCGAACCGGCTCGCGCCGACACTGATCGAGCGCACCGACGCATGGTTCAAGGACGCCGCGTTCTACGGTCGCGAGACGCTGTCCGGGCATATCGCCGGCAAGGCGCTGTCCGCGTGCCGGCAGCGCCTCGCGATGACGATCACCGGCCTCGAATTCCTGCTGAGCCAGTTGGGTTACGACCATGCGCATCCGAGCATCCTCGCGCGGGCGCAGGCGCTCGCGGGCCGGATGCAGCTGTTCCTGCCGCTGATGTCGGCGCTCGCCGATCCGCTGATCGCGCTGATGCGCGACCTGCACGTACGCCCGCCCGCGCTCGACGCGCTGCTGGCCGACGCCGCGAAGTGGTTCGACGCGCCGCTGCCGGCCGTGAAATCCGGCACCGACGGCGACATGGCCCACGATCCGGTCGCGGATGATCTGCGCGAGCGCATCGCCGCGCTGCAGCCCGCCGACGGCGCGCTGACGAGCTGGGACGGCGCGCTGCTGTCGAATGCGCTGTGGCGGCTGCGCCAGGTCATCGACATCTGGCAGGACTGCCGCTCGCTGCGCGCGCTGATCGCGAACGAGTCGGGCGTCTGGCAGCCACGCTACCGGCACTGGCGGCTCGGCGGCACCGAGCGCTTCTTCGATCGCGGGATGATGCTGTTCTCCACGCTGACCGTCGTGCTCGCGATCGTGTTCGCGTGCTGGCTGTGGATCTCGTCCGGCTGGCACGACGGCGCGGCCGCCGTCACGCTCGTGGCCGTGTCGTGCAGCTTCTTCGCCGCGCTCGACGAACCCGCGCCGCTGGTGTTCAAGTTTTTCCTGTCGACGGCCGCGAGCGTCGTGTTCGCGGGCCTGTACCTGTTCGTCGTGCTGCCGCACGTGCACGACTTCGCGATGCTCGTGCTGATGTTCGCGGGCCCGTTCATCCTGATCGGCACGCTGCTGCCGCGCCCGCAGTTCAACATGGTGACGATGCTCGTCGCGGTGAATACGGCAACCTTCATCAGCATCCAGAGCGCCTACGAAGCCGACTTCTTCGTGTTCCTGAACAGCAATCTCGCCGGCGTTGCCGGGCTGTTGTTCGCGTACCTGTGGACACGCGCGACGCGGCCGTTCGGCGCGGAACTCGCGGTGCGGCGCCTGCTGCGCTCGGGCTGGGAAGACGTCGTGCGCTCCGCATCGACACAGCCGCTCGACGACCAGCGCAACCACGCATCTCGGATGCTCGATCGCGTCACGCAACTGCTGCCGCGTCTCGGCGCATCCGACGACCACCGTCACCCGTCGATCGAAAGCTTCCGCGACCTGCGCATCGCGCTGAACGCGCTCGACCTGCGCCGTTCGCGCCGCCGGCTGTCGGGCGACGTGCCCGACGCGATCGACCGCGTGCTCGCCGGCGTCACCGACCACTATGCGCGCTGCGCGGCCGCGAACGCGCGCCAGCCCGCGCCGCCGGCGCTGCTCGCGTCGATCGACGATGCGCTGCACCGCGTGGCCGGCCGCAACCTGCGGGGCACCGCGCCGGCCGACGGCGGCACGGCGCCCGCGGCGCCGGCCACGCCCGCCACTCACCGCCGGCTGCACGACACGCTGCACGCGCTCGTCGGCCTGCGCCTGTCGCTGTATCCGGCCGCGGCCGCGCAGGCGCCGCAGGCGCCGGACGGAGCACGCGCATGATCCGGCTTTCCAACCTGTCTTTCCGAGCGCGACCATGATCGGCGAAATCGACATCTTCGGCGTATTCGTACCGGCCCCGCTCGTGCTGATGCTGATCGCCTACCTGATCAACATCGTCGTGCGCGCGGTGCTCGAGCGCGTCGGCTTCTACCGCCTCGTCTGGCACCGTTCGATCTTCGACCTCGGCATCTACGTGTTCGTGTTTGCCGCCGTCGTGATCGTTTCCCACCATCTCGTGGCTACCTAACGTGAAAAAATCCTGGCTCTCGGCAGGGCAAATCCTGCTCACCCTGATCGTCGTCGTCGTGGCCGGCCTCGTGCTGTGGCGAATCATCAACTACTACATGTTCTCGCCGTGGACGCGCGACGGGCACGTGCGCGCCGACGTGATCCAGGTCGCGCCGGACGTGTCGGGCCTCATCACGTCGGTGCAGGTCGCCGACAACCAGGAGGTCAAACGCGGCCAGGTGCTGTTCGTGATCGACCAGGCCCGCTACACGCTCGCGGAGCGGCTCGCCGAAGCGACGCTCGCGCAGCGCCGCGCGACGCTCGCACAGGCGAAGCGCGAATACGCGCGCAACCTGCAGCTCGGCAACCTCGTCGCAAGCGAACAGGTCGAGGAAAGCCGCACGCGCGTCGAACAGGGCGAGGCCGCCGTCGCCGATGCGCAGGTGTCGCTCGACACCGCGAAGCTGAACCTGCAGCGCACGACGATCGCGAGCCCGGTCGACGGCTACCTGAACGACCGCGCGCCGCGCGTCGGCGAATACGTACCGGCCGGCCGCGCGGTGCTGTCGGTCGTCGACCGCAATTCGTTCCGCGTCGACGGCTACTTCGAGGAAACCAAGCTGCGCGGCATTCATATCGGCCAGCCGGTCGACATCGTCGTGATGGGCGAGCCGCATGCGCTGCGCGGGCACGTGCAGAGCATCGTCGCCGCGATCGAGGATCGCGACCGCACGCAGGGTGCGAACCTGCTGCCGAACGTGAACCCGGCATTCAGCTGGGTGCGGCTGGCGCAGCGCGTGCCGGTGCGCGTCGTGCTCGACGAGGTGCCCGACGACTTCCGGATGATCGCGGGCCGCACCGCGACGGTTTCGATGCGCGAATCCGACACACGTCGACGCGACAACGCGAAGCCGGCTGCCGGCGCGTCGGCGGCAACCGCCGGCGCGACGTCGGCAGTCGCGCCGGTATCGACGGCTTCCGGTGCGGCAGCAAACTCGGCGGGGGCATCGCAATGAAACGGCACGGTCTGCGCCTCGCGGCGGCGCTCGCGCCGCTCGCGCTCGCACTCGGCGCGTGCAAGTCCGTCGGCCCCGATTACAAGCTGCCGCAGCAGGCCTATGTGAATGCACCGCTCGCGAACCATGCGCTCGACGACGCGAACGGCACGCTCGTGTCGCGTGACGCCGTGCCCGGCAACTGGTGGCAGCTATACGACGATCCCGTGCTCGACGAGCTCGTGCGCAGCGCGCTGAAATCGAACACCGACCTGCGCGTCGCCGCGGCCAACCTCGCGCGCTCGCGTGCGGCCCTGGAAGTCGCGAACGAACAGGGTGGGTTCTCCGGCGGCGCGGAGGCGGGCGTGCAACGCGCGCAGGAATCGGCTGAACAGTACCTGCTCGAAAACAAGCTGCCGGTCGTCAACGAAGGTGCGGTCGGCATCAACGTGTCGTACGAGATCGACCTGTTCGGCAAGCTGCGGCGCGGCGTCGAAGCCGCGCGCGCGGACAGCGAGGCCGTCAGGGCGGCCGGTGACCTGGCGCGCATCACGGTCGTCGCCGACGTCGTGCGCGCGTACGTCGAATCGTGCTCGGCCGGCGACGAGCTGGCGATCGCGAAGCAGTCGCTCGCACTGCAGAAACAGCGCGTGGCACTGTCGCAGCGGTTGCGCGATGCCGGGCGCGGCAACCAGACCGACGTGACGCGCGGCGTGACGCAGGTGCGCACGCTCGCCGCAGACATCCCGCGCTTCGAAGGCCGCCGCAAGGTCGCGCAATACCAGCTCGCCGCGCTGCTCGCGCGCTCGCCGGCCGACCTGCCGAAGGCCGTCGCCGAATGCGAACGCCTGCCTAAGCTGCGCCAGCCGATTCCGATCGGCGACGGCGCCGCGCTGCTGCGCCGCCGCCCCGACGTTCGCGAAGCCGAGCGGCAGCTCGCCGCCGCAACCGCGCGAATCGGCGTGGCGACCGCCGCGCTGTACCCGTCGATCAGCATCGGCGCGTCGGCCGGCTCGGTCGGCCTCGCCGCCGACCTGTTTTCGTCCACGACCAATCGCTGGTCGTTCGGACCGCTGATCAGCTGGTCATTCCCCGTCAACGGCCAGCGTGCGCGTGTACGCGAAGCCGAGGCTGCGACGGGCGGCGCGCTCGCGCACTTCGACGGTGTCGTGCTGAACGCGCTGCGCGAAACGCAGTCGAGCCTCGCGACCTATGCTGCCGACGTGCAGCGCACCGATGCACTGCGCACGGCTTACGAATCGGCGCGCAATTCCGCCGACGAAACCCATCGTCTCTACGCGGCCGGCCGCGAGTCGTTCCTCTCCGACCTCGACGCGACGCGCACGCTGACGAGCGTGCAAGCGCAGGTCGCGGCCGCTGAAGGACAAGTCGCGGCCGATCAGGTGCGGCTCTTTCTCGCGCTTGGTGGCGGGTGGGAACCCGACAGCGCAGCAACTGCACAGGATGCCCGCCCCGCCACCACGCGTGCAGCCGCGGCGCCCGCAGCCAGCGAATAAGCGCCGCAGCGTGATCACCTTCGATACGTAACGCGAACCTGGCGAAACACGCTGTGCCAGCGGGTTTTACTGATTCGCGCCATAGCATCCGGAGGACGACGGACGCCCGCGTTGACGGTAAACTGGCCGACGCACTTCCATTCATCTTCCGCTGCCGATCCGGCAGCGGCATCCATTCGGAGAGTCATCATGCGAACCAGCGCCCGCAACCATTTCGCCGGCCAGGTCAGCGCCGTCAAACCCGGTGCCGTCAACGACGAAATCACGCTCCGCACGCAGGACGGCCTCGACATCGTCGCCGTGATCACCCACGGCAGCGCGGCGTCGCTGGGCCTCGCGGCCGGCTCGAAGGCGTTCGCACTCGTCAAGGCATCGTCGGTCATCGTGATGGTCGACGTCGACAGCAGCAAGGTGTCGGCTCGCAACTGCGTCGCGGGCACCGTATCGTCGGTCGCGAAGGGCGCGGTCAATTCGGAAGTCGTGATCAAGGCCGCGAGCGGCGCCGAGATCGTCGCGATCGTCACCAACGACAGCGTCGAGCGTCTGGGCCTCGCGAGCGGCAACGCCGCGTCCGCGATCTTCAAGGCATCGAGCGTGATCGTCGGCGTCGAGTAATCGCGTGACGGGCGCCGCGATCGTGATCCGGTTTGCGCCACGCGTTCGCGCGGATCGTGTCGCCCTGCCGTCATGCGGGTGCGCACGATGACCGCCGCACTCGATCGCGCCGACCCGTCCTCGCATGAACAGGCGCTGCAGTCGCTGCTGCTCGCGGCGGCCAACGCCAACACTCCCGACGCACGCCTGTTCGGCGCCCTCGTTGCGGCACGCGCGTGCCGCAACGAACTCGCGCTGCTCGGCCTGTCTCATGGTCAACTGGCCCGGCTGCTTGCCCGGCAGTTTCCGCACCTGCCTTCCGTCGATGCCGCCGCACTCATGTCGACGGTTGCGATCGCGCTGCTGCCATCCACCCACGCGGCATTCGTCGCGACGCTGCACGCGCGGCTGATGGACGACGCGAATCCCGCCGTCGCCCGCGACGACGCCGACTGCCTCGCGTCGATCATCGCGCATGCGTGCCTGCGCCCCGACCATCTGTGGCGCGACCTCGGGCTCGACGGACGCGACGCGGTATCCGCGATGCTCGATCGCTATTTCCCCGCGCTCGCCGCGCGCAACGTCGCTCACCTGCGCTGGAAAAAATTCCTCGCACAGGAAGTGGCGGCATCGCTCAGCATGCCACCTGGGCCCGCACCCGGATGCCCGGGCTGCAAAGATTTCGGCTTCTGCTTCCCTCACGCGCGATAGCCGTCGCGGCGGCGGCGCTGCCCACGCGTTTCGTCGCATCGCCAACCGGAGAAACCGCCTTGACCGACATTGCGAGCCCCAACCTGCCGTCGCGCGATTTCGAAACCACGTCCCGCTTCTACGAAAAACTGGGGTTCATCGAAGCCTGGCGCGACGACGGCTGGATGATCCTCAAACGCGGCGACCTGTTGCTGGAATTCTTTCCGCATCCCGAACTCGATCCGGCCACGAGTTGGTTCAGTTGCTGCTTCCGACTCGCGGATGTCGGCGCATTCTTTGACGACATGCTCGCCGCCGGCATCCCGGAGCAAGCGACCGGCTGGCCGCGTGCGCACCGGCCGACACGCGAAGCGTGGGGCGGGACGGTCGGCGCGCTGATCGATCCGGACGGTTCGCTGATCCGGTTGATCCAGACGGAAGGCTAGGCACGCCTCCTGTTGCTGCCGCGATCGAGCGGCAATGGAAATGCACGGGCGCGCGATGCGACGCACACCCCATAAACGGTCACCTTGCGATCCGCATCGCGTGTGGCCTGGCCGTCCAACGTTCACGACGCAGTCAATGCCGATGCCGGTGATGAATGTCCGGGAAATGTGCGTGACTATGCGTGATCGGCAGATGCACATGCGGATGCGTGTGCGGTTCATTGCCGTCGTACGGAAAGTCGTGCGTATGCTGGTGATGTTCGTCGTGTCGATGCCGGTGCGTGTGCTCGAGCCGCTCGTGCGCATGCGTGTGTTCGTGCCGTTCGCGCACGTGCAGCCAGATGCCGAGTGCCATCAGCGCGCCGGCGATCCAGAACGTCATGGGCGGCAGCGCGGGCCAGATCAGCAGCGACAGCACGACGCCGAACAGCGGCGCGATTGAAAAATACGCGCCCGTACGCGCGCTGCCGAGATGACGCAGCGCGACGACGAAGAGCACGAGGCTGATCCCGTAGCCGCCGAGCCCCGTCAGCATCGCGGCAGCCGTGACCGGCACGGCGGGCAGCGTCGCTCCGGTCGCCAGCGCGATGCCGATGTTCACGGGTCCGGCGATCAATCCTTTCATACACGCGATGACCATCGCGTCGTTCGCGGCGACCTTGCGGGTCAGGTTGTTGTCGATCGCCCAGCACAGGCATGCGCCGACGATCAGCAGCGCGCCGACCGGGACGCCGGACCGGCCCGGCGCCCACGACAGCAGCGTGCCGCCCGCGACGATCGCGACCATCCCGAGAAACACCTGCGTATCCACGTTTTCGCGAAACACGACCCACGCGATTACGGCCGTCAACACACCTTCGAGATTGAGCAGCAGCGCGCTCGTCGCCGCCGGCGTGCTCGACAACCCGAGCATCAGCAACGCCGGACCGGCCACGCCGCCCGCCGCGATCGCGCCGGCCAGCCACGGCAGGTCGGCGCGCTGCAGCGGCGCGGCGGCGGCCGCGGCCGGTGCGCGACGATTGTGCAGCCCGCGCAGCAGGATCCCGATGCCGAGCCCGACGCCGCTGCCGAGATAGAACAGGCCGGCGACCATGAACGGCGACATTGCGCCGATCAGCGCCTTGGCGAGCGGAGTCGCGGCGCCGAACAGCGCGGCTGCGGTGAGTGCGACGAGAATCGCGGAATGTCTCGGGTTCATGATCCGGGTTGAATTGACGTTGAAAAACGGTGGTCGCGGCTTCGGGTCGTGTCGTCTCGGAGCAAGCCTCCCGCACCTTTCGAAATGCAAGCCGCAGCGCGCTGAACAACCCGCGCGTGGTTTCACGATCCAGCCGGGATTATCGCGCGTCATCATGTCACGGTGGCCGAGCGGCGTCGTTCGCATGCCGATCGACGATTCCGATATCACTATATTAGGAAACCGAATTATTTTATTGAAGTGTCGTTGCAATCACGCATGCGTACTATCCATGCGCAAACTTCAGAGCCGAAGCATCGTGCATGCAGCGCCGATTGACGGGACTTCTTCGTCCGGTTGCGTTATCGGTCTGACCTCGAAGGGGAGTGCCGGCGGGTCAACCGCCGGTGGAGGCAGTCCTGACCTGCCCCTCTCGAGGCAGGTCAGTCTGTCGTGTGATTCGCCGCATGCGGCGTGCATGCGGGTGCACCGTGCAGTCGACGGCGGCGCAGTGCGTGTTACTCGTTCCCGGTCGTTTGCTGCTCGACCTGCTGCTCGACCTGCTGCTCGACCTGCGGCGCGGCGTCGGTCTGCGCTTCCGCGTTCGCCGTTTCCGGGGCTGCTGCGGCGGCCTCGGCCTGCTGCTCGGCCTTCGGCGGCTGCTGCGCGCCCTTGGCCGATTGCGCCGCACCCTTGCCGGGGCGGCGCGCCTTCAGCCGACGTGCTCGCGCGGCGTCATCATGCGTCACGCGCCCTGCTTCGTTGCCCTGCAGATCGACCCGCACCGCATCTTCGACAAGGCACGACCAGTAACGGTTGCCGCGGCACCACGTCGACATCGCTTCGCGCAGTTCGGCTTCGTTGAGGCCGACGGCCTGAGCCTCGCGTGCGAGGTCGTCCCAGATGCCGACCTTGAGCGGTACTTTGGGGGCCGGATTCTTCGGGAACGCGCTCGGAAACTTCCGCTGCAGTTTGCCGATCGCAACGATGACCGGATCGACCGGCGCCGACGGCTTCGCCGAAGCAGGCTTCGCACGGTGCTGCGCTTTGGCGCCGGCACCCGGTTTGGTCCCGCGGGCCGGCTGGTCGCCGGACTTCGACTTTGCGCCGGCGTCCGTCGGCGCTGCCGGCCGCTTCGCGTTGCGCTCCTGCTTGGCCTTCGCTGCGAGCTGCGCCCGCAGTTCGGCAAGTTGTTCAAAACCCATAAATTCAATCCACCAGGAATATAAGGTGTGGTTCGTGCGGCCATTCCGCGCGGCGCAACAAGCTTCGCCGCCACGCGTGCGACCCCTCTGCCGCCGATGCGGAACACTACGGGGCCGCATCGCGCACGCCACTCTGTTTTCAGGCACCCGGCCACGATGCCGGACAAGGCAGGAGGGAAGTATACCGGTACGCGCGACGGCCGGCTGACTCGCCGGTCTGCATTTGCCCGATCCAGGGAGCGGAAAATGCGTCCGCGCGGCCGTGTTGCGCATTATATGGATACGTTTCCGGAAGTCACGTCGTTCACGGCCTCCATCGGAAATCGGGCCAGCCTCGTGCGACACGATCGGCCCGGCGGCGGCGGCTGATCGACACCCGACGCGTAGTGTTGCGCATTGCGGAGCCGAAAACGCTCGTGCCGCGCGAGCGCGCCGCTGACACGGCGACGACTCCGGATCGCGGACGGCGCCGTCGGTTGCATGCGAATCCGCGATCGCAGCGATGCGACGCACATGGCGATGGATCGGCACAGCCTGTCGTGACATCCCGGTACGCTCATCGATTGCACCGGCCCGGTACACGACTCGTTGCGTCCGCATCGATCGCGTGGCGTACGAAGATGCCGGAAAATGCGTAGTATGCCCTGGTAAACGTCGTCGGCAGCGTACCTCGGCCCGTCTCGCGGCGCCCCCCGGTCGGCCGGCGACAACCCTCTTGCCTGCTGAAAGAACCGGTTGTACGAAGCGGAGCGGATACATGGTTCCCCCACACGACATCACGCACGACGGCATCACGCGCGAGGAGATTCACCATCGGCAGATCGACATGCGCGGCTATCGGCGCAGCGACGGCTTGTTCGAAGTGACGGCCTGCCTTGCGGACCGCAAGACCAGCGATTTCACGCCACCGGGCGGCACGCGGACGGTCGCTGCGCTGTCGCCGATCCACGACCTCGGCGTGACGCTGGTCTTCGACGCCGACATGGTCGTCCGCGCCGTATCCACGTTCATCCGGTCGCATCCGTATGCACAGTGTCCGGGCGGCGGCGACTCGCTGCAGGCGCTCGTCGGACTGAGCATCGGTGCCGGCTGGAACAGCGAGATTCGCAAGCGTCTGCCGTCCTGCGATACGTGTACGCATCTGAAGGAATTGCTCGGCCCGGTCGCAACCACGGCCTATCAGACGATGGTCGGTGTGCGGCGGTCGTCGCTCGACGCCCGCGACAGCGAAGGCAAGCCGCTCAAGATCGACAGTTGCCATGCGTATGGCGCATCGCGTGATCTCGTGAAACGTCTTTGGCCCGAATACCACCGGCCTGAGCCGACGGCAAAAGACAGCTAGGGTCCCGGCATTCGGCCGGTTCGGCGTCTGCAGGTCGGTAACGCACATGGATGCGTGCGTTGTCTGCGCGGACCAGCGCCAACGCTGCCGGTCCGAAATCAGAAGACGCCCAGTGCGAGTCCGGCGGCAAGGCCTGCGCCAAGTTCGGCGCAGCGCGCACGATCGTCGTCGTCGATCGTCTTTGGCGCGAGGATGCGCTCAGGCGTCTGCGCGTGAGTACAGACGATCAGGCCGGGCGCCACGTTCTTCAATCGCCATCCGGTCGCGATCCGGTCGATCTGGCGCAGCGCGTTCTGTCCGTCGCTTCCCGCGCAGATCATTGCCGCGTACGGACGGCCGTTCACGCGATCGAGCGCCGCGTAATAGCAGCGATCGAAGAAGTCCTTCATCAGCCCGGACATCGACGCGAGATTCTCGGGCGTCGCAAACAGGTATGCGTCGGCAGCCAGCACATCGTCTGCGCTCGTCGCGTCCGCGCGCTGCAGCCTGACGTCGACGCCGGGTTGCTCGCGCGCCGCGTCGGCCGCCGCTTCGGCCATCTGTTGCGTGCCTCCGGTCATCGTGTGATAGACGATCAACAGCGTCTTCATTCGTAGTCGCTCGCGTCAGGCTTCAGGTGGGTCGGGGTATGGCCGGTTTCCGCTGGATGGACAGTCATCACGTTTGAGGGAGCGGTTTTGCGTTCGCTTTCGCGGTTCGGCGGTTCGGCGACGCTGTGTGCGCATCGATCATGCTCGTGGCATCGAATTCGATTCTCACACGATCTTCCTGACGCGCGGTCAGTCCGGCGCGACGCGTGATGCGTCACCGTCGTCCGGGCGCGCGTAGTACGCGAGAAACATGTCGGCAGCGGATTCCGCGACTTTCTGTTGCTCTGGCGCCGGGAGCGGCGGCTGGCCCATCGTCACCTGCGGCCAGAATGCGAATGCCTTCACGACACCGTGCAACTGATGCGCGGCGAACACCGGATCGGTGATCGACAGGCGGCCGGCCGCCGCTGCCGCACGCACCCAGACCGTCAGGTCTTCCTCGCGCTCGCCGAGGCGTTCGACCATGTCGCGCGCACGCTCCGGAGAATGGATGGCCGCGCCGATCGCGACACGCGCGAGTGCGAGAAATGCATCGTCGTTCAGCAGGCGCAATTTGCGGTCCAGCAAGGCGAGCAGCTGCTCGCGCAGCGGCAAGTCGGCGCGATAAGTCGGTGAGTTACCGGTTTGGGTCGCATCCCACAGCTTGTGCAAGATCGCAGCGAACAACGTTTCCTTGCCGGGAAAGTGGTTGTAGACCGTGCGCTTCGACACGCCCGCGCGCGCAGCGATGCGATCCATGCTGGTTGCATCGTAGCCTGCTGCGAGAAACTCCTCGATAGCCGCGTCGATGATGGCCGCACGCTTTCGATCGGTCAGGCGTTGAGGGAGAGTGCTGGTGTCCATATGGAAATTTTACACCGGTCAGTTTACTTATCCCAGAAATAAACTACACTACTCAGTGCACTTTTTCTTCGGACGAACCGACATGGCATCGCCTCTCGTTTTGATTCACCGCATTCTGGGTTTTGCAGCCGCCAGGCGCGGCCGCGCGCTGTCCGGCGGTTCGCCGCAGCACAATGGCGAGCGCTTCAGCAATGTCGCGCCGCGTCCCGTCGAAGGTATCGGCAAGACGTTCGGGATCGCCTGGACGATGCTGTTCAACAAGCCGCGCAATACCGTGCCGGCTGGCGCGCTGCCCGTCGATTGGCTGACCCGCGCACAGCTTGACGCGGCGCCCGATCGTAGCCTGTACCGGCTCGGCCATTCGACGCTGCTGCTCAAGCTGCGCGGCGAATTCTGGCTGACAGATCCCGTGTTTGCCGACCGCGCATCGCCGTTTCGGAGTGTTGGCCCCAAGCGCTTCCATGCGCCGCCGATAGCGCTTGAAGATCTTCCGCCGCTGCGCGGCGTGATCCTGTCGCACGATCACTACGATCACCTCGACCGTGACACGGTGCTCGCGCTCGCTGCCACCACCGACGTGTTCGTGACAACGCTGGGCGTCGGCGACCGCCTGATCGATTGGGGCATCGACGCGACGAAGATCCGTCAGCTCGACTGGTGGCAGAGCGTGGACGTGGCCGGCCTGACGCTGACCGCAACACCCGCACAGCACTTCTCAGGACGCAGCCTGTTCGACGGCAACAGCACGCTGTGGGCGTCGTGGGTCATCGTCGACGACGATCTGCGTGTATTCTTCAGCGGCGACACGGGCTACTTCGACGGTTTCCGGACGATCGGCGAGCGCCTCGGGCCGTTTGACGTGACGCTGATCGAAACGGGTGCTTACGATGCGCAATGGCCGTACGTGCATATGCAGCCGGAAGAAACCGTTCAGGCGCACATCGACTTGCGCGGACGTTGGCTGATCCCGATCCACAACGGTACGTTCGATCTCGCGATGCATCGCTGGCACGAGCCGTTCGAACGCGTAACGGCGCTGTCGATCGTGCGCGGCATCGAGCTGTCGACTCCCAGGATGGGCGAGCGCCTCGATCTCGACGAGCCGCATCGCGGCGAGCGGTGGTGGCGCACGGTAGACGAGCACGCGAAGGCGCCTGCAACAACAAAACCGCGTCGGCGGCAGTTTTGCGCGTCGCAAGCGACGAAATAGGTTCGCCTCTCGTTACGTCTTTCGTTTGGAAGCGCGGCGGCACCGCGTTTCCGGCCATGGCGTTTCGGGGCATCTGTACGTTGGCGGCTTGTCTGCAGATCCGATCACCTGAATCGGAAATGATGCACGCGACGCCAGCCTGATATCTTCATTCAACAATACGGGGCTCCGCTCGACCAACCGCGACAGCGGGCTTCGGCAAATGCCGGCGGGTCGCATCTGCCAATTCGTCCGAAACCGTTGAATGCCTAGCTGATGCCCTTTCGAATCTGCGTTTCCATCGAAGGAAAGCGCCTACCCAGCCGATAGGCAGCATGATCGCCCACGGCTTTGGCCTCCTCGTTCAGGGCAAGAATCGGGTAATTCGAAGGCGCTGACCTTATATCGACCACTTCAACCGCGTTCTGCTCGACAGGTCGTTACGAGTCGATCGGTTAGCACGCAAGTTTAGATAAGCGGCTCGGTCTTCCATCATTACTTCCACCAGCTCAGCGACATGAGCCCGCAGAAGAATAGATCCGACCTTGCTGTTCAACCGATTTGCAACGGCAGATGAGCTGTCGGTCGGCTCCCCAAATTCCACAGCCCGTTGTATCGCGCGATCGGTGAAAAGCGTTGTCACGTGACAACTCGCGTTGAATGTTAGCGCGGGACATCAGATCAGTGACTTGACGGGTGATCGTCACGCAACGGACCGACACTCATTGGATGTTGTCTACGGTAGCACTCGGTACGATATGTATTGAAAACCACCAATTACGTATCAAATGAGACGGAATTCATTTACTGACTCCTCGCTGTGTCAGTAGCGCATGGAAAATTCATGCGCCCCCAATTCCAGAGAGGATCGCGTGCGTTTTGCGTGAAACAACATGAAGAATATTGCGCAAGCCATTGCTGGACAAGGATTTCCGGCAACACCCCATTTTTTTGCGAATGTTTCACGATTCGACTTGTTTGAACCGGCAGGCGGCCTTTGGCGTACGGATTTGCCTTCATTCCTGTTCCGTCCGTCGTCATGGCTGCTAATGGATACCGCATCGCGCCGGCTGTAGCTCTGGAAGATACAGCGAACCTCGCTCCCCTTCCCTGCCGGACTATGCACGCACCAAGACGGCGAGGATCACCTCATTAAATAGGGACACATCGAACACACCAATAATCGTCTGCGCTTGAGCGTGGCTCACCAGACGATCAAGGCATGCAGCCACCACGAGAATGCCGGAGCATCACCGCCATCGGCCCCGACAGCCAAGACGAATGCCGCCTCAATCATCGGCGAAGACACTTGTCTCTGACGACTGCGACGGCCGTCCTGCCGTTTTCCGTGATGTTCGGACTGCCTTTGTTGTCACGTGACAACTTCTCGGACAGCACATATCCCAACTGGGTGTATCGACAGACACCACTTATAAATTCGCTCCGCTTTGATCCGCTTAGTGCATCCTGATTTGACCGATCAAAACCGTTTCGAGAAGTTAGCAACGCCGTTGCGTTACATCCTAAGTCGCTTGTCACGTGACAACTCACCCACAGGCAAGCAATCGGCCCAGCCACAAGCTTGCCTGTCACGCGCTGATAGCGACAACCGAAACGCACATCTCGATCGAATCGAGATCTTCCTGTCAGCGAATAACACCGACCATGACCATTTTCTGGCGACTTGTCACGTGACAACTACGCATTTCGGTGACATCCACGAACTAGGCCAATCAGATTCGCAGCGGATTCTGTTGGAACCAGGGGCATTGCCGTCCCACCAATCTCTACGATTGAGCCTCATCATCGATACCAAAGCCAGTCGAATTTCCTTCAGATATTTGTACATTCCTCATGCTTGTTGTCGGCAATTTTATTTTTACTCGATCACTAAACAAAAACGACTCACTAGCCGTTCGACCTACTTGTCACGTGACAACCACAAGAATCTCCAAGACATGCGTCACGTCGAACACTTTTCTGGACATTTTGGTAACAACTGAATATATTACGCAAAACTCCTTGGAGGAATTTAATGGCTTTCAAGATCGCCGTCAGTAATCAAAAAGGTGGTACTGGAAAGACAACCATCTCCGTCAATATCGCGGCTGCGTTCGAGGCCGGCGGCAACAAGGTCGCGCTGATCGATGCCGACCCTCAAGGCACTTCCGTCCGATGGGTGACGAGCGGCGAAAACACATTGCCGATGACGGTCCTGTCACTGGCCCCCGCCGGTCGCGGCATCGGCGGCGAAATCAAGAAGCAGGACGCGAACTTCGACGTGATCGTCGTCGACTGTCCGGGCAACCTCGAAGATCCGCGCATCGCGTCCGTGCTCGAAGTCGCAGACTTCTGCCTCGTGCCGCTGTCACCATCGCCGGCGGACCTGTACAGCACCGTCGCGATGATTCGCATGATCGAGTCGATGCGAGCCGTTCGTAACCCGAATCTTTCTTCCGCATTAATGCTGAATAGTGTTAATGGAAAAACTAAAATGCGTGAAGAGATTTTAAAAATTCTAAGGGCTGAAGAAATTGGGGAGCATTTGCTCGACAGCCAGATCGCGCAACGCGAGGTCTACCGTCAGACATTCGCACTCGGCACCACGATCCATCATCACAATCGATACCTGAAGGGGCTGAAGGAAGCCCGTGCGGAAATCGAAAGGCTGGTCACGGAAATGGCCCAATACATCGCGTCGACGCGCGCTACCGGAGCCGCCCATGGCTAAGGACACATCGAAAGACAAGAAGCCGACCGGCAACCTGCATCTCGCGGCCGGCCTGTTGCGCGGGCTCGCGCAGGAAAACGCCGCACTGGAAACCCGCTTGCCCGAGCCGCCGGCTGCGCCGAACGTCGTCGACGCGGCGCCTGCCGTGCCCCCGGCCGCGGCCGCACCCGCAGGCATCTCGGATCTTGGCGCGCCGCAGAAGGTGCTGGTCAAGGACTGCATCCCGAACCCGTTCAACCCGCGCGTGTTCTATTCGGAGTCGAGCCTGCACGAGCTCGCACTGACGTTGAAACGGGAAGGGCAGATCGAGCCGATCAAGGTCACGCGGCTCCCGGAGTTTCCCGGCAAGCTCGTCGTGATCGACGGGCAACGCCGGCTGCGCGCGACGAGCATCAACGGCGACGAAACCATCAACGCCACGTTCCGCACGGACCACACGCCCGAGCAGCTCTATACGATCGCGTATCGGGCCAACCACGATCACGAACGCCAGACGATCTTCGACGATGCGGTCGCATGGAAGCGTCTCCTCGACGAGAAGGTCTTTCCGGACCAGAACACGCTGGCGGAGAAGATCGGCAAGGACAAGGCATCGATCAGCAAGACGCTGTCGCTCAACGCACTGCCCAACACGCTGCTGGAGCGGATGGCCAGCGCGAACGACGTGGTCGGCCTGCAGGCAGCGTACTTCCTGAAGCTGATCTTCGAGCGCCTGGGCGAACCGACGGCCGACCGGCTGCTCACGGCCGTGATCGACCGGAAGAAATCGGTCCGCGATCTCGAGAATTTCCTGCGTGCGCAGAGCGACGACAACAAGAAAGCGGGGCGCACGCGCTACAGCGTTCGTCACGACTTCGCGCTCGAAACGCGAGCGATCGGCCAGTTGAAGACCTACCCGGACGGGCGTCTGGACCTGCAGCTCAAGGGAGTCGACACGTCCCACCAGGAAGCGCTCGCCGACAAGCTCAAGACCGTCATCGATGCCTACGTCGCCGAGCTGGCGGCCGTCACGCAAAAATAACGCGCCCAAGCAAAAGGCCTCGCATCCGCGTTGCGCCGCGAAACCAGACGACGAAGTCCGGTACACGACGCTCCCCCGGTTGTGAGGCCTTGTTCAGTTGCTTGCGAGACTGCTTTTGAGCAGGAATTCCAGCAGGTCGTCCGAAGTCGGTTCGCCCCAGGTATCCAGCGCCAGCCATCGGAAGAAGCTGGTCTGCGCAAGCTTGCTCGCCTTCTTCTTCGGCGACAGCGTGAGATCTTTCGAGCCCGCCACCGTCTCGTTGTAGCGATCGATCAGCTTGGTCTGGTCGTCGATCTCCAGCTCGCGGAAATACGCGCCGGCTTCCTCGACCTTCGCCGCCAGATATTTGTCGCGAATCTGCTCCTGCTTGCTCTGCGCGGATTCCTTCGCCGGTGCGGCCGCTTCGGTTCCCTGCCCGTCGGCCAGCGTGTAGCCGTGCGTCAGCGCCTTGCGGAAGTACGCGGCCACGTTGTCGACCGGCGCCGCGTTCTTCTTCGTAGTCCGATTGAGCGTATAGGCAATCGCCGCCTTGATGCGCTGCACGCCGTATTGCGTGATCAGCCGGCGGGCTTCCGAACGCGGAATGCCGAACTTCGCGACCTCCTCGACCAGCGCTTCGTTCTTGACGTCGCCGTCTTCGACCGTATCGGCACTCTGCTTGCGCGTCACCTTGAACTGAACGGCTTCCACGCTGCGGCCGGACTTGTGTTCGATCAGCTCGAGCGTGTGATCCGATACTTCGTTCACCTCCTGAATACACGGCACCAGGACCTTGCTCTTGAACAGCTTGTATTCCTTGTACGACTGCGACGCCTTGTCCTGGCCAAGAATGAGGTCACGGAATTTCGGCAACGGAATCTTCGCGGTGATGCCGATCCCTTCGTAGCGCACGGTGTTTTCCCACAGCGCGAGCGAGTGCGAGCGCCGGAATTCGCGGGCGATCCGCATGTCGATCAGCGCGTAGATTTCCGGATTGAGCAACTCGCTGCGAATCTGGTCGGAGAAGCTGTACTTCAGCACCGATTGCTCGAGCTCCGCGCCCGCGAGCAGGCCCGACGCTTTCCAGACCGTCGAACGGTCCGCGGCCAGGTAGTCCCAGTTGACGACGGTACTGATCAGCGAGTTGACCGTGTCCTTCACGTACTTCGTGTTGTTGCTGTTCAACCCGCTCTCGTGCGAAAGCGAGGCGATCGAGATCGAGAAGCTCGTCCGGCCCGGCTCGAACGCCTCCTGCCGAAGCGCGTTCTTGATCAGCGAACTGAACATCTTGCGCTGCTGCAGACCGATCTTTCCCGACTTGGGCGCGATATGAATCGCCTGGACCGCCTTGCGCAGCAAGTCGGGAGGCTCCGGTGTCTGAAACAGTGAAACCTGTTTGTCTGAGCCTTTGCTTGCGGGCTTGCGCGGCATCGTGATGTCCGGATAAGGTGACCTTGTTGAGAGCGGACTTTATACCTTTTCACGCCGCGGGGCAACGTCCTTGCTCCTGCATTACTTGCAATATCACGGCTAAGCTTCAGATAAAAAAGGGAAATTCATGATGAAGCAATCTGCGTGGAGCCCCATATCCATCTACCTTTTGGCCAAAAAACCTCCCAGAAGAAGCTACCTTACGTGTTCGGATACAGAAACCCGGCACGAGATTTGCCCCAGGGAAGGTACCCATCCATGGGGGCAAACAAGCGGAATCTCGATCGACGCCCGGATTCGTGGTGCCTCGCAGCACGCGGCCGTTTTGCTCCCATAACTTGCTACCTTCATCGACTCCCATGGAAGGCTACCTGTCGACAGCCTTCGACATGGACGATTGCTTTACTCACGGCCCCGAAGGAAGAAATCGCTCCCATAAGCGGCAACCATTTGGTTTCCCCATAAAAGGTTACCTGTCCGCGGCATCGATCCTGCCTATGGGAGCAGCCAGCAACGGGGCCCCGGTGAAACACGATCGAGCGACCCGATAGATCACCCATAAACGGGTACCATCGAGAGACACCATAAACGACTACCCGAAGAAAAACCCTGTGCACGCAAGTATTTACGGATCAAAAAAAACGCCCCATAACCGGCTACCTGTCAGCGTTCCCATAGACGACTACCCAACTTGTTTCCGGGCTGATTTCCCATAACCGGGTACGCACGCCCCATATCCACAGCCCCGTTTCCCCACAGCGCGGTACCCAAAACCCCAAATCCACAGACCTGAAACCCCAGACCCTTCCACCTGTGCTCCCATAAATGGGTACCGAACACCGGTCAAACCCTTGTGGAATAAGGCTGTGAGCCGTCTAAAAGTAGTTAAAGAAGTAAACGTGGTTTACCAAAGATGTAAACACACGTGTGCTGCCACAGAAAGACAAGCCCCATAAACCGCTACCCATGGGATCCGTCCGTGGTCCACCGGGTACCGCGATCCTTCGATCCAGACCTCCTGTGCAGCGGTTTGGCGCCTCGCACGGTCAAGGATCCAGGCCCGACAAGGCTTCCCGGAGAGGTGAGCGCCTACTCACAAACACTAAAAGTAGAAACCTATGGGAGGAAATCGGGCAGATATCACCGATTTCCGTGTTCAGGTTCCCGTCTATGGGACCGAAAAGCCCGGGTCGTGACGCCCCCCGTTCCTGTGATCGACAGGCAAATCGGATCAGCAACCGAACGCAGGGGCGTCATCATTTTTACCCGCGGCAGTTCGAAATCATCCTGGACGGCACGCGAATGGTTTTTTGTACTCATGCTTCCCGGTCTGTGGACAAGTTTTTTGCCGATCGGCTATCGACGCTTCTCGTCATATTTAACCCGTGGCCTGTGCTCAGGGGAAATGAACGGCGCTTGCTTTGCCACCCCGAGGCCCCGCGACTTTCTACCTTTGGGTCGACCGAAGAGCAATGCTGTGCCCCTGGAGGGCAACGAGAGGCCAGTACAGCCTCGCGGAAGCAAGAGTCGCCTCGCTCCTGTGATCTGCACAAGTCGCCGGTTCCCGGGCCGATCTCGTGAAAGTTGCAAGCCAACGTGAAGATGCGGTCGTTAAAGAAGCTCACCGCAATCGAATTCGGACAACGATCCCGAACATCCTCACCGTCAAAATCCCCGGATCCCGTAAAAGCTCACCGATGAGGCGCGCCACAGGTGTATGGAGGCTGTGCAGCCGTGGCATCGGCACGAGATACTCGACGGCCAAAATCATCGAATGAAAAATCTGTGGCGCGCGCGTGTTGCCTGAAGTGCTTCCGAGCAGAGTCGGGCGGACTGACAAGCGTTGCCGCGGCATCAACGCTACGCGCAACGTGTGTGCGGCTCCCTCCGTGCATTCGTGAGGTGGTCCCAGCCGACGTCTTCACCCTACGCGGAGCGTCTGCCCAATTCGTCATTCACTTCACACCAGAAGACGATGCGCTTCACCGGCCAAGGTAACCATGCACGTCACGGTGCCGCGACCGGTTCCGCAACGGTTCACCGCCTGGTGTGGCGATGCAAGACGATTGCATCGATCATCGGACGAACCGAATCGTGGTCGTTTATGGGAGAAACCGTCGCTCGAGCCGGATCGGGCGACAACGTTGCGCACAGATCGACAATGGCTGCGGTGATCGCACTTCGTGTGATGAAGATCACGTCTAGCATCCGCGTGTCGCTGACACCACCCATGAAACAGCCGTCGGCAGGCGGGCAAGACACGACGGCACGAATGTCACCCCGCATGATCGATCCTGTTCACCGAAGCGTGCTGTACGTCCGAGGTTTCCACTGCGTCGACCACGCGATCTTCATGCGCACCGAAACGCGATGTAGCGTCCCTGCTTGCTCCGCGCGACGGTAGAGCGACGCCGGCGTGTTCTCCCATACGTGTATCCCCAACGCCGTTTGCACGTTGGCGCCACATTTTTCACGACGCGGTTATGATGCACAGGTCCCGATCGCGACATGACGACCGATCAGGACAGGGGCGGTATCTCGATGGTCTTTCAAACCGTGATAATCATCAGAAAAGAGAGTTCAGCGATGCGAATCCAGATCAGAAAACTCACGCTGGCTGCTACCGCAGCCGCGTTCCTGTTCGGCTCTGCAGTTCCTGCATTTGCCCAGACCGAAGCCGCCAGCGCGCCTGCTGCACAGGACGCCAAGGCGGCGAAGAGCCAGGCACGCAAGGCGGCCAGGGCTCAACACAAAGCGGAGCGCAAGGCTGCGCGCGCGAAAAACACCGCCGAGCTGAAGAAGCTCGAAGACGCCGGTTACAAGCCTGCGGCCAACGACCCGAACTATCCGCAGAACCTGCAGAATGCGGAGAAGAAGGCCGCCGGCGCAAGCCAGTAAGCGTCGTTCGGCGGCAAGCCGCGGTTCGATCCGCGGCTTGCCGCGTGCATCGCGGTCACGCGATGCACGTCAAAAGCAGAATGCCGCTCATGAACGAGCGCAAACCCGATCCGCGCATTTGTGCCATTTGATTCGGAATCCTGCATTTAATGGCGGACATGACCGGCAGGTCGATACGGTCAGTGCCGCGCGCCCGATGCGGCTGCGCTCCCCGTCACCTTCAGCCAGTCCTTGAATGCACGCACCGCATCGTCGGCCGCGCGCGCGGATGCCACGTACGTGAAGTAGCGCCACGGCGGCAGCGCCGGTTCGCTGAACGGCTGCACGAGCCGGCCTTCGGCGATGTCGTCCGCGACGAGCGCGATCGGCCCCATCGCGACGCCGAGCCCGTCGAGTGCGCCTTGCAGCGTCAGGTAGAAATGCTCGAGCGTGAGCGAGTGTCGCGGCACGAGATTCGGATGCCCGGCCGCCGCGAGCCATTCTGGCCACATGCCGGGATAGGTCGCCGCATGCAGCAGCGTGAAGCCGGCGAGATCGGCGGGCGTATGCAACGGCCGGCCCTCCAGCAGCTTCGGCGCACACACCGGCAATCGGACTTCGGACAGGAATTCCTCCGCGACGTAACCGTCGATGGCCTGCGGGCCTCCTCGAACGATCAGGTCGACCTTGTCGCGCAGTTTCTCGATCGGCTCGTTCGACGTCGACAGCCGCACCTCGATCGTCGGATGGGCGACCTGGAACGACGACAGCTTCGGCACCAGCCAGCGCAACGAAAACGTCGCGGGCGCGCTGACGCGCAACACGCGCTGCTGCGCGTGGCCGAAGTGTTGCGCGGTGGCGAGCGCGATCCGGTCGAACGATGCGCCGACCTCCGCGAGATACGCGCGGCCGGCGTCGGTCAATTCGACGCGCCGGTTGTGGCGTTCGAATAGCGGCCGTCCGAGCCACCCCTCCAGTTGCTGCACGTGCCGGCTGATCGCGCCGTGCGTCACGCACAGCTCGTCGGCGGCAAGCGTGAAGCTGCCGAGTCGAGCGGCTGCTTCGAACGCGCGCAGCGAATTCAACGGTGGGAGACGTCGAGCCATTGTGTCGTTTCGCGTGACATTTACTCACGCGACGGTTCAGGTTTAATCGTTTGATCGGGCGGTCCAGCTCCGCCAATATGGCACACAAACGGCCGGCTCGGCCGAACGAATGTCTGAATTTCTCACATGGAGTGCGGAGCATGCCGAACGTGGTGGTCGTGGGTGCCCAATGGGGCGACGAAGGCAAGGGGCGCGTCGTGGACTGGTTGGCGGCTCTGGCCGACCTGGTCGCACGCTACAACGGCGGCCACAACGCGGGTCATACGCTGGTCGTCGGCGGCAAGACGTACAAGCTTGCGCTGCTGCCGAGCGGCATCGTGCGCGGCAAGCGCGGCGTGATCGGCAACGGCGTGGCGCTCGATCCGGAAGCGCTGCTCGCGGAGATCGCGCGGATGGCCGAGCTCGGGTTGTCGGTGACGCCGGACAACCTGTCGATCGCCGAGAACGCGACGCTGGTGCTGCCGATTCACCGCGCGATCGACCAAGCGCAGGAGCGCCTGCGCCGCGAACCGATCGGTACCACGCTGCGCGGGATCGGGCCGGCGTACGAGGACAAGGTCGGGCGCCGCGGGCTGCGCGTCGGCGATCTCGCGGAACCCGGCCGGCTTGCCGACAAGCTCGACGTGCTCGTCGACCATCACAACGCGTGGTTCCGTGGCCTGGGGCTCGACGAATGTTCGCGCGACGCGATGCTGGCGAAGCTCGTCGACCTCGCGCCGAAGATCCTGCCGTTCGTGCGTCCCGTCTGGGCCGATCTCAACGACGCGACCGATCGCGGCGAGCGCATCCTGTTCGAGGGTTCGCAGGCCGTGATGCTGGACATCGACTGGGGCACGTATCCGTTCGTGACGTCGTCGGGCACCGTCGCATCGGCGGCGGCGGCCGGCACGGGCCTCGGCGCGTCGAAGCTCGGCCACGTGCTGGGCGTGACCAAGGCGTATGCGACGCGTGTCGGCGGCGGCCCGTTCCTCACCGAGCTGACCGACGCAACCGGCGAAACGCTGCGTGCGCGCGGGCAGGAATTCGGCGTCAACACCGGCCGGCCGCGACGCTGCGGATGGCTCGATGCAGCACAGTTGCGCCAGGCGGTCAGAATCTCTGGCATCGATTCGCTGGCGCTCACCAAGCTCGACGTGCTCGACGGCTTCGAGTCGATCGAGCTGTGCGTCGGCTACGAACTCGACGGCGCGCGGGTCGACCATCTGCCCGCAAGCCTCGATGTGCAGTCGCGCGCGAAGCCGGTCTACGAACGGTTCGACGGCTGGCATGGCACCGTGAAGGGCGTACGCGAGCGTGCGGCGCTGCCGCGCGCCGCGCAGGATTTCATTGCGCGCATCGAAGCGGTCGCGGGGGCGCCGGTATCGATGATCACGACCGGTGCGGAGCGCGACGACACGATCGTGTTGCGTAATCCGTTCGATGCGGCCGCCGCCGCGTAACGTGCTGCCCACGGCGTAAATCGTGGATCGGCATCGTGGTCGCCGGGTAGTTTTTGCCGCCCCGATGCCTGTCGCGTGCCGGCCCGTTCAATCGCGTACACGCGCGGCCCGGACGCGGCGCGAAGGTCGGCTCGGCGACACGATTCGGCGTCCGGATCACGCCGCACACAGCGAACTGGACACGCCCGCAGCGCTGCTGTACTGTTCCGCACACTTCGCGCCAGACCGGCCCGCGCCGGAGCCGCCGGCATCACGGCCGCGCGGCGGTGCGCCGTGATCTCAATCCCGGGGACAGGTCGATGGACACGTTACAGATGATGCGCATTTTCGTCCGGGTCGCGGAGGAGGGCAGCTTCACGAGCGCGGCCCAACGCCTGGACATCACGACGGCGTACGCATCGCGTTCGGTCGCGCAGCTCGAAACGCATCTGCGCACGCGTTTGCTCAACCGCAGCACGCGCCGCATCGCGTTGACCGACGCCGGGCAGCGCTATCTCGATCGTTGCCAGCGCATCCTTGGTTATATCGACGAAGCGGAAGCAGAGGCGGCGGACGCACAGGCTAAGCCGTCCGGACGGCTGCACGTTCACGCAACGACGAGTTTCGGCCAGGCCTATGTGGTGCCCGCGGTCGTGCGCTACCGGCAGCGCTATCCGTCGGTAGCGGTCGAGCTGACGCTGTCGCAGCACGTGCCCGACATCATCGACGAAGGTTACGACGTGTCGCTGCAGTTGAGCACGACGGAGCTGCCCGATTCGGGGCTCGTGTCGCAGCGGCTCGGCGAGGTGCACAGCGTGTTGTGCGCGTCGCCCGCGTATCTGAACGAGCGCGGCACGCCGCGCACGGTGCGCGAACTCGAAGGGCATGCGTGCCTGCAGATCGTCACGCCGGTGTTTCCGCGCGATCGCTGGCATCTCGACGGCCCGGACGGCCACGAGACGTTCGATCTGCCGTTACCCGATTTCCAGGTGAACATCGCCGATGCGCTGGGTGCCGCACTGCGCGCCGGCCTCGGGATCGGCTCGCTGCCGATGTCGTCCGCACTGCCCGCGCTCGCGAGCGGTGCGCTGGTGCGTGTGCTGCCTGAATACCGGTTGCAGAAGCTGACGGTCTACACGCTGTACGCGTCGCGTCAGTATCTCGATGCGAAGATCCGCACGTTCATCGATTTCCTGCGCGAATGCGTGCCCGAAATGCTGTCCGCCGACGAGGCCGCGCTGAACGCGTCCTGCAAATCCTGAGTCTGCACCGCCACTGTATGTGTACGACGGTTTGCACTGGACAATAAAATAATCAGTATTACTGGCTTTATGGCAGGTGTTGACGACGTATTCGCGATCGACCCGGAAAACGACGCCCCGGCAACCGGCACGTCCTTATGAAAACGCTTGCTTTCGATATCGAACCTCGTTGATTCGATGCGCGGCGCCAACCTCCTAGCTTCGGTTCGACCCGCTTCATCGCGTTCGCGTGACGGCGCAGCCGGCCCGGTATTCGTTCAACGGCGGAACGGCAGCGCGACGTCGTCCGGAAGCGGGCACACGTACGACCGGCCACCGCGCTGCTCGACGGTACCCGGCAAACAAATACGCCACGGATGAAAGTCCGTGGCGTTTCTCTTTGCGCCGGCTTGGCGCGAGCGCGTCGATCGCGTATTACTGCGGCTTTGCCCAGAGCGTGCGGCCGAAGAACGTAAGCGTGCGATCCCATGCGATTTGCGACCACACCGGATCGAACTGTGTGCCGGAGATGCGGCCGGGTCCGACGGCCGTTTCGTTCGCGAATCCGTGATGCGCGAGATAACGATGGAATTCGACACCGACTTTCGCATCGGTCAGCTTCTTTTCCAGCGCGTCGACCTGGTCGATCGCGAAGAATGCATCCTGCGTGGCCCAGTGGCCCATCAGCGGCACCTTGAGCTTCGCCGGATCGAGGTAGTCGAGCGGGGGGAAGCCGTACCACGTGACGCCCGCGTCCGCGTCGGCGAACTGCAGCGACAGCAGCGTCAGCGCACCGCCCATGCAGAAGCCCGTCACCGCGACGCGCGGAGCCAGCGTCTTCAGGTACGTGACGGCGCCGGGAATGTCTTGCGATGCGGCATCGCCGAAATCGAGGCCGGTCATCAGGTGGTGTGCCTCTTCTTCCTCGACGGTCGACTTGCCGCGATACAGGTCGGGCACGAGCGCGAAATAGCCGCAGCGCGCGAGGCGATCCGCGACGCCGCGAATCTGGTCGTTCAGCCCCCACCATTCCTGGATGACGACGACCGCGGGCGCGCCTTCGGTCTTTTCCGGCCTGGCGAGATAGCCCTGCAGTTCCTGGCCGTCCGGGCGGCGAAACGTGATCATGGAACCGGATGCTTGTGACATGAAACCGCTCCTTTTCGAAAAATGCGATGAGTGCCGCATCGGCCGACCGGCGGGCGCGGTGACGATCGGGCATGCCGGACGTCGTGGTTCCGCTCGCGTTCGTTTCGGCCGACACCGACCACGCGGCCATTCTATGCGCAAACGCCGGCTGCCTGCGTGAACGGCACCGCGCGATGCGCGATCGGCGGCGGTGCATTGATCGACGGTTGCGATCGGGGCATGGAGCGGATCACCGAAAAGCGAACACCCCGCCCCCGATGAACGGGAGTGGGGTGTCTCGTTTGTGGCGCGCGGATCGGAATTCGCGCGTATGCGTTTGGCTTACTGGCCGAAATACACGGAGTCGCGGCCGTCCTGCTTGACCGCGATCGCGCGGCCGGCACGCACGCCGGCGGCGGATTGTGCGCCGTAGCCGGTTTCATCGGTGCTCATTACGCGGGCCTGTGCCGTCTGCAGCGCGCGCGGGTAGTACTGATCGGAGACTTCGGGCTTGTAGCCGGCCTGTTCGAGCTGGACGAGTTCCGCGCGCACCTGGGCACGCGTCAGCTGGCCCGACGGGTTTGACTGTGCGAATGCGCCGTACGAGGCGGACAGGGCGGTTGCGGCGACGACAGCGTAGATGAACGACTTCATGATGACCTCCGGTTTCGTTGATTTCGCGCTTCGCTTGTTGCGTTCAGCGGTTGATTGCATCGTAGCGATCGCGTTACCGGTCGGAAATACGCGTTCCAGTGAATCATTATTGCAACTGGGTAAACGATCCGCGTGGATCGGTGTTTTTCGTCTGATGATTGAGGGGCGCCGGACGGTCAGTCGGCTCGCGCTGCATGGAAGCGTCAGGCGCAGCCATTCGGGTCTCGATGTGGTCGATCGGCTGGTGGTCGCGCAACGACCAATTGAATCGCATTCCGAAGTATTTGAACGAGATGGCCGGCATCGATCATGCCGCATCGCGTATGGACTTCCGCATCACTCTGCCAGAACCGCCTGCCGCTTCCGGTATTCGGCCGGCGTGATCCCGACGTGCCGCGCGAACGACCGCCTGAGCGTATCGACATTCGCGAAGCCGCATTTCGCGGCGACCTGTTTCGGCGTGTCGTGACCGTTCTCGAGCAAGTGGCGGGCCGCCGAGATGCGGGTCGCTTCGACCCACGCAGCCGGCGTCATGCCGACTTCCGTGCGGAACAGCCGCGCGAAGTGGCGCGGGCTCATCCCCGCATGTTGTGCCATGTCGGCCACCGAATGCTCGAGTTCCGGATTTGCCGCGATCCAGCGCTGGACTTCCTGCAGCACCGAACGTCCGGCGGGGCGCGCCTCGCCCTTGCGGCTGAACTGGAGTTGCCCGCCCGGGCGCTTGAAGAACATGACCAGTTGCGCGGCGACGCGCCGCGCGATCTCGCGGCCGAGATCCTCCTCGACCAGCGCCAGCGCGAGATCGAGCCCGGCCGTGACGCCGGCGCCGGTGCGCAGCTTGCCGTCGCGCACGTACAGCGCGTCCGCATCGACGGCGAGCGACGGATAGGCTTCGGCGAGTGCGTCGGCGGCGGCCCAGTGCGTCGTCAGGTGACGCCCTTTCAGCAGGCCGGTGGCCGCGAGGATGAACGCACCGGTGCAGATCGAGCCGTAACGCTTGCTTTGCACGGCCGCCGATCGAAGCCACGCGAGGACGTCGGTGCGCAGCGTGATCTGGCCGGCGCTCGGCGCGCCGGCGACCAGCAGCGTGTCGATGCGCTCCGGGATGTCGGGAACGATCCAGTCGGGCAGCAACCGCGCGCCGGATGAACAGCGGATCGGACCGGACTCGCTTGCGATGATCCGCAACGTGTAGAACGGCTTCCCGTATTCGGCGTTCGCTTGCGCGAAGACGTCGAGCGGCGCGGAGACATCGAGTAGCTGAACGCCCGGTACGGCGAAAATTCCCATGACCATCGGCATGATCGGTTGCGTGTTGTGTCGAACGTGATGCGTAGCAGTATAGGGGTGCCCCTTTGGCCGCGCAGGCACCGTGTCCGTTCGTCGCGCGAAATGGCCGGATTTGACGTAGTACGTCTATTGAAGACAGCTATCGGGCCCCGGAGAATCGGGGGTGTCTTCAATGGAGGTCGATCATGACTGTGAACGTTGCCGGCATCACCCTTCCCGATAGCCAACTGGCTCGCGAGATCACCGAGCTGGTGCGCGATACCGAATCGGAGTTGCTGTTCCACCACTCCAGCCGCGTCTTCTATTTCGCGGCGCTGGCGGGCCGGCGCCGCGGGCTCGAATACGATCCCGAGCTGCTCTACTGCGGCTGCATGTTCCACGACATGGGGCTCACGCACCAGCACAGCAGCGCGTGCGAGCGCTTCGAAGTGGACGGTGCCAACGCCGCCCGCGATTTCCTGAAAAGCAAGGGCATCTCGCAGCAGGATATCGACGTCGTGTGGACCTCGATCGCGCTGCATACCACGCCGGGCATCCCGCAGCACATGCATCCGGTGATCGCGCTCGTCACCGCGGGTGTCGAGATGGACGTACTGGGCCTGACGTATCCGGAATACAGCGACGTCGATCGCGAGGCCGTCGTCCGTGCGCATCCGCGCACGCCGCATTTCAAGGAGGACATCATCCAGGCGTTCTACGACGGGATCAAGCACAAGCCGGATACCACGTTCGGCAACGTGAAGGCCGACGTAATCGCGGACAAGGACCCGCATTTCCACACGGGCAACTTCTGCAGCGTGATCCGCTCGTCCGCATGGGCCGGCTGACCGCTGTCGTTCGCCGGAGCGTTCGTCGATGCCCGTCGCCGGGCCCGGGCGACCGGCGACGCATCAGCCGATATTGATCGACTGCCCGACGTGCAGCACGTTCGGCGCCGACGCCATGCCCGGATTGAGTTGCAGGATCTCGTTCAGTGCGCGTGCATCCTGCTGGTCGCGTGTCATCGTCTTCTGATCGTCCGGCGACACATGCGCCGCGTCGAGCAGCGACTGGCGATGCGCGTCGGCGATCACCCAGAGCGAATCCCCCGCGACGACGATGTATGGTTGCGCGGCCGGCGACGGCGGCGCGGAGGGCTGCGCAGGCGCGGTGCTGCCCGTCGTGCCGGTGCCGGGCGGCTGCGTCGCAGTGGCGCCCGGCGCGAGCCCGGTCGTCGGCGTGCCGCCGGTCTGCGGCTGATGCGACGGCGACGATGGCGTCGGCTTCGGCTTGTGCGTCGACGACCCCGATCCGCTCGAAGGCGATCCGAAGAACAGGCTCTGCAACTGTGTGAAGCCCCAGATTCCGATCGGCACGAGGATCAGCGCGGTCGGGTATTTCTTGACCCAGCGCGTCGCGTTCGGGAAATGGGTGTTCACGCGCGCGCCAAGCAGGATCGCCGTCGACGTTGCGGCTGTCGCCGCGAGTCCGTAATGGCCCTTGTCGTATTGCGCGATCGTGCCGGCGATGCCGCTCGCCACGCCGACGAAATCCGACGTCGAATCGATCAGGCGCACGACGCGGCTGCGCTTGTCCGCGTTCACGCGATGCGCGCTCACTGCATAGACGAGGCCCGAATATGTCGCGGCGAGCGCCGCGCTCGCGGTCGTCAGCGCGCCCGCGACCGTCGGCGAGGTCATCAGCCCGTGCACGCCGACGGCGATCGTCCCCGAATAGCCGACGATCGCGCTGCCGCGCCCGACGAGGCCTAGCAGTCGGCGGGAATTGCCGTGGTGCAGCTGCGTGAGCGACGTGCCGCCGACCATCCCCTGCATGTTCGCCAGCAGGTCGGCCGACAGTTCCTTGATCTGCGCGGCCGCATCGTCGAAACCGATGAGCCCTTGCCGGTGCATTTCGACGAAGTGGCTCGCCTTTACGCGGGTCTCGTTCGTCAGCAGGTCGAGCTGTTCGAGCCGCGCCGGATTGTAGCCGTGCACCGATGCGCTCAGCTGCTGCGCGAGCGAACGCTGCAGGCGGTCGAGCACGTCGTGCACCGCGCGCGGATCGCCGCTCTGCAGGCTCTGCACCGCGCCCTGGTGCATCGCGCCGAACACGCGGCCGGCACGCGCGCCGACGAAGAGCGCGGTGTTCGCGTGGCTCAGCGCGTCCGAGCTCATCATGTTCATGCCGTTGAACACGTTCAGCGCAACCAGCGAGCTTGCACCGGCCACCGTGCCGCCGAAACCCAGCGACCACATCCAGTCGCGTTTGCCGAACGACGGCCGGTGGACGCGCAGCGCGTTGAGCTGCGCGAGCGCGGCTTTCTGCGGGTCGCCGCGCTGATGGCTCGGTTGCGCGGCGATGTCGCGGTTCACGATGACGGGTTTGGTGTCGTCGATGGCGAGCTTCGGGTCGGCCGCCACGGCGCGCCAGAAAGCGGTGCTCGACGCATTCGCGTGCGCGGCGATTTCGAGCTGCATGGGTTCGGTGTCCGGCTTGCCGTATTCACTCAACCAGCGGTTGCCGGCGTCGCGTGCGCGAAATTCGGCCCGGTTGGCGGCAGCGTTGGTATTCCAGTAGTTCTCCTTCGCATAGGTAATCGTCGCCTGCCGCGCGCGGTCCATGAGCGCAGTGGTATTGCCTTCGTACAGTTTGGTGCGCAGCTGCGCGAGCCGCTCGGGTGTCATCCCGTTTGCGAGGCCGACGCGTTCGACTTCGGCGAACAGCACCTGGTGCTGATTCGCGAGCGTTTGCGTGCCGACACGTTCGAACACGCGCGTGAGCGCGTCGGCGCCGTGCAGGCGAGCGAGCTTGTCGGGCGCGCGCAGTTCGTACTCGACGAGTTTGCGGGCGAGTGCGGCGGTCAGGTCCTGGTTCGCGATGAAGTCCGAGCCGTGCGTTGCATACGACAGCCCGAGGTGAACCCAGTCGAGTTCCTCGCGGTCCAGCACGGCCTCGACGAGTTTCAGATGGCCGTCGCCCGGCACCGGTTCGAGCACGGCATCCCAGCCGTGGAACGTCACCATCACGTGCGGCGCGTCCTTGCCGGTGTTCTGGCGAGCCCACGTTTCGAGCGCGTCGAACGTGCGCACGTAGTCGTGGTATGCATCGTTGGTGCCGGCGAGCGTGCGCTGGTCTTCGGCCGACACGAGCGCGCGCGACGGCGCGGTTTCGAGGCGCAGCACGAAGCCGCCATCGGATGCCGCGTCGAGCCATTTGAACAGGTGGTCGAGGTCGTCGAGTTCGAGCCGGCGCCCCGTGCCGTCGATGTCGATCCGCGCACCTGCTTCGTCGAACTGCGCGTTGTCGAGGTTGCCGAGCTCGCGCACGCGGCGGATGAACGCCGGGTCGTGCTTCTTGCCGAGCGCCGCGGCCAGCGAATGCGGATCGACCGCGACCGACACGACCGGCATCGCACCGCCGTAGCGTTTCACGAGCGCGAGCATCTCGTCGGGGTTGTCGCGCAGCGTGAAGCCGCGCGCCATCAGCGCGATGCGATCCTGGATCTCGGCCTTCGCGCGCGCATAGGCCTGCAGCGCATGCCGGTCCGCGGCGCGTGCGATCGACAGATAGGTGATCGCGCCCTTCGCATGGCGGGACAGCACGTTTGCCGCGTGATCGGGCCGCGACAGCGGGCCATGCCATGGCATGCTCGACACATCGCGCGCGAGCCGCAACGGGATGCCGAGTGCCTTCATCATCACGCTGTCGGCCATCATGACCTGCCGTTTCGTGCCGAGATCGAGCGGTTTGCCGCTCCGGCCCGCAAACGCCTTGACGCGTTCGTGCTCGGGGAACCAGCTGTCGACTTTCGCCTTGCCGAAGCGAAGGATCCATTCGGCGATCGTGGCGCTCGACAGGCCGGGCTGATAGGTCTTGATGCTGAACGGTTCGCCGGCGGGGAGTGCCGGCGAACCGGCAGGCGCCGGTGCGGCCGGCACGCTCGGGTTGCCGTTCTTGGTCTTGCTGCGCGTGCGTTTCTTCGGCTTCGCCGGCGGGCTGGCAGCGGGCGCGCCGGACGCGGGGTCGCTGGCGATTCTGGCCTGCCGGGTCGTCGCTGCCGTCAGTTCGGCCGCGATGCGCTTCTCCAGCTCGCCGAACGGCGCGGACGATTCCGCGGCGGCTTGCTGCAGTTGCTTGTCGAGTTCCGCCTGTTTCAACACATAGGCTTCGAGCTGCGTTGGTTTTGCGCGTGCGTCGAACGCGGCCGGGTCGAGCTTCGTCACCAGGAAATGCCGGTTCGCGCCATCCGGGCCGCCGCCGATCGTCGTCTTGTCGAGATCGATGCCGGGCGTGCCCGCATCGTTGAAATGCGTTGCGTCGTCGAACCATTGCAGCGTGCGGTCGCGTGTCGCGAGGATGCCGTCGGGCTTGTGCAGCGTGTCGATCAGCGCGCCTTCCGTGCCGTAGACGTAGATGAAGTACTCCGGGCCGACCTGGCCGAGATCGATCACGCGCCGCAGATGCAGCGTGTTCGCGCCGCTGAAGTCGTGCACGTCGTCGGCCGATTTCGGCAGCAGGTTCGGCGCGACCCATCGATGGGCGAGTGGCGTCGCCCCTGCAGGCGGCTTGCCCGCCGACTGAATCCTGCCGAGCCGGCGTTGCACGCGGTCGCTCAGTTTCAGCGGCGGCGGTTTCTGCTCGGCGACCGGCAATGCCCGCTCGGCAGGCTCGAAGCCGCCGTAGCGGGACACCACCGATTCCGGCAGCGAGGACGGGACGAACACGACGCCGCGCCGTCCGTCGGGCAGGCCGCGCGCGCGGCGGCGGAACGCGGTGCCGAGATCCTGCGCCCCGATCGACGCGTCGCCGACCGAGGTCTTCTCGTGATAAGTCCAGCCGCCGTCCTGTCCGGGTTCCGCGTAGCCGAGCACCTTGCCCGTCTTCTTGTCGACCGCGAAGATCGTCGCGCCGTTGGACAAGGCCTCCGCGGCCTTGGCGGCCGCTTTGGGCCGTTTGTACTGGGGCGCGCGGGCGAGGGCGTCGATCTGCTTGGCGACCTCGTCCGCGGGCATGTCGCCGGACGGCTCGGCTTCCCACACGCGCTTCGTGTCGATGGCTTCGACCTTCGCCGCGCCGCCGAATTGCCGCAATTCGTCGAGCGACACCGGCGACAGGTAGAAGTCGAAATCCGCGCGCGCCTCATGCGGCGGCTTGCTGTCGTTGCGCTTGCGCGGACGCGTGCCCGGATACACCGCGTCGCGCACTTCATGCGAGGGGGGGACGCCGGGATCGGCCGCCTCGGGCTGGCCGGGCTGGCTGTACGCGTCGGTCTTCAGGCTCGCGACGAATTCGGGTTGCGGATGCGTGCCGTCGTCCGCCGGCCGGTCGAGGTGCTTCGCGATCAGCACGTGCGCGTTGGGCCCCGCGTATTGCGCGAGGTCGCGGATGTCGGCCAACTGCGTCCCGTCGATCCGCTTCAGGTCGCGCTTGCCGTGCGCATCGAGCCAGTCGGCCGCGCGTGCCTCGGGCGTGAGCGCGGGCGCGGCCGGCATGAAGGCAGATGGATCCGGCACCGGCCCCATCATCATCGACGGCATCGTCCGCGGCGCCGCACCTGCGCGGCCGGCTTCGCCATCACGCATGGCCTGCTCGGCCTGCGCACGGTACAGCGCGCGGTAGACGGGGTTGCCGGGCAGCGACGTGGGCACATTGCCGAATGCGTCGGCGAGCCGGGCGAGGCCGGCTTCGTCGCCGGGCATCACATGGTCGGCTTCGCGCGCGATCGCGTCGGGGAGCACCGCATGCTCGGCGATGTCGATGCCGGTCGCTTCGAGGATCTGCTTGCGCACCGCGAATGCGTTGGCCTGCGCGCGGGCTTCGGCAAGCAACGTGCTTTGCACGTACGCGTCGGGGTTGCGGGTGTCGAGGCCGAGCCGGTTCGTCGCCACGTCGACCGCGTGACCGATCTCGTGCGCGAGCACGTAGACGATCGTGCCGGCATGGCGCAGGCCGCCGTCGATCACGATCCGGCGCTGGTCGGCGTCGACCTTGCTGCCGGCGCCCGCGCGGCCTTGCACGATCTCCCAGTGGCCCGGATTCAGCAGCCGCATCTGATCGGCGAGCAGGCTCGACTGACCGGCGAGCGCATAAGCGGCGTCGGGCAGCGGCGCACCGCCGAACCACATCCGGATGCGCGTGATGAGGGAAGGCTTCTGGACGAACGCGCCGTCCGGCAGCGCTTCGCTGATCGCCGGATGCGCGAGCTCGACGTGGCCGCTGGCGATGCCGCGCTTCAGCGGGTCGATGACGGCATCGATCATCCCGGGCGTCCGGTTGGCGGCCGGGTCCGGGTGCCGGATCAGGACGGAAGGATCGCTGAAATAGAAGTTGCCCTGCGCATCGAACAGGCCTTCGAAGTCGAACGACAGGCCATGACGTTCGGCCAGCGCGCGCATGGCGGCGAGCTGCCGCATCGATTCGCGCGTCACGCGTTTCGGCAGGACGCCGTTCATCACGTCGATGCTGCCGAGCTCGGCGAGCGGGCTGTACAGCACCGCGATGCGGCCGCGGTACGTGAACGGACCGTCGACCGTGACCGTGCGCATGCCGAGCGCTTTCAACTGTTCGAGCCCGCGTGTTTCATGCTCGAGCATCGTGCGTGCCTTGTCGCCGCCCGCTTCGAACAGGCCGATCGCATTGCGCTTGCCGAGTTCGAACACCGCCTTCGCGGTGCCCGCGCCGAGGAACGGGCCGAGCAGTTCGGCGGGATCCACGCGCCGCGACGGATCGCCGGCGACATGCAGGCCGTTCGCGTCGGCGGCGAGCGCGCCGGGGTCGATCCGTTCGCGCGGCGAGGGGGTGTAGCGGGTCCATGTGCCCGGGCCGCCGAACTGCATGCGGTGCGTGCGGTCGGTGTGCGACTCGCCGATCGTGCGAACCGTACCGCTGTCGGGCACGTAGATCGTGCGCTGCCAGATGTTCGCGAGCCACGCGCCATGCGCCGCGCGTGCGTCGCTGCCATCGAGCACGAGGCGGTTGCCCGATTGTGCGGGCCCGAACGCGTGGCGATGGTCGATCGAGTAGTCGATCGGCGTGGCGGGACGGCCGTGTGCGTCGAGCAGGCCGCCGCCGGCATCGGTTCGCGCGTGGACGAGCGTCAGCGGTTCGCCGCTCGCATAGGACACCGGACCGTTGCGGGAGAAGGTCAGCTTCGGCGAGCTGCCGCCGAACCAGCGCCGGGGAAACGGCGACACGCGATCCGCATGCTCGTTGCTCCACTGCACCTGTTCGTCGAGCGTGCGCGGCAGCCGCGCGCCCGTGCCGCCGGACGATTCGGTCGTATGCGGCGCGGGCATGCGCAGCGATGCGTTGCCCGACTGCTGCTGGTCCCAGGCGCGGCCGTAGAACGTGTCGTAGCGCTCGCCGTTGCGGCCCGACACCGCTGCGTTGCCGAATGCGTCGGCGAGGCGCGCGAGTCCTGCTGCGTCGCCCGGCATCACGTGGTCGGCCTCGCGTGCGATCGCGTCGGGGAGCACCGCGTGCTCGGCGATGTCGACGCCGGTCGTTTCGAGAATCTGCTTGCGCACCGCGAATGCGTTCGCCTGCGCGCGTGCTTCGGCGAGCAGCGTGCTTTGCACGTACGCTTCGGGGCTGCGGGTGTCGAGGCCGAGCCGGCCGTTCGACACGTCGGCCGCGTGGCCGGCTTCGTGCGCGAGCGTATAGACGAGCGTGCCTGCGCTGCGCAGCCCGCCGTCGATCACGATCCGGCGCTGGTCGACGTCGGTGCGGCTGCCGCGTCCTGCGCGGCCCAGCACGATCTGCCAGCCGTCCGATTTCAGCAAACGCATCTGATCGGCGAGCAGGCTCGACTGACCGGCGAGCGCATAAGCGGCGTCGGGCAGCGGCGCACCGCCGAACCACATCCGGATGCGCGTGATGAGGGAAGGCTTCTGGACGAACGCGCCGTCCGGCAGCACTTCGCGGGTCTCCGGATGGGCGAGGACGATGCTGCCTTCGGCGATGCCCCGTTTGAGCGGATCGATGACGCTGTCGATTTCCTCGAGGGTGGACGCGATATCGTCATGCTCGTCCGAGCGGAACACGGTAGACGGATCGCTGAAATAGAACTCGCCGTGCGCGTCGAACAGACCCTGGAAATCGAACACCAACCCATCGCGCTCGACGATCTCGTGCATCGCTGCGAGTTGTCGCATCGATTCGTGCGTGATGCGCTTCGGCAACGCGCCGAGCGAGACGGCCCGGCTGCTGAGTTCGGCGAGCGGGTGGTACAGGATCGCGATCCGGTTGCCGACCGAGAACGGGCCGTCGATGGTCAGCGTGCGCATGCCGTAGCGGCGCAGCATGTCGAGCCCGCTGCGTTCCGTGTTGAGCGCATCGTGATGATCGTCAATCTGGCTGTCGCGCGGCCGCAGGGGATCGATGTCGTACAGGCCGATCGCGTTGCGCTTGCCGAGCTCGAACACGGTTTTTTCGATGCCGGCCCCGAGGAACGGGCCGATCAGCGCTTGCGCGTCCAGGCGCCGCGACGGATCACCTGCCACATGGAGGCCGTTTTCGTCGACGGCGAGTTCGCCATAGTCGATCCGCTCGCGTGGTGATGGCGCATAGCGGGTCCACGTTGGCGCATGGCCGAACTGCACCTGTTCCCTCGTGCCGGCCGGATTTCCCGCAACCGCATTGAGGCTGCGGATCGTGCCGCCGTCCGGCACGTAGACCGGACGCTGCCAGGTGTTCGCGAGCCACGCGGCGCCAGCGTGCCCGTTGTCCGCGGCGAAGACCAGCGCGCGTCCGGAGCCGGCGCTGGTCGACGAGCCGGCCAGGAAGTTCGCGATCGAATAGTCGACGTGCTGCGCGGGGCGGCCGTGTGCGTCGAGCAGATGGCCTGCGGCGTCGGTTCGTCCGTGGATGACCGTCAGCGGCTCGTCGGGCCCGATCGACGTGCGTCCGTCCAGGCTCTTGAGCGTCATCTGCCGCGGCTCGTTGCGCCCGCGTTGCGCGAACGGCGAGATCTGCTCCGCATGCGCGAAGCTCCACTGCACCTGTTCCTCGAGCGTGCGCGGCAGGTGCGTGCCGCCGTCGCTGACCGATTCCGTCGTGTGCGGCGCGGGCATGCGCCGCGGGGCGCCACCGTGACGCTTCTGCTTGTCCCAGATGCCGTCGTAGAAGGCCTGGTAGGTCTCGCCGCGGCGGCCCGACACCGGCACGTCGGCGAATGCGTCGGCGAGCCGGTCGACCGTGCCCGCATAGTCGCTCGACGGCGCCCAGCGGTCGGCCTCGTGCTGGAGCGCGTCGGGCAGCGTCGTGTTCGCCGCGATGTCGCCGCCGCCGGCGAGGTCGATCTCGTAGCGCGCTTCGAACGCGTTGATCTGTGCGCGCGCTTCGGCTTCGAGCGCCTTGCGCGTGAAGCGGCTGCGGCCGCTGTAGTCGAGCGAGTCCAGCGTGCCGTCGATCGCCTCGACGGCGTGCTTCGCCTCGTGCGCGAGCGTGTACGTGATGCTGCCCGAATCGCGCAGGCCGCCGTCGATCGTCACGCGGCGCCGCTTCGGATCGATCCGGCTGCCGCCGCCGCGCTTGCCGAGACTCACGCGCCAGCCGGCGTCGCTCAGCATCCGCAACTGCTGCGTGAGCGTGTCTGATTGCTGCGCGAGCGCATGGACCGCGTCCGGCAGCGGTGCGCCGCCGAAGCGCATCTGCAGCCGCGTGAAGAGGCCCGGGCCGGCCAGCGACGGGTCCGGCGGCGCTTCGGTGATTTCCGGGTGCGCGGCGGCCGGGAGCACGTGGTCCTCGGCATGCGCGTCGCCGGTCGGGGTTGGGCGGGACGCGTCGCTCTCTTCGTTTGCCGCCTGCGAGGCAGGCCGCTCGGCCGGCTTGACGAGCACGAGGATGCGGTTCGGTGCGCTGAATGCGCCGTCCAGCGCGCGTGCCGCGCGAGCGGGCGGTTGCGGCGGCAGGGCGGCATTGTTTTCCGGGTCGGTGGCGCTGCGCTTGGTCGTCGCGAGCACGATGACGGTGTCGTCGTTCGCGGGCGTCGGCGCGGGCGTGTCGGCTTCGGCGACGCCTGCCGTCGCGTCGGCGTGCTGCGCCTGCGCGTTCGTGCCGACGACGCGGCTGCCCGTGACCGGCGCATCGGGCGCAGGCATGTAGCGAGTCAACGACGCATCCGCACGCAGCGTGCCGTCCGTGTGCAGCGCTTCCGGCGTGGCCGCGAACACCGGGCGCTGCCAGCGGTTCGCGAGTTCGGGCGCAACGTGCGCGTCCGCGGCGTCGGCGATGACGACGATCGGTTCCGCGACGTCGGCGGGCAGCGAGCCCGCCGCGCGAGGTTGCGCAGCGTCGGGCGGTGCCGCCGCGTGGTCGTCGCCGTTGCGCACGATGATGAGCGTGTGCTCGCCGTAGTCGAGCGCCTCGGCCGACGGGCCGTGCGGCACGGAGACGCCGGCCGGATCGCGCGTCGCGGGCCGGGATGCGGGTTCGGCGTCGGTCAGGTCGATCACGCGGACCGGCATGCGCGGTGCAACGCTGGCCGGTTCTTCAAGGGCGCCCGCACCGGGTGCGCCGGGCGAGCGCGCGACGGCCGGATCTTCCGCCGCGCGCAGGTTGCTGCTGCGGCGATTCTGCGCGGCGACATGCGAATCCGCCGCGCGCGTTTCCTGCTGGTTCTCGTCGCGCGTGGCCTGTGCTTCGCTCGTGTGCTGCGCACTGCGTGCGCTTGCCGCAGTGGTTGCGGTGGCTGTGTTGCTCGCTTCGGACGCGCGCGTCGCGGCTTCGTCGGCGGGGGACGCGTTCTGCGCGTGGTCGGCGGGCGGAGCGTTGTCGTTCGCCTGTTGCTGCAGGTCGTCCTGCCACTGCGTGGGTGTTTTCGCGACGAGCTTCGACGGCGCGTCGATTTCGCCGTCGCTGCCGAACGACAGCCGGTCGCCCGTCTCCGTGATCGAATCGATCTTCGTGCCTTCTGTCCAGGTCTTGCCGGTCAGCTTGACGATGCTCAGTTCGCCGTTCTCGCCGAGCATCACCGATGCACCCCGCGGCAGATTGTTCAGGTCCTTGTTGTTGAGCCCGTCGAGCACGCGTACGGGCATGTTGTCGTAGGTGAGCACCTTGTCGCCCGCCATCAACGTGCCGTCCTTCGCGACCTTGATGTCGACGCCGTCGAGCGACGCGCGCGTCGCGCCAAGCGCGAGTTGCGGCGGCTCCTTCGCGCTCAGGATTTTCTGCAGTTGCTGGCCGTCGATCGAGATCCTGTCGCCACCCGCCGAGCGGGCGATCACCGGCTTGCCGGTGACGCGCACCGCCGCATTGACCACGCGATCCCTCACGCCGCCCGCACCCATCAGCGCGACGTTCGTGAAGCCGGACTTGAGATCTTCCCAGCCCTGCTTGCTGTTCCCGTCGGCGAAAGCGAAACCGGCCTCGACGAAGCTCTCGCTCGCGGCGCCGACGCCGGTGGCGAGCGACGTGCCGCGCACGATCGCCGTGGTCACGCGCGCGGCCTTCGCCGAGCCGGTGAGTGCCGTGATCGTCTTGCCGAACACTTCCGATCCCGCGAACTTCGCGGCGCCGGCCGCGCCCATCGGCACGAGGTTGAGCCAGTCGCCTCGCGCGCCGGCGTCGGTGAACGGATTGACGCTCTGGTTGTGGTCCCATCGCGAGCCGATATCGATCGCGGATTTCGCCATGCTCGAGCCGATCGCCGTGTCCATCATGACCGCGCCCGTGAAGTTCAGCGCGGCGCCGGCAAACGCGCCCACGCCCGTTGCGTCGAGCAGCACGCCGGCGCCTTCCATCAGCAGCCCGAGACCCATCATCCCGAGGTTCACCTTGCCGCCCGTCAGCGTGTTCAGCGTGCTGTCGAACCAGTCGTCGTGATGCGCGGCCTTCTGCTGGTACTGCGCGTGACCGTTGCCGTCGTAGCCGGTCACGAGGTCGAGCGTGCCGCTCGACGCAAGCTGGTTGTTGTCGAGGTAGTCGCCGATGTTGTCGTATTTCGCCGACGTGTCGTCGACATACTGGACGTTGCCCTTGCCGTCGGTGACCTTGAAGAGCGCGCTCGTCACCATGCCGGCCGTCTTGTCCGAGTAGATCAGCGGCAGGATGTTGACCTGCGTGCTGGCGCCGCCGCCGAGCTTCAGGATTTCGCCGCGCACCTTGTTGATCGTGTCCAGCTTGTCCTTGTCGGTGTAGCGCACCGTGTCGTCGTTGACGGGCGCGGTGGGCGAGCCCGTGTCCGACGACGGCTGGACGTCCGGCGCGAGCCCGATCGCGGTGCCGATCAGGTTGCGCTGCTCGTTGTCGGTCAGCTTGCCGAAATCGATCGTCGCGGCCTTGTTCGTGCTCGCGCCCGCCTGGTCGAGCAGCGATTGAGACAGTTCGCCCTGGTGCGCGCGGAAGAAGCCGTCCAGCGCCTTCGAGTACGCGTCCTTGTCGTCCTGGCTCTGCGGGTTGCGCAGGTTCTCGGCGAGGCTCGCGTCGAACTGGTCGAGCAGCACCTGCTGATGCGACATCTCCGTCAGCAGTTGCAGCTTGTTGATGTTCGCGTCGGCCTGCTGCAGATCGCTGCGCGCCTTGTCGAGGTCGCCCTGGTACGGATTCGCGCGTAGCGGCGTCGGCATCGGGATCTCGTCGCCGTCCACCATGCGCAGCCGCACGGGCGTCGGGTTGTGCGCGTACCAGTCGTCGTAGGTTTTCTGCATGTCCGCGAGCTTGCCCTTCAGCACGCCTTCCTGCGTCTGCGCGTTCGCGAGCTGGAATTTCGCGGCTGCGTCGTTGTACGTGTTGGACAGCCGGCCGTCGGCTGCGCGCAGCGCGCCCGCGACGACGTGGAGCTTTTTCGCGTCGAGCGCGGTCTGGCCGGTCGCGGTGGTCGGCACGGACGTGTTCGAGCCGGGCGGTTGCAGCACGAACGACGGATTCGTGAACAGCGTCGTGGGAGGGAACGATGTCGACAGGCTGCCGGCCGGTGCCGACGTGCTCAATGACGACGTCGGTGTCTGCGTCGTCGACGGAGCCGGCGTACCCGATGTACTCGGCGTACCCGATGCGCTCGGCAGCGACGTGCTCAACGACGGCGACGGTCCCGGCGATGGGGCCGGTGTCGTCGTCGAGGGCGGCGGATTCGTCGACAGCGTCGGCGTCGGGTTCTGCAGCACAAACGGCACCTTCGGCTTGAGCTGCGCGTCGATCTGCGAGCCGGCGTCGTCGTACTGCTGCGCGAGCGTCTGGCCGTAGGCGACCACGAATCCGTCGTGCGCGAGGCTCGCCGTCTGTTTCGCCTGTGCCAGCGCATCGGATGCATTGCCGAGATCGACGTCGACCTTCGGGTGCGGATCCAGCGATTTCGGATTCGCGGTATGCCAGTCGTCGGACGCGCTTTTCGCCGTGTCGTATTTGGCCTGCAAGTCGTCGACCGTGAGCTGCGCGCCGAGCATCTGCATGTAGCCGCCGCTCGTGTTCGCCTGCGTGGTCGCGCGGTCGAGCGCGGCCTTGTCGTCCTTCGCTGCGCCGGGCGTCGAACCGATCAGGCAGGCGCTGTCGACGTCGTACTTCTGCTGCAGTGTCGTGACCTGCTGCGCGTCGAGCGACGCAGCATAGGCCGCGTTCGAGTAATTCGCGATCTTCGCTGCCTGCGCGACGTTCGCTTGCACGGCGTTCATGTCGACGTTGCCGTTCTGGTCGGTCGCGGGCGGGTCGGGTAGATCGACCTGCAGTTGCAGCGGCGCGAGCGCGTCATTCAGCTTGCCGACGCCGGTATCGATCGCGTCCTGGTACGCGGGGTCGCCCATGTACGACTGGAACTGCGTATAGGCGAGATTCGCGTTGCTGACGTCCGCCCAGTACTTGGCCTGGCCGACCGTCGCGCTCGACGCCGCCGACTGCCAGTCGTCGTACGCCTGGACCTGGTCGGGCGTCTTGCAGTCGCCCTGTTGCGGAACGAAGTTCGGATTCGCCTTCGTCTGGTCGGGGAACAGCTTCTGCAGCGCGGCGAGTTTCGCGTCGGCCTGCTGCTGTGCGGGGCCTGCGATGTTCTGGTTCGTCGGGTCGGAGCTGTACTGGTCGGCCTTCGCCTGTTCGCCGTACAGGATGCGGTAGCCGGCGTCGGTCGTCACGTCGAGCTCGCGTTGCGCGGTGTCGGCCGCATTGCGCGCTTTCGTGTAGTTGTCGACTGCGGCCTTGTGCTCGTCGGGCGTCGAGTCGGGATCGCGGCTCGTCATCCGCAGCACGCCTTGCGCGCCTTGCAGTGCCTGCTGCGCGTTGTCGTATTTCGTCTGCGCGTCCTGGATCACGCCCTGGACCGCACGCGTCGTGTCGTTGTCGACGGTGATCTCGGGCGGCGCCACGCGATATTGATCGGCCATGCTCTGCAGCAGCGCGGTGGCCGAGCCGATTTCGGCGTTGGTCGGTTTGGTCGGATCGGTGCCGAGGTCCGCCTGCACGGGGATCGGCGGCGCGGCGGTCGGGTTGACCGGGTTGGCGGGACCGTTGTTCGGGCCGTCGTTGGACGTGCCGCCCACATTTTGCGGCGGCTTCGGCGCGAGGTCCGGATTCAGCGTTTGCGACAGGAAACGCTGCCAGTTCAAACCCAGACCCATTCCGTCGATGGACAGCATGCAAGGCTCCCGTCAGGCGCGGCCGTACGCGGGATGTACGCCGCCTGCGCCGCATGGCGCGAGTTCGAGTGTACGGAAGCGGGTGGAGCGGGCACGGACAGGATTCGTAGCGAATGACGGCAGGAAGCCGGCTCGTCCGGGCAACGCTACGGAAAGCGGCCATGCCGGAACGCGACACGATGCGGTGACAGCGCGGCGATGGGGCGGGAGCCGCGATTCGCCTGGTTTCGCGTGTTACGGCTTCCTTTCAGGCATTCAGCGAATTCTTACTTGTTGCTTTCGTTCTGGTGGGGAGGGTTGCGAAATGGGCCGTGAAGCAACGGCGATCCATCGCGTGACGTGGACCCGGCGCTCGAACAGTGCAGTTGCTTCAACGTTCCACTGTCAAAACGTTGTTACGTGACAACTGCAAGTTACAGCGGGTAATTTTATATACTGAATTTCAGTCTCAACCCCACCAGGCGAATCTTCGATTCGCGGACGCGTTCTCAAACCGGCTTTCCAGCCCGTTGGGATACCCGCACCCCGCAATCCGCAAGTCTTCGGCAAAACGCCTATAATGAATGGGCAAATTGCCGGAGAGAGGTCATGAGCACCATCGCTTTTCATCCTTCGGGCGTGGCACATCCGCGTCAGGCCGAATTCACGATTCTCGAGCAGCTGCTGGCGATCCGCGTCCGATCGGGCGCCGATCTTGCCGAGCTGGCGAGCGCACGTGTCGACGTCTCGGTGATCGACCGGCTGTCGGAGCGCGGGCTGAAATCGGACGAGCTGGCCTTCATCATCCCGCGCCGCACGTTGAGCCACCGTCGCCAGGCGCACGAACGCCTGTCGCCGGAGGAATCCGACAAGGCGATCCGCCTCGCGCGCATCGTCGCGCAGGCGACGGCCACGTTCGGCGACCAGGACAAGGCGATGGCGTGGCTGCGCAACGGGCTGCAGCGCTTCGGCGGCCGCACGTCGCTCGACATGGCGAGCACCGAGCATGGCGCGCGGCTCGTCGAAGAGGCCCTCACGCAGATCGACGAGGGGTACTTCGCTTGACGACGCTGTGGCGGATCAGCAATTACGCCGATCTGAAAGGCATCGGCGGGTTGCGCGCCGGCGGACGCTGGCATTTTGCCGGGCAGCCCGTCGTGTATCTCGCCGAGCATCCGGCACTCGCGCTGCTCGAGACGCTCGTGCATTTCGAAATCGCCACCGTTGCGCAATTGCCGAGCGGATACCAGTTGCTTCGTATCGAGGTGCCGGAATCGGTGGACGTCGCCGAAATCGCGGACGGCGACGCGCCGGATGACTGGCGAACGAACGTCGACTGGACCCGCAGCGCCGGCACCGAGTGGCTGCACACGCAGCCGAGCGCGCTGCTGCGCGTCCCGAGTGTCGTCGTGCCGCACGCGTACAACTTCCTGCTGAATCCGCTGCATCCGGCCGCGTCCGAGATCCGCGTCGCGGAAGTCATGCAATCGCCGTACGACACCCGGATTCTGCGGCTGATCGAGTCGAAGCCGGGCGAATAGGGAACAAAAAGGAACGGGGCCCGTGCCGTGAGCCGGTTCAACGCTCATGCGCGGCGCGATCCGCGGCCGCATCGGGTGGCAGCGTCTGCCGGATGCGCGTGATCGTTCGCGTACTGACGAGACCGAGCATGGCGCTGACGTCGGCGTGCGCGTGGCCGGCGAGCAACTGGCGGCGCGCATACGTGTTGCGCAGCACGCGCGGGCTCATGTCTGCTGCGTGGAAACCGATCGAGGTCAGCGCGGCGCGCACGACGAGCAGCAGAAACATGTCGTTCATCGCGCCACCGCCGCGCGGCGCGGGAAACAGCAGCGCCGATGCCGGTGCGTCTGCCGAGCGTGCGCGCCATGCGGCGAGCGGTGCCAGCGCGAACGCGGCGAGTTCGATCCGGCGCGCCGGCCGCGCGCGATCGCGCGGCACGGCTAGCGCGGGCGGCAGCGCGTCGAGATCGGGCGCGTCATGCGTCGTCGCGCGAATCTCGGCGGACGTGATGCCGCTCGCGAGCAGCAGCGCGACGATCGCGCGATTCCGGCAGTCGGCCGGCGTGTCGTCCGGTCGCGGCTGCACATGGCGCTGCAGTGCCGCGTCGAAGTCGGGCGGCAGGTAGCACGGCTCGGGCTCGCCGTCCGGCCACGCGAGATGGCGCGTCAGCCGGCCGGCCGGATGGATCGTCCGCACACCGGTGTCGACCAGATGCCGGCCCAGCCGGTCGATCAGCTTCGCGTAGCGCACGCGCGTCGATGTGCCGGGCGCGCACGTGCGTTCGAGCTCCGTCAGGAAGGTTGCGACGTGGTCGGGCCCGAACGTGGCCAGCGACACGCGGTGCGCGATCAGGTGGCGCAGGAACCGTTCGAACATCGCGACGTGCTGCACGACCGAGCGCGGCGCGAACGGCCGGCGGCCAGCGCCGGTCGCGGTGGTTTCCTGCCATGCGCGAAAGGCGCCGACGGGATCGTGAATCCAGCGATTCGTATCCATCCACGAGTTATAGCCGGACGCGGTGACGCCGGCAATCGTCCCGATGTCCATCCGCATTCGGCCGGCACTTGCAACGCAACCGGCGCATCAGTGCGCGGCACGCGTCATTTCCTTGTTGCGGAAAAAAATTCGTTCGTGGGACTATCGAACGCGTTGCCTGTGCACCGAGGGGGTTGCAGGCAGCGCGATGCCCATCGCAACGACCTAAAAGAACATCGAAAGACAATGAACAGAACAGCGATTTTCCCGTATGTGTCCGCGTTGCTCGCGGCTGCCCTGCTGACGGCATGCGGCGGCGACGTCGAGAACGAAGCGGGGCGCACGCAGGCACCTTCAACCGATACGAGCTGCCTCGCGGTCGACAACAGCGGCGCGACGGTCGTGGTTGGCTCGAACCAGCCGGGCGATCCTTCGCTGCCGGAAGCGTCGTCGGGTTATCGCACCGGGATGAAACCCGTCTATGCGAAGACCTACCTGGTGGCGACGTCGAACGCTTACGCGAGCGCGGCCGGCTGCGCGGTGCTGAAGAAAGGCGGCACGGCCGCCGACGCGGCGGTCGCCGTGCAGGCCGTGCTTGGCCTGACGGTGCCCGAGGCGACGGGCCTCGGGTCGGGCGGCGTGCTGCTCTACTACGATGCGCGCGGCAAGACGCTGCAGGCGTACGACGGCCGGGAAACCGCGCCGGCCGCCGCGACGGAGAACTATCTGCGCTACGTCGACGACACGACCGACCATTCGGCGCCGCTGCCGAACGCGCGCGCCAGCGGCCGCTCGATCGGCACCATCGGCGTGCCGCGGCTCATCGAGGCACTGCAGCAGGATCACGGCCGGTTGCCGTGGCAGAACCTGTTCGGCGACGCGATCACGCTTGCGACCAACGGCTTCCCGATCGGCGGCCGGCTCGCCGACGCGATCGTGGCGAACGCCGCGAACCTGAAGCGCGATCCCGAGGCTGCCGCGTATTTCCTGAATGCCGACGGCTCGCCGAAGACGCTCGGCACCGTGCTGAAGAACCCCGCATATGCGCACACGCTGGCGCTGATTGCGCAGTCGGGTGCGAATGCGCTGTACACGGGGCAGATCGCGCAGGACATCGTCGCAAAGATCGCGACGACGAAGGGCGCGGACGGCTCGACGCTCACGCCGGGCAAGACGACCGTCGCGGATCTGGCCGCGTATCAGGCGAAGCGCCGCGAACCCGTGTGCACGACCTATCGCAGCTACTGGGTATGCGGGATGCCGCCGCCGTCGTCGGGCGGTATCGCGGTTGCATCGGCGCTCGGCATTCTCGAGAACTTCGACTTGAAGTCGCTGAAGCCGACGGCGATCGATCTCGAAGGCGGCAAGCCGACCGTCGCGGGCGTGCATCTCGTCACCGAGGCCGAACGGCTCGCGTATGCCGACCGCGACAAGTACGTGGCCGATACGGATTTCGTGCCGCTGCCGGGCGGCACGTGGGACACGCTGCTGAACAAGCCGTACCTGAAATCGCGCGCGGCGCTGATCGACACGACCAAGAGCATGGGCACCGCGCAGCCCGGCAATCTCGGCGCGGTGCCGCTCGGTGTCGACACGACGCTGATCGAGCACGGCACGAACCAGTTCACGATCGTCGACGGCGACGGCACCGTGCTGAGCGCGACGACCACGGTCGAGTCGAGCATGGGCTCGTTCCACATGACCAACGGCTTCCTGCTGAACAACCAGTTGACCGACTTTTCCGCGAACCCGGTCGACAGCGCCGGCAATCCGGTGGCCAACCGCCTGCAGCCGGGCAAGCGGCCGCGCAGTTCGATGGCGCCGACGATCGTGTTCGGGCAGGCCGCTGACGGTTCGCGCGGCGATTTCGTGATGGCGACCGGTTCGCCGGGCGGCGGCACGATTCCGCAATACGTGGTCAAGACGCTGGTCGGCGCGCTCGACTGGGGGCTCGATGCGCAGCAGTCAGCGGGGCTCGTCGATTTCGGCGCGAGCAATAGCCCGACGACCACGATCGGCGGCGAGCATCCGAACGTCAACGCGGCGAACAACGGTGCGAACGATCCGCTGATCACGGGGCTACTCGCGCTCGGGCACAAGGTGTCGACGTCCGCGCAGGCGAGCGGCGTCAACACCGTGATGCGCGTGACGGTCGGCCAGTCGCCCGCGTTGCAGGGCGGCACCGATCCGCGTCGCGAAGGCGTCGTGCTCGGCGATACGTTCCGGCCGTAATCCGGCGGAGCACGCGCGGCTCCGATCTGCCTGTTTCTGCCGACAGGCGGTCGGGGCCGCGCGTCGAGAAGGAGTCGCAATGACGAACGCGCATCTGCTTGAAATGGACGCAGTCCTGTCGGCGCCGGGCTTTTTCGATTTCCTCGGCGACGTCGATTGCGACCGCGCGCTGGACAGTCGCGATGCCGACCCGTTCGATGCGCAGTGGATGGCGGCATTCGATGCGATCGACGGCGATCCGGGTGCTGCGATCGATACGCCGGCCGTGAATGCGTTGCGCGAAAAGGCGTACAAGCTCGCCTTCGGCGCATCGGGCAACGCCGATGTGGCGGCGTGCGTGTCCGACGACATCGAACTGATCGCGAGGAGCCGGTTGTCGGGCCGTACCGACGGCTGGCCGATACATATACTTTGGGATGCTTATAAAAACGGCCGGTTTCCCTGCTAGCCGTTTCACCTGCCTGGTTGCCCGATGCGTGATGGTCGGGTAGATCGCCATCGCGACGCGGCCCGCGCCGCACATCACCGCGTCCGCATCCGCTCGACTGCAAATACCTCCGCCGTTTCGTCGCAAGCCCCCGATTGTCAAACTATGTGAGTCAATCGTCAGCATTTGCAACTGAAGTAACAGTCCCCGCAAATCAATCGTTTTGCGCGTCGGCGCCGCTACATTAGCTCCACCTGCCGCACGTCGCGGCGAGGCATGCGACAAGCCGCACGGACGCGGCCCGCAGCAACAACGTCTTTGGGGAGAATGACCATGAACAAGATTCGTACGATTCTGCTGGGTGCCGCACTGACGGCGATGGCGACGTCGGCTGCTTTCGCACAGACGGCCCAGACCGGCGCTGAGGGTTCCGCAGGCGTCGGCGCACAGGTCCAGACGCCGCTGCTCGGCGGCGGCGTGGGCGTGCAGGCTGGCGCCGGCGCGAATGCTGCAGGCTCGGGTTCGGGCGCGGGCAACCTCGTCGGCGGCGCGCTGAACGGCGTCGGCAAGACGGTCGGCGGCGTCGGCGCGGCAGCCGGCAATGCGGTGGGCGGCGCGACGAATGCGGTGGGTTCGGCTGCGGGCTCGGCGAAGGATGCCGCGACGTCGGCCGTACATTCGACGAAGTCGCACGTGAAGCACGTCGCAGGCACGGCAAAGAGCCACGCACAAGGTGCGATGTCGACGGCAGGTGACGTCGCGGGCAGTGCGAAGGCGAAGGCCGGCGAAGCGCTCGAAGGCGCGACGAACTCGGTGCAGGGCGGCGCATCGGTCGGCGTGAAGGGTTCGGCTTCGGCACAAGGCGGCGCGCTGTAAGCAACACGCATCCAATCACGGCCCGGCCCGCTTCGAAGCGGGCCGGGCTTTTTTTATCGGCGCACACAGTGCGCCGTTCGACGTTCGTCGAAATACAGTGATGCATCGGCGTTCGCCGCGAATCCGACGGCGCGATGGGCACGTTCGCGCTACCGGACGCCACGGGCACGAGCCCGCGGCAGGCGACGCGCGTGGCCCCTGCCCATTGCCCGCCCGCCATGCTTAAATAGCGGGGCTCCCGGTTGCCGGGCCGCCGCGATGGCAGCGCCGGCCGACGCGGGCAAGCATGTCCGATCGACAGCGTGACGACAGACGACACCAAAACGCCGTTCCGGCCGGCCCGGCGCGGTCCGATAACATTCCGAGGCATCACGTCATGACCATCCTGTTCCGTCTTCTCGCGCTCGCCTGCGCGCTCTGGCTGGCCGCCTGCGCAGCGCCGCCCCCGCCGTCAGGCAGTATCGGCGCGTCTGCGGCTGCACCGCAGGCTCCGGACGCCAGCGAACGCCGCGGGCTCGGCACCGCCTGGGGCGAGTCGGTGCGATCCGAAACCCGCAATGTCGAATTCGAACGTGCGGATCCGGCGAAGCCGACGGATCTCGCGTCGGTCTACTACAACGACGCGCTGCCCGGACATCTTCCCGCATCCCAGGTGCGCCGGCTGCCGACCCGCGTCGCGCTCGCGAACGGCGACATCGCACTGTCGTTTACGGACGAGAAGGGGGTGCCGCTGCGCCTCGCGCGCAGCAACGGCCGCTGGCACATGGCGGGCGTCGAGGGTTCGCGCTACATGATCGTGCTGCGCAACCAGGGGCGCCGCACGTTCGAAGTCGTGTCGACCGTCGACGGGCTCGACGTGCTGTCGGGGCGGCCGGGCAGCTATACGAACGGCGGTTACGTGCTGTATCCGGGCCGCACGCTGACGATCGAGGGCTTCCGCAAGAGCCGCGACGAAGTTGCCGCGTTCCGCTTTGCGGCGGTGCCGGACAGTTATGTCGCGAACTCGAAGTACGGCGATGCCGCGAACGTCGGCGTGATCGGCGTCGCGCTGTTCGCACGGAAGGAGAACGACGAGGACGCGCTGCGCCGCAACGCGAATCCGTTCCCCGGCAACGACAACGGCTTTGCGCCGCCGCCCGTGCCGCGCGGCGAGTGACGGCATGCATCGGATCGGCCGCGTTCGTCGCGACGAACGACGCACGCGGCGCGATCCGGAAACGGTATTACCCGGGTGGCACGCCTGCGCATACGACGAACTCCACGGCGTCACGCGCGATCCATGCGAATACGAAACCGCCGGACGATACCGGTTGCGTTGAGGGCCGCGGTGACGGCGCTGTCATTGTGGTGCGGGCGAAGAAGGTACGCTGTATGTGCTGGAACTGCGCGGCGCCCGAGCGGTGCCGCTTCTCGCTGCCGGTTCGAAACTGTCTCGACTTCGTTTCGCTCGAAACCGACGCCGGAGCGCAATCGCCATATCTGGCGGTCGCATGGCGCGACGCACCGGCCGGCAGCGACGTCCGGTGGGAATATCTCGCGCACGGCAGCGCAACGCATCGCATCGCGTCTATCGTTTCGTGAACGGCACGTTTGCCGAGGTCGATGTTCCGCAGTAACACGGTCGCGCCACGGCACCATGGCCGTTCGAAATCGTATCGCGTGCTTTCTCCACCATCCGGACCGACGGAGAACCCCATGTCGTTACCCGCTTTCAGGTACCATCCCGACCCGCTGGCAACCGGCAGCGTGATACGGTCGGACGCGCGCTGCATGTGCTGCGGCGATGCGCGCGGCTACCAGGATTGCCATTGACGGCCGGGCCTGCGCGAGCGGTGTCGCCCTTCGTCATGAAACAGAGGAATCTTCGTGAAGTTCATCCACGCGGCAGACATTCACCTTGACAGCCCGTTGCACGGCCTGAGTGCGTATCCCGACGCGCCGGCCGCACAGTTGCGCAACGCGTCGCGCGAGGCGCTGCGGCAACTCGTGGATCGCGCGATCGAAGAGGAAGTCGCGTTCCTCGTGATCGCCGGCGACCTGTACGACGGCGACTGGAAGGATCACAACACGGGCATCTTCTTCGGCCAGCAGATGGGGCGCCTGCGCAAGGCCGGCATTCGCGCATTCGTCCTCGGCGGCAACCACGATGCCGAAAGCGAGATGACGAAGAAGCTGACGCTGCCCGACAACGTCACCGTGTTCGGCCATCGCAAGCCGGAAACCCACAAGCTGCCGGAATTCGACGTCGCGCTGCACGGGCAGAGCTTCAAGGACAAGGCCGTCGTCGACAATCTCGCGATCGGCTATCCGGACCCGGTGCCCGGGTACTACAACATCGGCGTGCTGCACACGGCGCTCGAAGGCTATGCGGCGCACGCGAACTATGCGCCGTGCACGCTGGCCGAACTGAACGCAAAGGGCTACGACTACTGGGCGCTCGGCCACGTGCACGAATTCCAGCAATGGACGGGGGCGTCCACTGTCGTGTTTCCCGGCAACCTGCAGGGGCGCCATATCCGCGAGACGGGCCGCCGCGGCGCTGTGCTCGTGACCGTCGAGCAAGGCCGTACGCAGGTCGAGCGCCTGTATCTCGACGTGCTGCGCTGGGAAGCCGTGTCGGTCGATGCATCCGAATGCTTCACGATCGCCGATTTGTCGAGAAAGATCGGCCAGTCGCTGGAGGCGCTGCTGACCGTCGACGGCCACGTGCCGCGCGCGGTGCGCGTGACGGTGACGGGGCGCACACCCGCGCACGGGCTCTTTTTCGGCCGCGCGCCGCAGTTGCGCGCGGAGGTGCTGAACCAGATCGGCATCATTGGCAACGAGCGGCTGTGGCTGGAGAAGGTCCGGCTCGCGACGTCCGCCGCCGATCATCAGCAGGGCGAGAGCGAGCAGCTTGAAGCGCTGGAGGATTTGAAGCAGATCCTGGCCGAAGCCGCGCACGATCCGGATTTCCTCGCACTGCTCGAACGCGACCTGAAGCCGTTCGTCGGCAAGGTGCGCAGCGACGTGAAGGAGGAAGTGCCGTTGCTGACGATGGCGCGCGCGGGCGAGCTCACGGCGCTGGTCGAGCAGGTCGGGCCCGCGCTGCTCGCGCGGCTGGCAAGGGGGGAGTAAGCGATGCGCATCAGTCAGCTCGATCTGATCAAGTACGGCAAGTTCACCGACGAAACACTGCGGTTCCCGTCGGCCGGCGAGGATTTTCATGTGATCGTCGGGCCGAACGAGGCCGGCAAGTCGACGATTCGCACGGCCGTGTCCGAGCTGCTGTTCGGGATGAAGCTGCAGACGCCGCTCGATTTCCTGCACAGCACGCCCGAACTGCGGATCGGCGGTGTGCTCGAGAACGGCACGGGCGAGCTCGCGTTCCATCGTGCGCGCGGGCGCAGTCCGTTGCGCACGCCTGCCGACGACAAGCTTCCCGACGATTATCTGGCCGAGATCCTCGACGGCGCGACGCGCGAATTCTTCGAGCAGATGTTCGGGCTCGATCACGGGCGGCTGGTCGATGGCGGCCGCAGCATTCTCGATGCATCCGACAAGCTCGGCCAGGTGCTGTTCGAATCGGCCGCCGGTGTCGGCAGTCTCGGGCCGGTGCGCGAGGAACTCGACGCGCGGTCGGTCGAGCTCTGGGCGCCGCGCCGTAGCGGCAGCGCGTTTGCGCTGGCCGAAACGTCGTTCAACGAAGCCGTGACCGAACTGAAGACGGTCCAGGTGCGCACGCGCGACTGGGTCGATCGCAAGGATGCGCGCGAAGCGGTCGAACAGCAGATCGAGCACGCGCGCGCGGAGCAGCGCCGGCTCGAAGCGCTGCGTTCGAAGCTCGAACGCGTTCGGCGGTTGGCGCCGTACCTGAAGGAGCTGACGGTCAAGGATGCGGCGCTGGCAGAACTGGGCGTGGTCGTTGAATTGCCGCCGACCGCGTATGCGGACCTGCTGAAGGCGCAGGGCGATCTCGCGGCCGAACAGAAGGTGCTCGAGGAACGGCGTGCCGACCTGCTCGCGAAACGGCAGGCGTGCGATGCGATCGACGCCGATGCCGATACGCTGGCGCTCGAAGCCGACATCGAAGCGCTCGATCGGCTGCGCGGCGCCTGCATGAATCACGCGCAGGATCTGCTGCTGCTCGGCGCGGACGTCGAGCGGCACCTGTCCGCCGCGTTTTCGGCCGCCGCGCAGCTCGACTGGCCGACGGACGAAGCGACGCTACGCGCGTCGCTGCCGACGGCGCTGTCGCTGAAGACCGTCGCGAACCTGCTGCGCGAACACGGCGCACTGCACCAGGCGCTCGCCGGCGCGCGCGAATCGCTCGACGAACGCACGCGCGAGCTTGCGCAGGTGCAGGAGCAACGGGCGCGCCTGTCGACCGTCGACGTGCCGGAGGCGCTGCGCGCGGCGCTCGCCGATGCGCAAGGCTTTCGCAACAGCGGCCAGCGCGAACAGGCGCTCGAACATGAAATCGCTGCCGCCGAGTGCACGCTGTCCGGCGCGCTCGATGCACTCGGCCGGTGGCGCATGCCGGTCGATACGCTGCGTGCGCTCGACGTGCCGTCGGCGGCGCGGCTCGGCGTGCTGCTCAAGGAGGACAGCGAACGCGCAAGCGCGGCCGCTGCCGCGCGCGACGCGCGGGACGGCGCGCTCGAAGAGTTCGAGCGGCTCGAATTGCAGGAGAAGCATTTCGCGGAGAACCACAAGGTCGTCACGACCGCCGACGTGCTGGCGGCGCGCGCGCGACGCGACGGCGCATGGGGCGACATCCGCAATGGCACCGTCGATCTGGCAACGGGCGCACCGGCGGTCGACGATGCGATTCGCCTGGCCGACGAACTCGTCGATGCGCAGCTCGGCGCGACGCAGGCGGCGGCGACGCTTCAATCGCTGCGTCAGCAGGTCGAATCCGCGCGTGCCGGCGTGGCGCGCAGGCAGGCTGCGTTGGACGAGAGCGAACGCGAGCTGGCCGCGCACCGCGACGCATGGGCCGAACTCGCGACGACGGCCGCTGTGCCCGGCATGCCGCTCGCGGCGATGGGCGACTGGCTCGCGAAGCGCGATACGGTGTTCGCCGCTCAGGCCGATCTCGACCGTCAGCGCCGCGAATTCGACACGATTCGCGCGGCACGGGCCGGTGCCGAGGCCACGTTGCGTTCGGCATTGCATACGGTGTCGCGAGGCAGCGATACGGACGGACTGACGGCACTCGTCGCCATCGCCGAGACGTTCGTGCAGTCGGCCGAGAAAGCGATCGCGCAGAAGGACAGCCTCGACGATCGCGCGCGGGAAGCCGAACGCGGATGCGCGACGGCGCAGTCGCGGGCCAGCCATGCGCAAGCAGCTTACGATGCGTGGCATGCGCAATGGCGCGATGCGCTGGCCGATGCGAAGCTTTCCGCGAGTGCGGTGACGCTGGCCGCGGCGGAAGGCGCGCTGGGGCTCGCGAATGCGGTGACGGCTGAACTGGCCGATGCCGATGCGCCGCGCAACCGGATCGCCGCGATCCGCGCTGAACTGGCTGCGCTCGAGGCCGGCGCGCGGCGGCTTGCCGAAGCGCTCGCGCCGGAATGGCTGGCGAGCGGCGACTGGCTGGACGTTGCACGCAGGCTGGCGATGCGTCTCGCGGCCGCGAAGGAAATCGCGCGCGCGATCGCGCGTGCCGACGAGGCCGTGCGGCAGGCCGACGGCAAGGTCGCGGATGCGGCCGCCGCGGTGGCCGGTGCCGATGCGCGCATCCAGCCGCTGCTTCATCTGGCTGGCGTGGCGTCGATCGACGCGGCGCTGCCGCTGGCCGAACGCTCGGATCGGCAGCGCCAGCTTCGGCAGGCGGTCGATGCCGCGCACGAGGCGCTGGTGCGCGACGGCGACGGGCTGTCACGTCCGGCCGTCGAGGCTGAGGTTGCGGAACAGGACATCGCCGACGTGCCGGCGCGCCTGGAGGCGGTGAAACAGTCGCTGGGCGATGTCGGCAAGCGGTTGAACGAGCTCGCACAACAGCAGGTCGTGGCCGACCAGGCGTTCGGCGCGATCGACGGCCAGGCGAACGCGGCCGTCGCCGAATCGAAGCGGCAGGAAGCGCTGGCGGCGATGGGCGACGCGGCCGAACAGTATCTCGAGGCGGCCACCGCGAGCCGGTTGCTGAAGTGGGCGACGGATCGCTATCGCGACCAGAAGCAGGGGCCGATGCTCAGGCGGGCGGGCGAGATCTTCGCCGGGCTCACGCTGGGCGAGTTCGCGAAGCTCACCGTCGATACCGAGCGGACGCCGCCGGCGCTGTATGCACGGCGGACGAAGGGAACGTCGGTCGAGGTCGCCGGGTTGAGCGAAGGGACGCGCGACCAGTTGTTCCTCGCGCTGCGGATCGCGGCGCTGGAGCTGCAGCTCGGCAGCAGGACCGCGCTGCCGTTCGTTGCCGACGACCTGTTCATCAACTTCGACGACGCGCGCGCGAAGGCCGGGCTCGACGCGCTGCGCGATCTGTCGACGCGAACCCAGGTGCTGTTCCTGACGCACCACGACCACCTGTTGCCGCTCGTGAAGGACGTATTCGGCGCGCGGGTCAACGTGGTCGAGTTGCAGCGCGCGCCGGCCGGTGCGTGATGCGGGGCGCGCATTGATGCCGGCGCACGGGAAGGGTCATCGCGTACAGGTAGTATGTGCGGTTCCGAAATGCACGCGGCCGGTTCTGCCGGTCGCGCGACTGGCTACACGAGGGGGGAACATGAAAAGGCTGGTAGCCGCCATCGCGTTCGCGGCGGACAAGCATCGCAATCAGCGGCGCAAGGACGAAGAAGCGTCGCCGTACATCAATCATCCGATCGCGCTCGCCGACGTGCTGGCCAACGAAGCCGGCGTCGAGGACGAGCGCGTGATCGTCGCGGCCGTGCTGCACGACACGGTCGAGGATACGGAGACGACCGAACAAGAGCTGTTGCGACTGTTCGGCAAGGACGTGGCGGACATCGTGATGGAGGTGACCGACGACAAGTCGTTGCCGAAGGACGAGCGCAAGCGCCTGCAGGTCGAGCATGCGGCGACCATCAGCCGGCGCGCGAAGCTCGTGAAGCTGGCCGACAAGATCTGCAACCTGCGCGACATCGCGCGCCATCCGCCCGCGGACTGGCCGCTCGAGCGCAAGCAGGCGTACTTCGACTGGGCGAAGTCGGTCGTCGATCCGATGCGCGGCGTGCATCCCGGCCTCGAGGCGATCTTCGATGCCGCCTACGAAGCACGACCGGCGGACTGAGGCGCCCGCATGCGATCGACCCGATCCATCGGATCCGCCGCGCGGCAATCGGCCGCCGTGGCGGGTGTCGACGTCGGGGGCGACAAGAAGCTATGCGATCTCGTGATCCTGCGCGGGTCGACGGTTGTCTGCCGCGAACAGCGGATCGCGCCCGAGGCGGTGCCTGCGCTGTGTCTCGCCCATGACGTCGTGGCCGTTGGCGTCGACGCACCGAGCCTGTGGTGGGCGGGAAGCGGGCGCCGGGCGGCCGAGCAGGCGCTCGCGCGCGAGCGGATCTCGTGTTTCCCGACGCCGTCGCGAGAGCAGGCCGTCGCGAGCACGTCGGGCTTCTTCGACTGGATGTTCATCGGGGAGCGCGTCTACCGCTCGCTCGCGGACGCCTATCCGCTGCTGACCGGCGCGCGCTATGCGGGCGGGCGCGCGAGCTTCGAAACCTATCCTTACGCGATTACCTGCGCGATGCTGGGCAAGGCGGTTGCATCGGCGAAGCACAAGCGCAACCAGCGCCGGCAATTGCTGGAGCGACTGGGGATCGATGTGTCGACGCTGCGTTCCGTCGATGCGCGAGACGCGACCTTGTGCGCACTGACGGCGCAATACGTCATCGACGGGAACGCGCATGCGTATGGCGATACAGAGGGTGGATATATCCGAGTGCCGATCGTGAGCGAGACGATCGTGCTCGACTCACTGTAGTGGCGGCGCGCGGCGACTCCAGGACGCTGTTACGACGAGGTGAGCTTTTGCGGGAGAGGTGCGGTCTGCCTGACGCCGACGGAGTCACGCAGTGATTGTCGACCGACAAACATGAGGATTGCGGGCGCACGCGACATGAAGCCGGTGCGCCGCGCGATCCCGAGCGGTACTGCTCAATCCTCGAGGATGGATTTCGGCACGCTGGATAGATCGCAGGCTAGCGCCTGTTCGAAGTAGTCTTCCGCATCGTCGATCATTACGACCGCGACGTCGATCAGCTCGTCGAGCCGCTGCAGCAGCGATTCACGCCACTCAATGTCTTCGTCGCGCTCGGGCGTCTTGTCCATCTGCTCGATGATCGAGTCGGCCGTCTGCAGGAAAGGAATCGCCTGCTGATAGTTTTCGATCGAAACCAGCGCCGCATTGCGTGCGCCGATGAGCCGTTCGCGATGCTCGTCCGCGAGTTCCGATTCGCCGCTGATCCGCGGCAATACATCCGAAATGCGTTGCAGAAGTGGCGGGGCCTGTTCTTCGAGCAGGATGGCGCGCTCGCGCAGCGCTGCATATTCGTCGCGAAGATCGGCGTCGCCGGGTTCAGTGGTGCTGTCCATCGTCGGTGTGAGTGCGTGGTTCGGTCGCGGCATGATACTCGACAGCGCGAGCCCCCTTGTCCGATCCCCGGGACGGGGTTGCGAAACCCATGAAGGCGCGAACGCGCAATGTTGCAGCCGGGCGATGTGGTGTTGCGTTCGGCGGCCCGGTGATTAGCGGGGATGCGAACCCGGAGCGCGCTTGGGAAGGGCATGCCGTCGCCCTCGTATATATATGAGGAAAGAGAGGCTTGCCCGGTAGCTATGGCGGGCGGTTCGCGTTGCGATGCCCGGCCCGTCGAGCCCGAAGCCACCGGGCGCGCGAGCGCACGGAGGCTTTTTCAAAATAATTTCACAAAGGGGCTTGCGCGAAGGGGGCGGGGTGCATA